>JBAXKX010000001.1:0-60588 GCA_037135115.1 Rhodospirillaceae bacterium
TATAGGAGCAGGACCCTCTCATCGTCAGCTGTCCGAAAATTGGGGACCACCTCATTCATTGCATTCACCGTCACCTGACAAGACAATTACACGGTGCTTTTTACTGGCAAGTTTCGCGGCATACGCCATTCCACAGGCCACCGGCAAGCCGTGACCCAAGGACCCAGTTGATAATTCAATACCGGGCGCGGCGCGATGACACATATGGCCGCACAATGACGAATTGTCTTGATAGAAGGTGTCAAGCACCGACTCGGGGAAAAAGCCGCGCGCGGCCAGCACGGCATAGACTCCCGCGCAAGCGTGCCCCTTGCTCATGATAAAGCGATCCCGGTCCGGCTTTTTCGGTGCGCTCGGCTCGACGTTTAGTATTCTGCCATAAAGCACCGCGATAATGTCAGCGGCCGAGAACACGGAACCAATGTGTGAAGCTCCGCCACGGCTGACCATATGTAAGGCAAGCAACCGTATTTGATGTGCTAGCGCGTGGGTATTAACGCCATCAGCGTCATCTGCACAATCGGGGGTTGTCACCCCCCCCCCACACACACGCGCTTACATCCACAATGCTGCGCCATGAAACCTCGATAAACCTACTAGTTATTTTATCAGTGCATTATTCTAATCATACCAGATAGGTATCTCGCGATGGAAAAATCTTTGCTAATTTCCGCACATTGGAAACGCCCAGCCTTGATCCATTAAGTTCGAATGTATCGCTTCCGCCGTCGCGGTGGGTGGTGTACAAAGATTTGTGCTGTTTATGAGGTTTCCGGTAAAATTATGGCATGTCGATGTCGCGGCGATCAATAGGAAAAGAACGGAATGAAAAATTGGCTGAATTTTTTCTTTGGCATAACCGCCTCTTTGCTGATGATGAGCGTCGGTGGTAGAGCTTTCTCCGACGAGCTTGCCATGGGTGAAAAGGTTTTCAAAAGATATTGTCTCGCCTGTCACGCATTGCCAAGCCAAAAAACCAACCACGTTGGACCGAACCTTCATGGTGTGGTTGGGAGAGCGGTCGGACAGGTGCCTGATTTCAGCTACTCGTCCGCCAATACGGCATCACACTTTATCTGGACCGAAGAAAATTTGAATTCGTATTTGGTCGATCCAAGGATATTCGTGCTCGGTACCAAAATGATTTTTCCAGGTATTAAGAGCGCCATAGAACGCAAAGCGCTTATCGCCTTCCTTAAGGCCAACTGACAGGAGCGGAGAGGGGGATCGGAGGGGTGACCGCCCGCAGGGGCTGGTCGCGCCGAGCGACCATGACCAAATCATCTGGAGCGTCGAGTCGGCGTAGAAGCCAGGACAACCCTCGCAACCCCAGTGGGCGCCAAACGCACACGGCTATGGTCAGGACAATCAGAGCGAGGTCCAGCCCGACCGAGCGCACAGTCACATAATAAAGCCCCAGTCCGCTTTTCCACGGTCTGATCAACAGGTCATAGTCACGGTCGGGGTCATCGGAGTATCGCAGGATGGCCGACTCGTCGGCAAAGACGATGGAAGCGAAATCGGTCATTCCCGGCCGTAAAGCCAACAGCCCGCGTTCAGCCTCGGTATAGCGTTGGACCTCCGATTCGATCTGGGGGCGAGGACCGACCAGTGCCATGTCTCCAACCAAAATGTTCCACAATTGCGGCAGCTCATCCAGTTTGTTGGCCCTTAGCCACCGGCCGACTCGGGTCAAGCGCGGGTCATCCGCAGCGGTCGAATTAGTCCCACAGCGACCGGTGCCAACCACCATGGTTCGCAGCTTGACCAGCCGAAAAGGTAGCCCATCTTTACCCACGCGAGCCTGAAAGAACAGCGGCGCACCACCATCACTAAACCAGACCGCAACCATCGCAGCCGCCAAGACCGGTGCGCACACTGTCAACCCAACGAATGCGGCCGCGACATCGAAAGACCGGCGGAATTCCAGGGTGGATACTTTGGCATCATTAGCTCGCGCGGTGGTTGCGTCAATATGCCGTCCCGCTATCCATGCGAACTTCATCATATCCTATCCTCGAAGAATCACAAGGTTTCCTAATTCCCCTGATTACTACGTCCTTATTCTTAACATGTTTAATTGAGAGCGCCAATAAGGAAATGCGCGCTATTGTAAAAATCTCAAATCGGTTGACCGTCACGGGATTCTCCTTTATTCTTCTATAGCGATATCGTCGTTGGTCAGGGGAGGATGGAAGCCATGATGGCGCTTTTGCGTGGTTTCGCCGCGCTTTTAGTCCTGCTGGCGGGACAGCTCGTCGCTGGTCCGGCCGCCGCACAAGCTGTCGCCCGGATTTCCGATGAGGTTCACGGCAGTATTATCGCAGCGGTACGCGATGGAAATTCCATGGCGATTGGCGTTTTGATCTCAAAGAATCCATTACTGGCAGCCGCAATTGCCGGGGCAGCGACGTCAGCGGCTCAGGCGATCGAGACCGCTGATCCCGGCCGTGCGGCTGCGATGGCGCAAATGATGGTCGCGGTCGCCGCCAGTGCGTCCAGAACTGTCCCGGATCAAGCTGCGGCGATCGCCGCCGCCGTCTCTGTTGGGTTTCCGCGACAGGCCATGGACATCGCGTCGGCCGTCGCCACCGCCGTGCCGGCTCAGGCTACCACTATCGCGTCCGCTGTCGCCACTGCCGTGCCGGTTCAAGCTACCGTCATCGCGTCGGCTGTCGCCACTGCCGTGCCGGCTCAGGCTACCACCATCGCGTCGGCCGTCGCCACCGCCGTGCCGGCTCAGGCAGGCAGTGTTGCCTACGCCGTGTCCCAGGCGGCACCTCAGCAAGCGAGCGCGGTTATGGCCTCCGTTTCCGCCGCCACCTCGATCCCGGTTTCGGCGCTGGCGATTCAGGCCCAACAGGCGGTTCAGCAGGCACCGATAGCAGCGCTCGCTGCACCCGCCCTGTCGCTTCCCCAGATACCCCAGATCACACAGGCCACAACCCCGCTCACCAGTACGCTGATTCCTCAGGCGCGGCAGTCGGCCGCAACACCCCAAACCAACGCCTTCGTGCCAATGATCCAGCAGCCAATGGCGGAGCACACCACGACCGGAAGCCGCGACTAAGAAATGAACCCCGAGACTTTCGGCGAGGGGTGGTCTAACGATGAACTGGTCCAGCGACTTGTCAACTGCGTGATACGCGATTACATGTCAGCAACTAGCAGCAATGTTGTGGTCGGCCCTCTTGAGATTCACGATTTCTCCTTCTGCATCGGACTTGAACAACGTAACGAGCCTCAACTTTCCGGCATTTACATCAAGCTACCCAAACAAGATGTCTCGCTGTCGGATATCAAGGACATTGGTGACCAGGACCGGATCATGGCCAGCCGCGAGTGCCACAGCCTGGAACGACTGGAGACTGATTGGCCGGACACCTTCGGCGTATCCTATGTCCGGCTGCTCGGCTACCTGCCCGAGTTCAACGCTTTGATCACCAAACGGGCTTTTGGTCAGGATTTTTCGGTTTGGTTGAGGGGCATCGACCTCGCGCTGAAATTCGGTTACGCCCGTGATATAGAGCGTGGAATCGACGCTCTTGAGCGGTTCGGGCGCAGCTTGGCCCAGTTTCATTGGACAACCAGGCAACCGGGCCACCCTGACGCCCCCCACCCTGACGCCAATCGTCTTGCCGTCAAGCTCCAATCCTATACAACCGCGCTGGCGCGACACGGTGTCGGGCCGGCGGCGTTAGGCCGACTGTCCCGGCTCGCCGCCGAGCCGCGCCTTGAACAGGCCCTTCGGACCCAGCCTTTGTGCGATACCCTCAAGGGGCTTGACCTGCGTAATATTGTGATCGACGATCAGGGTGATCTGCACCTGTTCGACCCCGGGCGTCTGCGTCCGGATTCACCTTTTGCTGATTTTGCTCGGTTTCAGGCAACACTTAAGTTGCTGTATTGGGGGCGCCTTTCGTTCTTCGCTCGCCTGGAACCGGACCGCCGCTTTTTGGACGCGGTCTGTCGCGGTTATTTCGGGCCGGATGGCGAACCCGCCGGAACTCGCCTCCACCACCTCAAGGAATGTGCCCGTATGTGGCTGATGGCCCATACCGCGCTCGCGCTCAAGCCTTGGCCGGCGAGTTTGAAGTTCACGCTGCGCCGCGCCTATATCGACCCCTTCTTCCAGTCGTGGCTTGGTGATCTCTCGGAGGCGTTTGAACGTGGCTGACAGCGCTGAGTATCGGGAGGAGACGCGGGAAGCTTATCGCTCCGGCCTGCGCGTCGCCGCCTATGATCGACAACTGCGGGGCTGGACCTGGATGGGCTGGACCATGGCGCGTGAATGCCATCTAGTTGGCCGCGCCTTGCGTCGCTGCCAGTTGCCCACCAGCGCCCGAGTGCTCGACCTGCCCTGTGGCACCGGGGTTCTCGCCCAAACCTTCGCCGCCGCGCCGGTGACCGTGGTGGCCGCCGACGTCTCGTCGGAAATGCTTAGGCTGGCCCGCTCCCGCTATGCCCCGCGAAATAACACCCTGTTCGTCGCTGCCGATGCGCTGACGCCGCCGTTTCTCGCTGACACGTTTGACTGTGTGGTCGTGATCGGGTTCTTCCATCGACTGCCTGACGCCGAACGTCGGCTGGCCTTGACGGCTCTGAGGCGGTGCAGCCAGCGCTATCTTATCGCTTCGTTTTCGCTCGATGGCCCGGCCCGCCGCTTGAAACTGGGCCTGATCAAGGCGCTGCGGCCCGGCTTCCAGTCGGCGCCAGCACCGGTGAGCCTGGAGGCGCTATGGGAGGATTTTCGTGCTGTCGGATTGCGCGTGGTCGCACGCTGGGCAGTGGCCCCACCGCTATCGTCTGAAAGTGTTTTCCTGCTGGAGCGCGTCGACCCAGCGAGACCAGAGGGTGTCTCAAGGCCCCATATCCTATGACCAACGTCCTGTTGTTCGAGCCGTATCTATTTGACCGTATCTATGGCAACATGCGGTACATTAAAAGTATCATTCGCTGGCATCACCGTGACCGGCATACACTACGTATCTTGTCGCCTCGTGATGTCGCTTTTCTTGGTGAGGCCCGCGACGATGGCATCGTTTGCGACGTTTTACCGCCTCCCGATATACTGCTGACCCATGGCGGGGGACTGCTCCGAGGCGTGTTCTCCCCCCTAGCGGCGGCGGCCGGCATTCTTCGCTATACCGCCGCGCTTCACGCCTATCTCAGAGCAGAGCGCTTTGACCTTGTGCAGTGCCACAGCATCCGTGCGGTGCTCACCATCGGCCTTGCCGCCCGCCTCACCGGGACCCCGATACTTTGGTACGTGAAAGGCCAACTCGCCAACCCCCTGCTCGACGCCTTTGGCTTCGTGGTGGCGCGGCGTATTTTGTTCCAGGGCGGCGCCAACCGGGATCGCCGTTATCCCTGGCTGCGCCGTCGCTTATCCGACAAAACCGCCATTCTCGGCAACGGCATCGATCTTGACGATGTCGCGGCGGCGGAAATGGAGGATCACACCGAGTTGCGACGAGAGCTGAATTTGCGCTCGGATCGCCTTAACGTCGTCGCGGTCGGTCAGGTCAGCCCAGCGAAGGGCCTGCACATCCTGGTTGATGCTTGTGCTCGGCTACATGGCGATGGTCGCGCCGTCGCGCTGTACGTGGTTGGGGATCATGGCATTTTGGCGTACGAGAGTTACAAGGCGGAACTCGAAGCCACGATTACGAGGCTTAGCCTCCCCGACATTCGCTTTTTGGGCTGGCGAGCCGACGTCTACCAAATCGTCGCGGTGATGGACGCTCTGATCCATCCGTCCCTGGAAGAGGGGGTACCAAAGGCCGTGATCGAGGCCATGGCTCTGGGCAAGCCCGTGATCGCAACCCGCGTCGGCAGTATCCCTGATTTGATAGAGGATGGACGCACCGGCTTGATAGTCGAGCCGAACGCACCCGACCAACTGGCCCGCGCCATGATGTCTTTGGCCGATCAGCCGGCGTCGCGCCTTCGGCTTGGACAGGCGGCGCGTGCTCATGCCTGGAACAACTGTCATATTCGCGACAACATCCAAGGCCTGGAGGGGCATTGGCATGATCTGACCCGCCGAACCTTCACTGACGTTACCGAAAGCGCGGCGGAGCCAGTCAGCCGACAGCAACGACAACGAATGGTCCAGCGCTATATCTGGGCGCGGTCCTATTGCGAAGGGCGCGATGTTTTGGAAATCGCCTGCGGCGCGGGGTGCGGCTTAGGCATCATCGCCGCCGTCTGCCGAACGCTGAACGCCGGCGATATAGAGCCTGACAATCTGGCCACCGCCAAGCGTGTTTACGGCGACTGGATCGCCTTCCGCCACCTGGATGCTCATGATTTGCCCTACCCGGACCGCTCACTCGACGTGGTCATCATTTTTGAGGCGTTATATTATATGGCCGACCCCGCCCGGGTCGTCGAAGAGTGCGCCCGCGTGCTGCGTCCCGGCGGTCACATCCTGATCACCACCGCCAACAAGGACCTGTATGATTTTAATCCGTGCCCCTCGGCCACCCGATATCATAATGCCGTCGAACTGAGCGCGCTTTGCTTCCAGTACGGGCTGAGCACGCAAGTCTTTGGCGGACATCCAGTTTCCGAGTTGGGTCCTTGGCCCCGAAGGCTGCGCCCGATAAAAGCACTTGCCGCCCGGTGGGGCTTGATTCCACGTACCCTGCGCGGCAAAAGATGGCTAAAGCGGATCATCTTCGGTGCGTTGGTTCCCCTTTCGGCCAAACTTCGCGGCGACGAGGTGCCCGCAGCCGCCCTCATTCCGATCACCGGGCCGGACAGCACGCATCAAGTCATTTACGCCGTGGTGAGCAAAGCGCCATAATGCGATAACCGCGAACGCCTATAACTTGGACGCGAGGGTAATTTCATGAACCTTTCCAGAGGCGTCCAGAGGTGGAAAATCCCACCCGGCGGCATGAAGATGCTCTCGTGTCCACATCGTGTAAGGCAGGCTAGCCCAATCTCGCATTTGAGCGAACCGACTGTCGAGTACATACGTTCCTTCTGCGGTATCAATGGTCAATACCGCATGCCCAGCACCCGCCTCGGTGCGCGCCACCGCCAGGCGGAGCGCGGAACGGGGAAGTCCCAGGGCCAACAACTTTTCCATCTTACGCAATGCAATGGCCTTGCAGTCCCCCTTCGTGCGAGCGGGTTCCCAATACTGATCCTTGCCAAAGGCTTCACGGTCTGTGGTCCGGGCGATCTCCTGGTTTGTAGTGCGATTGATCTCGTTGAGACTTTCAGCCAACGCCCCGCTAACACTGACGACCGGAACAGCTTCCGAGTTCTGCGGCGATTGGCAGTACGCCGCGTGACGCCGACAGAAATCAAGATACCCCGCTGGGAAACCACCCGGCACCACCACCCCATCGGCCATCTTGGTGGATGGAGGTAACGTTCCAGTGAGCGAAGCAGTCCCGGTCAGCGGAACCGTCCCGGCACATCCAGTGCAGGTTAGGAAGACTATCAACGCGACACTGTGCTTCACCGAACCCAAAACCCGTGATGCGAACCGTGCTGCGTACATGAACATCTCCCCCCGGCCGACGATCTATAAAACTTATGATAATATATCACTCATTTTACCGCGAGTGCGAACACGCAGGTGTGGCAAAGCGCCGCAGCGCAACCAAACTTTCCGAGGGTGTATGGCTCACGTCAGGCGGTGCTATAGAACGCAGCCGCAATGTCTGATATTGTGCTCAGTGTCGCAGCTGCAAGCCTCGCAGATCTGCAAATAGGTTTCTTGATGCGAAACGAAATGGCTTGGTCGGGTTATGCCGCAGCTGGTGATGACGAGGCTATCCGCGACCGGTTCCAGAAAGCCATGATGAGCACCCTAGAAACACTGGTCACGGCCGGAGGTGGTGATCCAGTCGGACTGGTTGGCGGAAACCGACAGCGTGCTGGTGTGCCTGCTCACTACAACCGTGCGCGACGCGCCGATATATCGGCAATGCGGGACTTATTCGGGCAGATAGTGCCTTTGGGCAGCCATGTATCGGACTCTGCATGTCACGTATCCGTATGGCAGCATTCCCTCACGGGTTACTTGTGATATCGTTGTGAAGTTCGGTCTAGGTGGATAAGACTATGGTGGAGTTCCATGTTGAGGGCCAGTTGATACGTGAATAATCACTAAGTACAGTCCGTATCATCAATGTGATCAATGTTAAAGTAATCAGTGTGAAATCTTCGCCGCTTAGATGGACTTGTTTCGGTCATGCCGCCACCGCATTGCTGGTGCGCCAGACAACAGGAGACCACATTATGCCTGATATGAACCAGTTCCAGCGTCCTACCGGGAATGCCGCCACCATAGTCGAAGACGTAGCGGATGTTGATGCTGGGCGATTGAATATAGCGCCCCAAGAGGTCGATCTTCAGGAAGCTTTCCTGGCGCTGCGCTGGATGTTTATTGAACAAGCGGAGCGGGCCGGTGTTACTTTGGAATTTACAGTCGGTGACGGAGCCCGAGTTGTATGGTCCGATGAGCAAGTTTTTGCTGCTATACTGATCAGCTTGGTGGATGACGCCATAAAGCGCTCATCAGGTAGCGGGAAGGTCACTGCTATGTCATTAGCTAGTTCTCGTGGTGGCGTCTATATTTCAATTACCGATGCCGGATACCGCATTCCACCCGACACGGTTTTGTCGGTGCGCGCATCTTGTGAACGATATGAACACCGCCACCATCAGCGCGGTATGCAAACCCCCTTGTTGTTATTGGTTCAGGCGAGGATGCTGATGCACGGTGGCAGTATCCGAGTCGCTAGTCTACCGGGTGGCGGTACAGCCGTTATTCTTTATTTTCCGCCGCAGAGTGTTTTGGTCCTGTGGTGAGCCGTGATGAGCCAGAAGACCTGTATCCTCTGAGAAAGAGAGGCGCGCCATGGTCGCGTCATTCGAATTTGGTGGCACCCCGTCGATAGGGGCACCTTGCGAGGCGCTCGCCGACGAGATCGTCTCAAAGATACCAGAACTGGCTGAAACACGCGGACTGCCACCACCTAGTGTTGCCGTTGCTGTGTGGCTTGCCCTTTTTTGTGACTTAGTAGGAAAGGCCAGTGAAGCCAGGATGAACGAATTGTTTGTGATGGCTCGGCGCGCAGTCGCCAAGGTTAGCGCTGGCGCTGGTGGTAATGGTCAGCATAGTCGCGGGTTGGGTAATACCTAGCCGACACGTTTTGTCACTGATAATAATGATTAACTAGCGGGGGTCGTGATGACAATTAATAATGCACCGCTCTTTGCCAAGCGTGGCCAGAAGCTTGAGGTAATGGCAAATATAATTAACCGCAGCTATGTTAACACTATGATGATATATATGATGGGCAGCGTGTCGGCCGCAGATAAGGATATTTGCCGGAATATTCATTCGCTGGTAAATGGCCACAGATCGGGAATCGTTGTCATCTGTATCGACCGTCTGATGCGGTTTGATGCTGCCGCAGAGAGGCTGATCTGGGTGCTGGCAATGCGGGCGTTGGTAAATTTCAACAATGTTCATCTGGTGGTTGGAACCGGCTTTGTACGCGCTCGTCTCCGTCATCTGGGATACGACAACATCGCGCACTTGCACGATGGTTGCGACGGTTTTCTCCTGATCAATAAACCTTCCATCTTGGCTTGTCCCTTAGCTTGTGCGGCTTGAGGCGGCAAACCCGAAACTTGAGACACAGCGGAGGAAGTTGTGAAAATTCACCTCAAGTTTGTCTGCATAATGATTGTTGCTGTTGCGCTGTCGGCAGTCACCAACATCCTCGTTCTGAGGGCCGCCGTTTATCCGACATTCGTTCGCATGGAGCATGACAAGGCTATTCGCCATGCCGAGCGGGCGATAAACGCAATCAGGACGGAAATAGCGAGCCTCGCCCTAACTGTGGCGGACTACGCTGACTGGGATGATGCATATGAGTATGTAATATCAGGCAACGCTACTTTCATCGAGCGTAATTTCACGCCGTCTTCTGTCAAGAATCTTGGTGTAAACATCATTTACATTGAGGGGACGGGAGGGCAAGCTAGGTACGAGCGAGTATTCGACGATTCAGGCAACGAAGTTTCGTCCGCCAGCGCTTTGCTCTTGCAGATTGACCAGGGCCATATCTTAACCCCATCGGATTCCACGACTGAGCCCATCTCGGGCTTGATGGCGAGTCCGCGCGGCCCGTTGTTGATGGTTTCGCGTCCAATACGCAAGACGACGGGCGATGGTAAGGCGGTCGGACGGTTGGTTATGGGGCGTCTTTTGGATGATAACTTGATTTCCACTCTGCGGGTAAGGTCAGATGTTGACATCGGGATAAGTGTCGTTGACCGTGATACTCCGCATGGCGTTGTCGCCGTGACACTCGACACCCACATCTTGGAGCCGAACATACTGATCGGCGGTGACGGCACGCGGCTGACAGTGCTTTGTGTAATCAAGAGTTTGCTTGGAATGCCGTTTCTAGAGGTGAGCATAGCCATTCCGAGAGATATAACACAGCTTGGCATGACTACGCTCACTTATGCAGCTATGGGTATTGCGCTTTCCGGCCTTGTCGTAGTCGGCGTTCTGGCAGCCGTGCTGCAATGGATGCTGATCGGCCCCTTGGTTGACTTGACCAGTAAGGTTGTCCGGATCGGTAGCCATGGAGTCGCGGGTCGCGGGCTGGAACTTGACCGCAGCGATGAACTGGGCATCCTTAGTCGCGAGTTCCAAAGGGCGCTGGAAACGCTGGCCGAGGTCCGCAAGCAATTGCTCATGGATGCCCATCAGACCGGGATCGCCCTGATGGCGTCGGGCGTGCTCCACAACCTGCGCAACCAGTTGGCACCGCTAACTTTGCGCCTTAGCAGCCTTTGCGAGAGTTTTAGCTCAACCGCTCCCGAAAGAGTAGGGCAGGCATTGGATAAAATCCTGACCGGAAATCTCCCCCCGATCATTAGGGACAAGGCGGCGGAGTTCGTCAGGCTTGCGGTGCGCGATCTGCATTCCCGTTATATTCAGATGCGGGTGGAGCTGGGTTTTGCGATGTGGGAGGCAGACCGGATCGAAAAGGTACTAAGCGAACTTGATGCCTTTAGCCGGGCGACTGGGACGGCTGAAAGAATTAGCCTGATAGGACCTGTGCGTGATGCCGTTTCGCTTCTTCCGGCGTTTCCGGGGCTTGATGTTAAGATTGAATTGGCGGCCTCGCTTGAGACCTGCCCGCCGATCGTTACCAGTGGCTTCGTGCTGGAGCACATTGTCTATAATTTGCTCTTAAATGCAATTGAGGCGGTAGTTGCGGCAGGCAAGACCATCGACACCATCGAAATAAGCGCAGAACTCAAGGAATTCGAGGAAGTCGAGATGCGCCAGTGCGTTGACCTCCAGATTACCGACCACGGCATAGGTATCGAGCCTGATAGCATTTGTTTGGTATTTACTAACGGCTACAGCACTAAGGGCGGTTGCAGACGCGGAGTTGGTCTGCACTGGTGTTCAAACACCATCGCAGCCGTAGGTGGACGAATCTTTGCTGAGAGTCCTGGGCCGGGTTTGGGAACGACATTACACATTCTTCTGCCGCTGTCAGCACAGCCGTCAGTAGTAGCTACAACTTGAGGTGATGCATGTGCAACCTAATATCTGGCGGATCTGTAACCAGGCCGCGTGTTCTGATTGTTGAAGATGATGACCAGATTCTCAACGGATATGCCGCCGTGCTAAGTCGAGGCCCGAACGGCGTGGTCTTCGGCGACGAAACGGCCCGGCGGCTGAGCGAATTATCGTTTGACCTGTTCGGCGATAAATCGTCCTATGATTGCGAGGAATCGTTCGACCTGTGCCTGTGTCATCAGGCTGCCGAGGCGATCCAGGCGGTGGTTGCGGCGAATCGTGAGCAACGGCCTTTCGCGGTCGCCTTCATTGATGTCCGCCTGCCCCCCGGACCCGACGGAATTGCCCTGGGGGAGTGCATCCGTGCGCTAGACCCGCTTACAAACATTGTAATCATCACCGGTTTTTCCGACCTGCCTCCTGAAGAAATCGCCAAGCGCATCCCTCCGCCCGACAAGTTGCTTTATTGCCAAAAGCCGCTCCATGCCGCCGAGCTGCGTCAGTTTGCCATGGCAATGTCTGCCAAGTGGAATTCGGAGCGCGAATTGTTAGCCTCTAAGGAGCATGTCGAGCGCCTGTTGTCTTCAACCAATGTGGTTCTGTATA
Organism: Rhodospirillaceae bacterium; assembly: GCA_037135115.1. Classification (GTDB taxonomy): domain Bacteria; phylum Pseudomonadota; class Alphaproteobacteria; order Azospirillales; family Azospirillaceae; genus BOG-933. Next base: position 12,188 of record JBAXKX010000001.1, read on the forward strand.
GTTCAAGTGGTTTGAGAAATCAGGAACTTACCTACGTCAGCGACAACGTTGAGCATGTCTTTGGTTATCGCTCCGAGCATTATCTTGCTGATGACAAGTTTCTTGAGAAACACATCCATCCCGACGACTTGCCCAATCGGCAGCGCGCGCTGGATGCACTGGTTGACGGCGGTGTGGAGGTGGCCATGGTTTACCGTGTCCTTACGGCCAGCGGTGACTATCGATGGGTAAGAGACCAACTAAAGGTGGTCAATAATGGGCACAGTAAGCCAACCGAGTTGGTCGGCTGCTGGCTAGACGTTACCGAACGTAGACGTGACGAGGATCGAATCCGTTACCTTGCTTACCATGACAGCTTGACTGGATTGCCAAATCGCGTCTCAATGTATTCAATATTGGAGAAGGTAATCTCCAGGGCGGAGCGGTACCACCACAAGGTAGCAGTACTTTTTCTCGACATTGACCATTTCAAAAAAATTAATGACTCTTTGGGGCATTCTGCTGGAGATCAACTGCTTCGCGAGGCTGCCAGTCGCATTGCCTCGGTCGTTCGCTCCGATGAAGTCGTCTGCCGTCAGGTCGGCGACGGAACCGAATCTTTGACTGAGGTTTTGACTGAGGGTTCAACTGTGTGCCGACTGGGTGGTGACGAGTTCGTCGTTATTCTTAGCGAAGTCGCTAACCCTGACGGTGCCGCAGCGGTCGCGCGCCGTATCCGGGAGGCTATCGCCGCTCCAATCCAAATTGGCAATGTTTTTGACGAAATTTCGATTACTACAAGCATCGGGATAAGTTTATATCCAGATGATGGTCATGATGCTGAGACGCTACTGAAATTTGCTGATAACGCCATGTATGTTGCCAAGGAAAGTGGCAGGAACGTCATATCGTTCTTTGCAAAAGCGCAGGGAGAAAAGGCGGACAAGCGTTTATTGCTAGAGTCTAGGCTGCGAAAGTCATTTGAAAGCGGTAGCCTTACGCTATGCTATCAACCCAAGATTTACATATCCAGCAGCGGTGTTACCGGTGTCGAAGCCCTGCTTCGTTGGCAGCATGCAGACTATGGCGAGGTGCTGCCTAGCGATTTTATTCCGATCGCCGAGCTGTCCGGCCTGATCGTGCCCATAGGGGAGTGGGTGCTGACCGAAGCCGTGCGCCAAGCGATGGCGTGGAGGTTGAGCGGTATGCCCATGCTGGGAGTCTCGGTAAACATATCGGCGGTACAGTTCCATAACCCTAACCTGATCAGCCATATTTCATCGGTCATGGCGGAATATGGCTTTCCTTTCCGGAGCCTTACCCTGGAGTTGACTGAAAGCGTTCTTATCGGTGACAGCGATGCCAGCGTTCGCCGCCTCAACCAACTGGGCGAATTGGGCGTGCAGATTTCTATCGACGACTTCGGCACGGGCAACTCCTCCATCGCTTATCTGCAACGGTTCCCGGTAAACGAACTCAAAATAGACAAATCGTTTGTCAGGAATATCCCCGGCAACCGGAACGATGCCGCCATCGTCCGCGCCACCATTGCCCTGGGCCACAGTCTAGACGTTCGGGTCGTTGCCGAGGGGGTCGAGACTGAGCCACAGCTAGATTACGTGCGCGAACAACGTTGCGACGAGGCACAGGGCAATTACATTGCCCCGCCTTTGCCGGCCGACGCATTTAGGCGGTGGTGGCACCACCATTCGCCAACCAAGCCTCAATCAGTCCAGAAAGCGGCTACTCTCCACCTCGTGCATTAGTGAGGAGGGCTAGTGATCCGTCCCTAGCTTTCGTTACGTTAGCACCAATGCAGCAAGGCCGGGTGCGGATCGCAGCGAATCGGCCGACACTCATTGGGTGAGGCATGGTTGCCTCTGGTGTTGGATAGTGAGGGTTTCTAATGGGACCGCAACTAAAAAGTTGCATTGCCGGTGCGGGGGGGGGGGGCTACGCGAGTTGTGGTAGTTTCCCCAATAGTTATACGCACTATAAATTGTATGCACCCAATGATTGCTGTTCGCGCGCAGCATTTTTAGCTGCCATGACATTCCAAGCAACCAACAGTTTGTGGTTAATTTTCAATCTTGGGCATAAATATAGATATTGAACAATAATTTCAGAAAACCTATCGCTTTAATAGTAGGTTATCGATCGTATTTTTGGATAAGTTATGCAAATTGCGTTGTAACCTGTGGGCAGTTGGAGATCGTGCTGGCGACTGGGTGCAGCAAAAAAAGATGGAGAGCGAAATGTCGAACAATGTCTGCCTTCAGTGTGTTTTTCGGATACTGGGTGTGCGGAACCGGATTGGTGCGGTTAGAAAGTATATGCGGTTCAACTAGAAGAATAAACTGCTTCTCCTGCAATAAATATGTATTTGATTAAGTTGAAAGCAATGTACTTGCAATCTGGCGCTGGGAGGTAGTGATGAAGGTACTTATAGCCGATAGCGCAGCATTGCATGTTGGCGGTATTGCGACTATTTTCAAATATAATGGCTCAGATGTACAGCTTACAACTGTACCAAGTTATGAACAGCTGATTCAAGCTGTAAATGAGCAGGACAGCTATGATATCATTATCATAGATTTAGCTGTCTTGGGCCGTGATTGTGTTGATAGAATTTCAAGTATTAAGGAAATCTCCCCTTTGTCTAACATCGCAATTATATCAAATGGATTAAAACATGAGCAGATCAGCGAGATCGGTTTAATTGGTGGTATCAGCCTTATTGATAAATCTATTTCGGATGAGCAGTTTATAGAACTTGTGAAATTTATCGCTAAGGGGGGGCATTATATAACTACTAAGCTATACTGTTATGGACGATGCATAAATTATGAGGATAAGTCTGAACCTCACAATCAGACCACACTTACCCGGCGCGAGACTGAGGTTTTGCATCAGCTGGGTGAAGGACTGAGCAACAAGATTATCGCCGCAAATCTCGGAGTAGAGGAGGTAACGGTTAGGTTGCATCTTCGCGGCATATTCAGGAAGGTAAACGCAAAGAACCGTGTTCAGGCCGTGTTGAACGCCATTTCAATGGGCTTGCTTGTCGTGCCGGAGGCGGACTTGGTGAGCACGCCGCCTTCGCCACTTGAGTTTTTAAACACCATCGCCAGCGCTTAATCACAACAAGATCTTCGCCATCAACTATCTGATGCCTAAATATAGTAAATCATATTTAACTATTGTCAAATTGATTTTATTACTTTGGCCTTACTTGCAGCTTTACTGAGTGCTGTCAGGCCGCGCTCCCTGAGGGCGACAATGATGCCAATTTTCGTTAAAATATGGCGCGTTCTCCGCTTTATGCGCTTGGCTGTGGCCCGAAAACATGGCAGTATTGTGACGGCTGCGGTATATTTCGCGATGTACGGTTCTTGAACAAGGCTTAAAAATGATCAGGGCGGGGGTCAGGGCGGTCTGGCTTGTGGCGTTTGCGGTCGCCATAGCCGCTTCATTCGCTCCAGCTGCTCTTGCCCATATGGTGCTGGCGGCACCATCCAACGGCCGGGGCGGCGCCGTGAGTGCTCAGTTAATGTTGCCAGAGGGGCGCATCGAACCCCAGATGGTCAGGATGCCGAATGGACGCTTCGCGTTGGGAAAGTATGTGGTAACATTTGCTGAGTGGGATGCGTGTATTGCGGCGGGTGGCTGTAATGGCTATACTCCAGATGATCAGGGCTGGGGTCGCGGGCGGCGTCCCGTGATCAACGTCTCGCGGCGCGATGCTTTGGCTTATGTCCAGTGGCTGGCGCTTAGGACCGGGAAGGCCTATCGGCTTCCAACTAAGTCAGAGTGGGAATACGCCGCCAGGGGCGGTATGACGACACGGTACTGGTGGGGAAATGAAATTGGTCACAATATCGCTAACTGTGATGGTTGCGGCAGCCAATGGGACAATAAGATGACGGCACCGGTTGGAAGCTTTCGCCAAAATGTCTTCGGGCTTTTTGATATGCTGGGGAATGTTTGGCAGTGGTGTAATGATTGTTATGATGAAACATGCGTTTCGCACGTGCTTCGTGGCGGTTCTTGGAGCAGCTATCCGCTTGACTTGCGTTTGGCAAATCAAGTCAACTACCCGACAGAAAGCCGCAATTCCAGCGTTGGTTTCCGCGTTGCGTTGACTATTGTACCGTGAGAGCCATTACAAACAGCAGTCGTTTCCCGAAACAACAGGATGAATCATGATCAATATTAAAGTTATCCTTGCGGCTGTTTTGCTGACACTTGTATCAGGTTGCCAGACTGTTGGTAGCGCCGGGGCTGCGGGTGGCAGCGGCGGTGCTGGGGCCGGGGGGCTGCTGTCTACTGTGCTCGGGTTCTAATGTTTTCGTATAATTGGTTGCTGCTCAAAGCCGCCTGGAGGGCGGGGGACGTGCCATGGAACTTGGGTTATTGGAAACTACGGGCATTCTTATCCTTGCCGCCCTGGCTTTTATCTGGTCCAATCTTGAGGCGCGGCGCGAGGTTGATCCCTTGCGCGTGCGGATGTGGTCGCCGGTGTTGGTGATGGGCGCTGCCGCCGTGGTGGTAATTCTAATGCTGGCACATCTTCTTTCTCTCTTGACCGGCGCGCCGTTTCGTGGCGGCGGCTTTTGAATTTCATTGCTGGTTCACGTTTACGTCATCAGCCTTCTGGTCATAGTTGGCGGCGAAGGATTTCTCGTGTATTTATGGGCGTGGGCCGACGACACTATCTGTGAGTGCCGAGCTGGCGCATGGGGGTTTTGATGATGGTACGGTTTTGGCTGTATAGCTTGATCGTGGTGCTTATTACTGCCGGTGCGGCCCTGGCGGTGCCGTTAGGATCCACCGCCGGGCGGGCCAACGATGGCGCTCCACCGCCGATCCGGCTTGCCATGGGGGTGGTACCTCAGGGCGGTCCGCTACTGCTGGTTGGCACCGTGTTTCGTGATTGCACCGATTGTCCCGAATTGGTGGTGATGCCGCTCGGTAATGTTACTATGGGCGCCGCTTCAGGAGAGGAGGAGGCCGAAGGCGTGCTGCCGCGCTTCCGAGGACGGGCCGGGCCTCAACACAATTCAGCAATCACCGAGGCGTTGGCGGTCGGTCGTTACGAAGTTACGGTGGGTGAATTCTCGCGGTTTGTTCTGGCTACCGGCCGCAAGATGCACGGATGCTGGCTATCGGTAAACCGGGAGTGGAAGCTGCTGGAGGAGCGCAGCTGGCGCATGCCAGGATATGGCCAGATAGATCGCGATCCGGTGGTCTGCGTGTCGTGGGATGATGCAAAAGCCTATGTCGACTGGCTGAGTGGTGCCCTTAAACAAAAGTACCGTCTGCTGACTGAGGCTGAATGGGAATATGTCGCGCGATCCGGTACCACCACCGCCCGCCCCTGGGGGGCCGGTATCGGCCGCAATTTCACCAACTGTATCGGCTGCGGCAGCCGCTGGGACGGCCAGCGCCCGGCCCCGGTCGGTTCGTTTTCAGTTAACCGATTCGGTCTTTACGATCTGCTGGGCAACGTCGCCGAATGGGTGGAGGATTGCTGGCACGACTCCTATGATGGTGCCCCCAACGACGGCAGCGCCTGGACTAGCGGGAGCTGCGAGTTTCGCGTCATTCGCGGTGGGTCCTGGGTTGACCACCAACGCAACGTCCGCTCCGCCCAACGCGACCGCGACACGCCGCAGATGCGCAGCGCCTTCTTAGGCTTTCGGATCGCCCGCACCATAACGCCCTAGAACGAAACGCCACCCGGCCTAGCGACGGTGGTGGCCAAAGTTTCCGTGACCCCCGCCGCCATGACCAAAGTTTCCGTGACCCCCGCCGCCATGACCTCCGCTGTGGCGAAAGCCCCCATGACCAAAGTTTCCGTGACCAAATCCGACCACCGGCCCGACGACGACCGGTGCCGGAACATAGGCGGAATAGCCGGGGCGAGTAGGATAGTAGCTCGGGTAGTAGGGACTTTGGCTAAGGACGACGCAAGACGACAGCACCAAGGCTGCTGCGATAGCGCCTGCCGCTCTTATGATATTCATGGCCCCGCCCGTTGTCGTGTCACATTGAGATGAACGGGGACCGTCACCGATTATTCCTTGCCCTCGATTATTCCGTCTTGACCGCTACTCGACCAGCTCGCAGGTTTTTTCTTGTTGATGGGCGCGCGGCGCATGTTCGGGGTAAACGAAACTGGGCTTTCCGTCTCTGATCGTCACCAGCACCGAACCACCTCGGGCTAGGCGGCCGAACAGCAACTCCTCGGCCAGCGGCTTCTTGATGTGCTCTTGGATTACACGGGCCAGCGGCCGTGCGCCAAATAGCGGATCATAGCCCTTCTTGCCGAGCCAAGCTCGAGTCTGGCTGTCGAGTTCGATGACGACGTTGCGCTCAGTCAACTGGGCTTCCAGTTGGATGATAAACTTGTCAACTACCATCGCGATTATTTCGGGAGACAGGGCCGAGAACGGGATTATTGCGTCAAGGCGGTTGCGGAACTCTGGGGTGAACAACTTGTCGATTGCCTCCAGATCATCCCCGACCCGCAAGGTGCGCTCGAACCCAATCACCGCGCGGGCCATGTCGGCGGCCCCGGCATTGGTAGTCATGATCAAGATGACGTTACGAAAGTCCACCGACTTGCCATTGTGGTCGGTAAGCTTGCCGTGATCCATTACTTGCAACAAGATGTTAAAAAGGTCGGGATGGGCTTTCTCGATTTCGTCAAGCAGCAAGACGCAGTGAGGATGCTGGTCGATGGCATCGGTTAGCAGTCCCCCCTGATCGAATCCGACATAGCCCGGCGGTGCCCCGAGCAACCGTGACACGGTATGGCGTTCCATGTACTCCGACATGTCGAAACGGGTAAGCTCAATGCCAAGGGCGCGGGCCAACTGACGCGCCACCTCGGTCTTGCCAACGCCGGTCGGGCCGGCGAACAGGTAGCTGCCAATGGTCTTTTCCGGCTCGCGCAGGCCGGCGCGGGCCAACTTTATCGCCGTGACCAAGGTGGCAATCGCTTTTTCCTGGCCGAAGACCAAGGTCTTAAGATCACGCTCCAGATGCGCGAGCACCTCCCGATCATCCTTGCTTACTGATTTGGGTGGAATGCGGGCAATCTTGGCCACCGTTGCCTCGATATCCCTAACCGAAATGGTCTTCTTGCGTTTCGCCTCGGCCACCAGCATTTGGGCCGCTCCGACCTCATCAATAATGTCGATCGCCTTATCGGGGAGCTTGCGGTCACTGATGTAGCGGGCCGACAGCTCTACCGCTGCCCTAATTGCCTCGTTGGTATAGCGAACTCGGTGGTATTCTTCGTAATATGGTTTCAGGCCACGCAATATCTTGATCGCATCCTCTATCGAAGGCTCAGCTACGTCGATCTTTTGGAAGCGCCTGACTAGCGCGCGGTCTTTTTCGAAATGACTGCGGTACTCTTTGTACGTGGTTGAGCCGATGCAGCGAACAGCGCCGGATGCTAGCGCCGGTTTCAGCAGATTGGATGCGTCCATCGCGCCGCCCGAGGTTGCACCGGCCCCGATCACCGTGTGAATCTCGTCGATGAACAAAATCGAGCCGTCGAGTGCCTCAAGTTCAGACAAAACCGCCTTTAACCGCTCCTCGAAATCGCCGCGGTAGCGGGTGCCGGCCAGCAAGGAACCCATATCAAGGGCGTAAATAACGGCATTCAACAATACATCGGGCACGTCGGCAAAAACAATGCGGCGGGCCAGCCCTTCAGCGATGGCGGTCTTGCCGACACCGGGGTCGCCGACATAAAGCGGGTTGTTCTTGCTGCGACGGCACAGGATTTGGATGGTGCGCTCGACCTCCTGTTCACGACCGATCAGCGGGTCGATCTTGCCGGCTTCCGCTTTTTTGTTGAGATTGACGCAATAGGAACCAAGCGCCTCGCCGCCCTTTTTGACTACCTTTTCGGCGCAGGAATCGTCGTCTACGCCTGAGACGCGACGGGACTGGGACTGCCCCGTTGCTTTAGCGATACCGTGGGAAATGTAATTCACGGCGTCGAACCGGGTCATCTCCTGTTCCTGAAGGTAATAGACCGCGTGGCTCTCTCGCTCCGAAAATAACGCCACCAAAACGTTGGCGCCCGTGACCTCCTCGCGCCCCGACGACTGCACGTTGATAGCTGCGCGTTGAAGTACCCGTTGAAAGCCTGCGGTTGGTTTGGCATCTTCGGGGCGGTTCGAAATAAGATTACTCAGGTCGTTGTCTATGTAGTCGAGCAAACCCCGCCGCAGTCGCTCAACATCAACCGAACATGCGCGCAGAACCGCTATTGCATCATGATCGTCGGCCAATGCCAGCAACAGGTGCTCCAGCGTTGCATATTCGTGAAGACGCTCGTTGGCATAGCCGAGGGCACGGCGCAGGCTATGTTCGAGATGACGGGACAGCATGGGGCGCTTAGTCCTTTTCGATAGTACACTGCAAGGGGTGCTGATGTTGGCGGGCCAAATCCATGACCTGGGTGGCTTTGGTCTCAGCTACTTCATAGGTGTAGACCCCGCACAGCCCGACGCCACGACGATGGACGTTGAGCATTATCTGGGTTGCCTGATCCAGGTCCTTGTTGAAAAATCGCTCAAGCACGTGGACGACGAAATCCATCGGAGTGTAGTCGTCATTCAGCATCAGGACCTTATACATAGAAGGCTTTTTGGTCTTGGGCTTGGCTTTGACCACCACGCCCGTTGCTGAGCCTTCGTCGGGGTTTCGGTCATAATCGGCCATGGTCAGGTCAAGTCTCTCATGCTTGGGTCTCTTGTACGTGAAACAATCCACGCAATGATACGCGAAGTAACGGCACGGCTGGAAGGGGCCAGTTTGCACGACCACCCTCCAAAGGTTGTCGGCCGGCTAGCTTATTTCAAGCCCAATCGGTGGCCCTTTAAGCGGTAGGGCCAAACCGGCCGCTATGAAAACCACACGGTCGGCACGGGCCGCCATTGCTTGATTGAGGCGGCCGGCATGATCGCGGAAGGCACGGGCCAGGGCATTGTTGGGGACGATGCCAAGTCCGACCTCGTTGGCAACGAAGATCACTGTGCCTCCATCGGAACCGCTCGTTCCGGAGCGATTCGGCCCCAAGCCGCAGGTGTCGACAAGCTCCTTGGTGGCGGCGTCGATGTCGCGCCCGGCTTCCATCAGGTTGGCGAGCCATAAGGTCAGGCAGTCGACCAACAGCGTGCCGTTTGGGCCGGGTCCGTGACGACGCAGCACCTCGGCGAGTTCTAATGGTGCCTCAAGGGTGGTCCAAGCTGGTCCGCGGCGCTGCTTATGTTCGCGGATGCGTTCAACCATCTCGGCGTCGTGGGCCGCAGCGGTGGCAACGTAGAGCCGGGGTGGTGGCCGGGAAAGGGCCAATTGCTCGGCGTAGCGGCTTTTGCCCGAACGGGCACCTCCCAGCACCAGGATCACATTGTTGCCGGTGAAAGTTGGGCCGGTAAAGGTTGGGCCGGTAAAGTTTTGGCCGGTCATCGCAGCGGCGCCTTGTCCGCGCCGGTTTGGGCTCGGGAAATTTGTTCGAGCAGGTCCTGAGCCGGGCCGTTGCCATGGGCGGCGGCGCGTCTGATCATGGCCAGCCCGGCTATCGGGTCTGGGTGCAGGCCTACCCCACGAAGTTGCATTACTCCAAAATTCATCTCCGCCGGGGGATAATAGGCCCTGGCCGCCTCGCCATACCAAAAGGCGGCGAGCGTGTCGCTGTGCTCGGTGCCAGCCCCTAGTCGGTAGATTTGGCCCAACGCGAATGCTCCCACGGGGCTACCCGCGTCGGCGGCTTGTCGGTAAAGGGCCATGACCTTGGCGTCATCGGAAGCACCATGACTATCGATCTCGGCCTTTTTGGCTTCAGCCAACAAACGTTTGATCAGGGCCGCTTCGGCGGGAGTCGGCGGACGTGGTCCTGTCGCCGGTGGCAGCGGGGGAAACGACTCGGGCTTCAGTGCGTCCGGTATTTCAAGTCGGCGATGCGGCACAACGGCTTCATCTGGATTCGGAGCTGGGTCCGGAGCTGGGTCCGGAGTTGGATTCGGAGTTGGAGTTGGGTCCGGAGCTGGGTCCGGAGCTGGGTCCGGAGTTGGATTCGGAGCCGGGTCCGGAGCTGGGTCCTGAGTTGGGTCCGGAGTTGGAGTTGGGTCCGGAGCTGGAGTCAAATCGGCGGCGATGTCGATTACGATACGGTGGCGCTTGGACTCTGGCCCGGGGGCAATGGCATGGGCCGCTACTATCATCAGCGGACGGTTACCGATAAATCGCACCAAGGTGGCGGCGGGTGAGGCGTTGACGTCAACTTGATAGCTGGTGAGCGGTTCCAGTCCATCGAGCGGGTGGGAAGAGGGGGCTTTAATTTTAATGCCGGGTAAGGTGCCTGGTAAAGTGATGGTAACGCTCAATCTATCGCCCGCAGCCGCATTGGTGAACGGTACTGCGGCATCGAAATCAAGTACGGTGCGAACCCGCACATCATGACGGCCAAAGCGGATGTCACGCAACTGCCCAGCCGCCGCCGTTGCTGATTGGCCTAGGGCTAGGGCAAGAGTTAGGGTTAGGGCCGCGTGCATCAAGCCGGATACTTTTTTTATCGCCATCATGCTTCACATGGTAGCGGCGGGCCACATTCTGTCAAGATACCACTGCATCATCGCAGACAATAGCTTCTTCACCTGTTGACGGACGCCGCTCCAGTGGCTTAAAGAGTGTGAACGTCCCAATGATTGCTTGGTCGCCCTGCCATGGATCACCTCGATGCCGCATTGAAACGTCTTGCCAAGGCCGCCGAACGGCTGGAGGTCGCCGCCGAGTCACGAGAACATCGTTTCGATAAAGAACGAACCGGCTTGAGTCAGACGCTGCAGAATGTCCGCGCCGAGCAGGCCCGGACCGTGACGGCGACCGAGGGGGTGTCAACCCGCCTCGAAGGCGCGATCGAACGACTTAACGCGGTTCTGGAACGGTAGCCAGCCATGCCCCTCGTCGATATATATCTTAGCAGCCGTAAGTATTCCGTGTCCTGTGAGACCGGTCAGGAGCCGCGACTCCGGCAATTGGGCGACTACGTCGGTGGAAAGCTGCGGGAGTTGAGCGAAAGCGGCCTCACCGGCAGTGACGCCCATATGCTGGCGTTAACTGCTCTGTTGCTGGCCGACGAGTTGTTCGACGTTACTGAGGAGCTGGACAAGGCGCGCAGCCGGGCTCCCAAAGATGGCGGCCGTGAAGCTGCGGTCGCTTCGGTCGATGCCGTCAGTCGCCGCCTCGAGGAGCTTGCCAGCCGGCTTGAACGGTCCTAGAATCGTCGGCGGAAGTTGCTGCGCGGTGCGTATGGCACTAAATCCCCGGGGCCTTAATCACAACTCCCGGGAGCTGTCTCTGCCGGAACCTTGGTTTCGGTACATGGTGCCCACCTGCAAGAGCAGGCCGCGGAGGGATCATACGTGCAAACGGCCGAGGCGGCTTCTTCCACCTTCCTTACCGGATTAGCTGCCGATAGTCCTATTGTTGCCCAGATAGTTGCCAAGAAACCGGCTTTGCGTCGGTGGGCGCGAGTTAGGCGGAGTGCTGCCCACGCGCTCGCTGGTGATGCTGCGGCAGCTTCCGTGTGTGAGGCGGTGTTGGTTGCCGATTTTATGACGAGGCTGCCCAAGGCTGAAATTGGAGCCGAATTATTGGTAGCTGGGTATTGGCCGGTCGGTAGTGAGCTGGATTGTCGGCCATTGCTTGGTCGTCTTGTCGCGTCGGGCTGGGGCTGTGTCCTGCCGGTGGTTACCGATACCGACTCGGCGCTGTTGTTTCGTTGCTGGCGACCTGGCGAACGGTTGGTGCCGGGTTACTTCAGCATTCCCGAGCCGGTGGAGTCGGCGCGCACGGCCAACCCGGCGTTGGTGTTGGTGCCGCTGCTGGCTTTCGACCGGGCTGGGCATCGGCTTGGCCAAGGAGCAGGCTTTTATGACCGCACGCTAGCTTCCTTGCGGCGGGTAGGGTCGGTGCTGGCGGTCGGACTGGCCTTCGCCGCTCAGGAAGTTGCGGCGTTGCCTGACGAGCCCCATGATCAGCGGCTCGACTGGATTGTTACCGAAAATGGCGCATTTCCAGCGCAGACGAATTGAAATCCCGGCGATTATCCACGATCATCGTTACTCATGTCGCTTTTTGGATGCTGCGAGACCTGCCATGCGCCTGCTTTTTCTCGGTGATGTCGTCGGCCGTAGCGGCCGCAGCGCAGTGATTGTACACCTGCCCTGGTTGCGTGAGAACCTCAGGCCCGACTTGGTGGTGGTCAATGGCGAGAATGCTGCCGGTGGTTACGGTATTACCATCAAGCTGGCGGCCGAACTGTTCGCAGCTGGAGTGGACTGCTTGACAACCGGCAATCATGTCTGGGACCAGCGCGAAATCATGGCGGCCATCGTCAATGAGCCCCGCCTGTTGCGCCCCCTCAATTATCCTGAAGGCACGCCCGGACGTGGTGCCACAATCGTTTCTACTGCGGATGGGCGAGCGGTGCTTGTCGTCTGCCTTATGGCCCGGCTGTTCATGGAGGTGTTGGACGATCCTTTTGCCGCTATCGATCGCCTGCTCAGCCTGCATACGCTGGGTGGTGGGGGGCTGGGTTGTGATGGGCTGGGCGCCATCTTGGTCGACTTCCACGGCGAGGCGACTAGCGAGAAAATGGCCATGGGTCATCATCTGGACGGACGGGTCTCGGCGGTGATCGGCACTCACAGCCATGTGCCGACCGCCGACGCCATGATTCTGGCTGGCGGTACGGGATACCAGACCGATGCCGGTATGTGCGGCGATTATGACAGCGTGATCGGCATGAAAAAGGAAGCGTCGGTGACGCGCTTCACCCGCCGCCTCCCTGGCGAGCGGATGGTTCCGGCCGAGGGCGAGGCGACGGTGTGCGGCGTCCTGATCGAAACGGATGACCAAACTGGCTTGGCCTGCCGAGTTGAACCGCTGCGACTGGGCGGGCGGCTCGCTCGGCAGGTGCCGTTTTCGTCGTGACGATTAGCGTGAGTAGTATTCGACCACTAGGTTAGGTTCCATCTGGACCGGATAGGGCACGTCGGCGACGGCCGGAGCGCGTACGAAGGTGCCCTTAAGCGCCTGCTTGTCAACGTTGAGGTAATCGGGCACGTCACGCTCACGCGAAACCACCGACTCCATGATCACCGCCATCTGCTTGGACTTCTGGCGCACCTCGATCACGTCGCCATCCTTGACCTGATAGGACGGGATGTTGAGGCGCTTGCCGTTGACCAGCAGGTGTCCGTGGTTGACGAACTGGCGTGCTGCAAATGGTGTCGGCGCGAACTTCATCCGGTAGACCACGGCGTCGAGACGGCGCTCCAACAATTGAATCAGATTCTCGCCGGTGTCGCCGCGTCTGCGCACTGCCTCGGCATAAAGGCGGCGGAACTGACGCTCGCCGATGTTGCCATAATAGCCCTTCAGTTTTTGCTTGGCCATCAACTGTAGGCCAAAGTCCGATGGCTTCTTGCGGCGCTGGCCGTGCTGACCCGGTCCATAGGCCCGACGGTTGATCGGGCTTTTGCTGCGGCCCCACAAATTAACGTTGAGGCGGCGGTCGATCTTGAATTTGGATTCCTGGCGTTTGCTCATGGTTCATCCATCTTGCGTCCGGGTTGTTGCATCCCGGGTTGGTGTTGTCCCGATAGGTCCCATTTGAACACGCAGTATGGGACGGGGCGTCGAAAAGGCACGCCCGCGTTTTCGGGAAGAGACGCACAATATGCGTAGGGCGGGGCTAATGTCAAACCCGACGCGCAGGCGTTTAACGAAGTGTTGTTCACTCCAGGAGAAATCGACGGATCAGGGCGATTTGGTCGTCAACCATCAAGCTGGGTGCGTGGCCGGTGGCCGGTATGTCGACAAGTTGAGCCTTGGGGCCGCGTTCGGTCATTGCACTCGCCGTTTCGGGTCGCAACAGGTCGGATTCTACTCCGTGCAGCGCCAGCACCGGGCAGCGTACTTGTTCCCACACTGGCCATAAATCGAAATTGTTGAGCGGATTGGCCTTCATGGCCGTACCGATGCCGGGATCATAGGCCAGCCCTAGTCGCCCATCAGAGCGGACCCGTGTGCTGAACTCGGTCATGTGACGCCAACAGGCGTCGGGCAGCACACCGAACCCGGCATAGAGATAGCGCAGATAGGCTTCAATGCCGGCAGCATCCTCGAACACCGGATCAGTGCCGACATAGTCTCCGATTCGGTCAAGGGCCGCCTGGGGTATGAACGGGCCGACGTCGTTCATCACCAACCTCTTGACCGGTGTTTGCGGTTGGGCGGCTAGAAGCATCCCGATAATGCCGCCCAACGAGGTCCCGACCCACATCACCTCTGTTACGCCGAGTCGGGCGATCAGGGCCGTCATGTCGCTGAGGTATTGAGGGTAGCCGTAAAGTCCGGGGATGGCGAGCCAGTCGCTCTTCCCGCGTCCGACTATGTCGGGACAAACCACCCTGATGCCGTCCTCGGCCAGAGCCTCGGCCAATCGGTCGAAGTCGCGGCCATTACGGGTCAGGCCATGGGCGCAGACCACGACTCGGGTGGCCAACGGGTCGCCCCACTCGGTGTAGGCGATACGATGGAACCCGATGGAGCTGAGGCCTAGCAGGCTGGATTCGATCATCGACACCATTCCCCAAATTTAACCGTACGATTATGTATCGCTATGGACCGCACTCTCCCCCAGTGTCACCGTGTTAAAGGCCAAGTCAAGCGCCAGCGCGTAACTGACGTCGGGTAATGTTGTTTATTTCTACCATTTTCCTTGACTCGAGGCCCGCTGCGCCATCTCGTTGGGGTTAATTCGTCACCAGCCAAGGACCATGTTGGCCATGTCCGTCGTCTCCGCTACCGCAGCTAACAGCACCGGCTCCGCCCCCGGCTCGCAGCCCGAGCGTGTGGTGATCTTTGATACCACGTTGCGCGACGGCGAGCAGTCGCCGGGTGCATCGATGAATCATGAGGAAAAGCTCCGAATCGCGCGGGTTCTTGAGGAAATGGGGGTTGATATCATCGAGGCTGGCTTCCCCATTGCATCCAACGGTGATTTCGAGGCAGTGCGGGAGGTCGGGCGAATCATCAAGCGTTCGACGGTGGCTGGTCTGGCTCGGGCCCAGCGTCGGGACATAGAACGTTGCGCCGAAGCCCTAGAATTTGCCGAGCGAAAGCGCATCCACACCTTTATTTCCACCAGCCCGCTCCATATGAAATTCAAGCTGCAGATGCAGCCAGACCAGGTTCTGTTGGCGGTTAGCGAAAGCGTCGCCATTGCTCGTAATTTATGTGACGATGTTGAGTGGAGTGCCGAGGACGGCTCGCGCACCGAGCATGATTTTCTTTGCCGTTGCGTCGAGGCGGCAATCAAGGCTGGAGCCACCACTATCAACATTCCCGATACGGTCGGCTATGGCGTGCCTGAAGAGTACGGCGCATTGTTTGCGATGGTGCGCAATCGGGTTCCTAACATTGATCGGGCGGTGCTGTCGGTACACTGCCATAATGATCTTGGGCTGGCGGTGGCCAATACGCTGGCCGGGGTTGGACAGGGTGCTCGCCAAATCGAATGCACGATCAACGGGTTGGGAGAGCGCGCCGGCAACGCCGCCCTTGAGGAGATCGTTATGGCGCTGCGGACCCGCCACGACCTCCTGCCCTATACGACCGGCATCAATACCGAAATTATAACCAGGGCGTCGCGGCTGGTCTCGAAAATTACCGGATTCGTGGTCCAACCCAACAAGGCGATCGTTGGTGCCAATGCCTTCGCCCACGAATCGGGAATCCATCAGGATGGCATGCTTAAACATCCTGGTACCTACGAGATCATGACACCGGCGTCGGTTGGTCTCGTTCGCGACAGCGCCGACAGAGGCGGGCTGGTTATGGGCAAGCATTCCGGGCGTAACGCTTTTCGTACAAGGCTGCGGGATCTCGGCTATGCCTTGGATGAGACTGTCGTCTCCGAAAGCTTTCGGCGCTTCAAGGAGTTGGCCGATCAAAAGGAATGCATTTACGATGAGGACCTAATCGCCCTGGTCGAGGACCAGATCGGTCACGCCGAGGGACATATAAATTTCGTTTCGCTCAGGGTGTTTGCCGATAGTTGGAGAAGGCCGCTGGCCGAACTGACGTTGAAGATCGGCGATGAAGAGGTATCTGGTACGGAAAGCGGTAATGGTGCGATCGATGCCATTTTTAACGCGACAAAGAAGCTATGCAAAAGCGAGGCTAGATTGAGTCTCTATCAGGTCAAGGCTGTGACCGGAGGCAGCGACTCCCAGGCTGAGGTTATGGTCGGCCTCGTGGACGGCAATCTTAACGTTGTCGGCACCGGCTTCGACTGCGACACCCTGTTCGCTTCCTGCCGCGCCTACGTTCACGCCCTCAATAAATTGATAATCAAACGCCAAGGTACGGCTCCGCCATCACTCAGCGCTTGAGTGGCACCCGCTGTTGCTTTATTGAACAGTAGTGGGCTGTCAGCGATGCGTGATCCGTGCCGCCGCCTGTCTGTAGCGACTGCGTCAACCCGATCAAGAGTCAACCGCCCCCATGTTTTCCAAACTGCTCGGCTTCATGTCGGCCGATATGGCCATCGATCTTGGAACCGCCAACACGCTGGTGTACGTGAAGGGCAGGGGGATTGTTCTCAACGAGCCTTCGGTGGTCGCTATTGCGACTATCCGCGGCCGCAAGCAGGTGCTTGCCGTCGGTGACGAGGCCAAGATGATGCTTGGCCGTACGCCCGGTAACATCCAGGCGATAAGGCCCTTGCGCGATGGCGTGATCGCTGATTTCGAAGTCGCGGAGGAAATGATCAAGCATTTCATCCGCAAGGTCCATAACCGGCGCAGTTTCGCCAGTCCCCAGGTGATTATCTGCGTGCCCTCTGGCTCGACTGCGGTGGAACGTCGGGCCATCCAGGAATCGGCCGAGTCGGCAGGTGCCCGCCGGGTTTTCCTGATTGAGGAGCCAATGGCGGCGGCAATCGGTGCCGGGCTGCCGGTGACCGAACCCACCGGCTCGATGGTGGTCGATATCGGTGGCGGCACCACAGAGGTTGCGGTACTCTCGCTTGGCGGCATCGTTTATTCGCGTTCGGTCCGGGTCGGCGGCGATAAAATGGACGAGGCAATCATCGGCTACATCCGGCGCAGTCATAACCTGCTGGTCGGTGAAGGATCGGCCGAGCGCATCAAAAAGCTTATCGGATCGGCCTGCCCGCCCGAAGACGGTGAGGGCAGGATCATGGAAATCAAGGGCCGCGATCTGATGAACGGTGTTCCAAAGGAACTTATCATCAGCGAGCGCCAGATCGCCGAAAGCTTGGCCGAGCCGGTTAGTGCCATCATCGAAGCGGTTAAGGTTGCTCTGGAACACACAGCTCCTGAACTCGCCGCCGACATTTGTGACAAGGGCATTGTACTCACCGGTGGTGGCGCACTGCTTGGAAATCTCGATTATGTGTTGCGACATGCTACAGGTTTGCCGGTTTCGATCGCCGATGATCCCTTGAGCTGCGTCGCGCTCGGTACCGGTCGTGCCCTCGAAGAGATGAAAACCTTGAGGAACGTACTGGTATCTATGTATTGAACCGACCGCGCCGACAATTAAAGCATGTTGGTACGGTATGCGACTCCAGCGATAATTCTGGAAAATGATCGTGAAAACACGTGTCGCCAGACCTATGTCCCGGTTAACTGCCCTTAAGGCGCTATTCCAGCGTTTCTCATTTCTGCTTTTGTTGCTGGCGTCAATTGCGCTGATGATGGTGGGCAGGGTCAACCCTTTGATGGTGGAGAACTCTCGCGCCCGCGTCACTGATGCCTTTGTCCCAATCCTTGACGTGATCTCTCGACCGGCGGCGACGGCTGCCCATTTGGTCGAGCGTTTTATCGAGGCAACCGAGACTTATCGTGAGAATAAGCAGCTGCGCGTGGAGAACGCCCGGTTGCTCCAATGGAAACAGGCGGCGTTGCACCTTGAGGCAGAAAATACCAGTCTGCGGAACCTATTGCACTACAAGCCTGAGCCTAAGGCGTCGTTCATCTCGGCCCGCGTTATTGCCGCTCCCGGCGGTGCCTTTGTTCGCAACGTGGTGGTTACCGCCGGTCGGCGCGAAGGCGTGAGGCGCGGCCAGGCGGCGGTTGCCGGTCCCGGTATGATCGGTCGGGTGGTTGAGGTTGGTGAGTGGTCGGCCCGTGTGCTGCTGATTACCGACATCAACACTCGGGTGCCGGTGGTGTTGGATAGTTCGCGCCAGCGGGCGGTGTTGGTTGGCGACAACTCGGACCAGCCGCAACTGCTCTACCTGCCACCCGAGGCTAAGGTTGCGGTGGGCGACCGGGCCGTGACGTCGGGTGATGGCGGCCTGTTTCCGCCCGGCCTGCCGATCGGACTTGTTTCGTCGGTTAATGACAGGCTGATCAGGATTCAGCCGATGGTCAATCTAAGCCGTCTCGAACATGTACAATTGGTGGATTTCGGTCTGCCTGTCGGGCTAGTAAGCGAGGCGGAGCGCGTTTCGGACCTAAAATGACGATCAGTCTTTGGCAAAAACTCGACCAAACCGGGCGCAGCCTAGCGCCGGTGGCGGTGACGCTTATGCTTGTTTTGTTTGGTATGGTGCCGCTTTATCTGCCTGGATACGATCGTGTGGCGCCCTGTCTAGCCTTGATGTCGGTCTATTACTGGGCGATTCATCGCCCCGACTTGATTGGGCCGAGCATGGCATTCGCCATTGGCCTGCTCCAGGATATGGTGGCTGGTACGCCGCTCGGCTTGACGGCTTTGGTGCTGGTGCTGTGCCATTTGGTCGTAGTTTACCAGCGTAGTTTTTTCCTGGCGAATTCATTCGTTATGCTGTGGGTGGGGTTTGTCTTTATTAAGGTCGGCGCCACATTTGTTGAGTGTGTCGCCTACACCATCCTGAATATGAAACTGGCGCCGCTGGCCGCTCCAATGGCCCAGACCCTGTTGACGGTGGCTCTGTTTCCGATGTTTGCTTGGCTGTTCATCCGCGTGCATCGTGCGTTTTTGAAAGAGGCCTAGGATATGAAGAAGGCAACATGACGCTTGGAGGAGCCACAGTAAATCGCGATACGGACCGTTACCGCACCCTGACGCGGCGGGTATTGGTCCTTGGCGGCATCAAGATGGGGATACTTGCGACTCTTGTTGGGCGCATGTATTACCTTCAGGTGGTACAGTCTGCGCGCTATACGATGTTGTCAGATGAGAATCGCATTAGTATGCGCTTGGTTGCGCCTTCACGAGGCCTGATCGTTGATCGTGTCGGAGTTGCGCTAGCGATCAACCGGCAGAACTATCGAGTTGTGCTGGTCCAGGAACGCTCCCACGACATAGACGGTACACTCAACTTATTGTCCCAGATTGTGCCGCTCTCGGAGGCCGACCGCCGCCGAATTCTCCGCGATATCCAGCGCAAACGCCGATTCGTGCCGGTTACGATCAAGGAGAATTTAACCTGGGATCAGGTTGCCCAAATTGAAATCAACACGCCCGACCTGCCGGGCGTATCGATCGAAGTCGGAGAAATTCGCAACTACCCCCGTGGTGACGCCACCGCCCACATTCTTGGTTATGTTGGGTCGGTATCCGTTTCTGAGATTCAGGGCGACCCGGTGTTGTCCCTGCCGGGATTTCGCATCGGCAAGGCCGGCATTGAGAAGGGGCGGGAAAAGGAATTGCGTGGCGTTGCGGGTACCAGCCAGCTTGAGGTTAACGCGGTCGGCCGGGTAATCCGCGAACTCTCGCGCAACGAGGGTCAAGCCGGGCGGGTCTTGACGCTGACCGTCGATGTGGCACTCCAGCAGTTTACCCAGCGCCGTCTAGCGAACGAAAAAAGTGCCAGTGGTGTGGTGATAGATGTTCACACCGGCGGCATCTATGCCATGGCTTCTACCCCTAGTTTTGATCCCAATCGCTTTTCAACTGGGATTAACGCTGAGCTTTGGGAGGAGTTGCTTTCAAATCCGACAGCACCGTTGACCAATAAAGCCACGTCCGGCCAGTACTCTCCAGGCTCGACATACAAGACCGTGGTAGCTCTTGCGGCATTAGAGTCGGGGTTGGTTGGTCCCCACCACACTGTTTATTGCCCTGGTTACATGGATTTGGGTGACCATCGCTTCCATTGCTGGAAAAAAGGCGGCCATGGCGCGATGGACATGAGCGACGCGCTGCGTCAGTCCTGCGACACCTTTTTTTATGACTTGGCCCGCCGGCTCGGCATTGATCGCATTGCGGAGATGAGCCACCGTTTCGGCATGGGCGAGTTACTCGGCATTGACCTGCCGGGCGAGCGGCCGGGGCTGGTGCCGACTCGCCAATGGAAGCAGGCAACCTTGGGTACTCCTTGGCAGCAAGGTGAAAGCTTGGTGGCCGCGATCGGCCAGGGCTATGTGCTGTCCACTCCGTTGCAATTGGTGGTAATGTGCGCGCGATTGGTCAACGGCGGCTACGCGGTCAAGCCCCACCTGATCAAGCAGGTCAAAAAGGGAGCCAGCGAGCAGACGGTGTGGCCGGCGATCGGCGTTCAGAAACAGAACCTGGACGTGGTGGTCAACGGGATGAATCTAGTGGTTAACCATCCGCACGGCACTGCGTACAAAGCCCGCATCACCGAGCCCGGTTTTGAAATGGGCGGAAAGACCGGGACATCGCAGGTTCGCCGTATCACCATGGCCGAGCGTTCAACCGGCGTGGTCAAGAATGAGGATCTACCCTGGCGCGAGCGCGATCACGCCTTGTTCATAGGTTTTGCGCCCGTCGACGCCCCGCGCTACGCCATGGCCGTTGTGGTTGAGCATGGTGGCGGCGGCTCGGCAGTGGCGGTCCCGATTGTCCGCGATGTCCTGTTGGAGTGCCAGCGTCGCGACCCCGCGCGCTCCTCGGCGATCACCGCATCCGGCGATCCCGATTGTTGCAAAACCACTGGCTGAAGTTTTTTTTCCAGACGCCATTTTGGTTAGCTTGAACAATACATCTTCATCTTATTAATCCAGCAAAGGTCGGCCGGTTTCGATCTTGACCAGGACCGCCACCAGCGGCCCACCGATATCGCGACGAATTAAGCCGCTGACGCGCTCGGCTGCTGTCAGTGCTTGCTGGAAAGTGGCGCGCCAGAGGTTGCCGCCTGCCAGTGCCTTTTCGGCTCGCGCACGCTGGGCGATCACCAGTGGCCGGCGGCCCCCGTCCTCGTTGGCCATTTTGATCAGGCGATTCATTAGATCGGTGGCTGCGGAGCGGTTATCACGTTTGAGGTACGACTCGATTAGTTCGGCGTAAACCTCGCTGCGGTTGTCGATATCAGCTATCTGCTCGGTATATAATATAATGGTGCCGTCCTCGCCCCGCCGAGCCAGCCTGCCCAGCACCGGGGCAATCACCCATGGATTTTCCTCTTGAACCATCCGCAGCAGCTTAAAGGTTAGTGAGGCGTCACCGAATTCGGCTGCGGCGATAGCCAGTTCCGGCGTACAGCAATCGCCCTTAGCCTGGGTGCTTCCCGTGGCGATATTCTGAGTTGCGGATTTGAATAGAGTGCGGGCGTCCTCGACGCGGCCGACGTCGATAAGCGCCCGTGCCACCAACCCTTGTTCGGCGGTGCATGACTTGGCCTCGGCATATGCTCTGGCTTCTTCGGTCAGCGCCGCCGCCTGTTCCCGCTCGCCTTGTCCCAGCAATACCCCGGCAATGTCGGCAAGGTCATATATGCGAGTGGCGCAGTCGGGAATTTTGCGCGCGATCTCCAGGGCGAGCCCGGTCTGGCCGGTCAGTCCCAACGCCCTTGCAACAAAGAGGTCGCGCTCGCTGGTCTCGTTGGTGACCCCGCGGCGTACCGCCGACAGGAAAGGCGCGATGATCTCTTTGGACCGCCCGGTGTCGCCCAAAATGTGATGGGCGACGGCCAACGACATCCAGTCCCAGCGAGCAGTATTGATCGGAGTTTCAACTGGTGGCAGCAAGGCGCTAATGCGGAACAGGAAACACCTGGAAGTTTGTGGCTCGTTGCAAACCAGCGACTTGATGCGGTTGCGGAACTCAAAAAAATCGAAATCGCCGACAAATTGATTGGTTGCCAACTGGACCGCTAAATCAGTGTCTGGAAAGCGGGCGATGATCTCGTCCAGCAGCCGGTCCGCTTCGGCGAGATACTTTCTCTCCTCCATTGGTTCATAAGTGGCATTGGCCTTGCGGATCAGCTGCATGGCCGAAATGAACTGCCGGTTGGCTTGGCTGGTCGCGTCGTCGGCGTGCGCCTCGTCAATCCACAGGCTGAGTCCAGCCAGCAGTGCCATGACCAGGGCAAGCCGCCACACCAATATGGCGGGCCGCTTAAATGATGCGAACATGGGAGACTACATTTTGAACACGGCTCAGTGATTTAGCATGACCAATTACCCGGTTAAGTTCTGTTTGCCCGTGTGCCACACCCAAAAGATATACCACCCCGTTGACGACATCGACGCTGAAATTGGTCGAGCGAACCTCGGCATCAAGGATCAGAGCCGTCCGCAACTTGGTTGAAATCCAGCTGTCGTGCGCCGTGTCAATTATCAATGACTGGTTGTCAATTGCAATTTCATTAATTACTTCGACAATGCCTGGAACCTGCCACACCAATTTAACAGCATCGACTCGTTGATCAATGTCAGCAGCGCGACCGGTCAATAGAACCCGGCCCTGATCCACCGTTAGGTTGATGCGCTGGTACATATAGACATTGTGCTTAAACCACAACTCACTGATTCGGGCATGAATTTCCGCATCGGAAAGCGCACCGCCCAGCCCCCGCTCTTCGGTAGCTTTGACTACTGCGGTTCCTGCCACGGCACCGACCACCACAGGCGCAACGCAACCCGTTGCCATCGTTGCCACCGACGTGATGACGGTGCAGCAAGCCAGCTTAGCCAGCCCTCCCCTCCAGAATGCCTGAACCGACACCGCAAATCTCCACCAAGCCCCTGGGTTACCCGTCTGAGATGGGGAGCTAGGAATCCCGTTATTGTCATGTCAATGCAATGTTTTTCTCAGTTAGCCAGCGCAATTGCCTGGACTGTGGTGCCTGAATGTGCCACTTCGTCGGATTGTTAACGCCGGATTGTATCTGCCCACAACTCATGCCCGTGCCTGCCATGGCTATCATCACTCGCATCTCTGCACGCCACGATGAGATGGCCACTTGGCGCCGTCATCTCCATACCTATCCGGAGATCGCGTTCGAGGAGGTCGCGACCGCTGCCTTCGTGACTTCCCGCCTGCGCGAGTTTGGCATTGAGGTCCATGGCGGGCTGGCCCGCACGGGCGTAGTGGGCGTGCTGCGTGAGGGTCAAAGCCGGCGTGCTATCGGCTTGCGCGCCGACATGGATGCCCTGCCGATGATCGAAACTAATTGCTTTGAACACGCATCGCGTCACCCCGGACGGATGCATGGCTGCGGCCACGACGGCCATATCGTCATGCTGCTAGGAGCGGCGCGCTATTTGTCTGAAACTAGGGAGTTCGACGGCACCATCAATCTGATTTTCCAGCCCGCCGAAGAAGGTGCCGCCGGTGGCAGGGTGATGGTGGAGGACGGCCTGTTCGAGCGTTTTCCCTGCGACGCCGTCTTTGGCTTGCACAACTGGCCGCAACTGCCGGTTGGTTATTTCGGCGTGCGTTCAGGGCCACTTATGGCCGCAGCCGACCGCTTCGACATTATCGTATCCGGCAAGAGCGGCCACGGTGCCATGCCACACCATACTATCGACCCGGTGCTGGTGGCGGCCCATATCGTCACTGCGGCTCAGGCGTTGGTCAGTCGCAGTACCGACCCGCTCGATTCGGCGGTGGTCAGCTTTACGGTGGTTAGGGGTGGTTCGGCCTTCAACGTCATACCAGATGAGGTTATGCTGTCTGGCACGGTGCGCAGCTTTCGTCCCGAGACCAGGGACGCGCTCGAAGACGGCCTTGCGCGGATAGCGGTCAATGTTGCTGCCGCCTTTGGAGCCACCGCCGTCGTGACCTATCATCGCAGCTACCCCGCCACCATCAACAGCCCGGACGAAACCGAGTTCGCTGCCGCAGTGGCTGCGCGTGTGGTGGGCGCTTCGAGGGTGGTGCGCGATGTCGACCCCTCTATGGGTGCCGAAGACTTCGCTTTCATGCTCGAACGGCGGCCCGGCTGCTACGTTTGGCTTGGCCAGGGCGGCACCCCGGACTCGTGCATGGTCCACAATTCGCGATACGATTTCAACGACGAGATATTATCCATCGGCGCCAGCTACTGGACGTTGCTGGCCGAAACTGCTTTGCCCAGGAGTGACTGATCCGATGCTGCAGCGCCCCGTTTTTACCTTATTTTCCCCATTCTTTAGAATGGTCCCATTCTCCCGGGTTGTTCTGATCCTGGTCCTCGGTGCTTGCGCCGGCCCGTCTGCGACTATCGACGGTGCCATCAATCTGCGCACTCCGTCCGGTGCCGACTCCGGCACTACATGGCAAGGCGATCGCAGCGCCGCTACCGAGCGCGCCGAATTGGTGGCCCGGACAGCGATGGAGTGGCGGCAAATCTGGTCCACTGTTGGAATGCCCGCACCCCAACCCCTGCCTGACGATTACATGGCCGTAGCCATTTTTCTGGGAACCCGGACTACTGGCGGTTATGCTGTGATCCTTGGCCCGGCGATTAAGCGGGACGGCGGGATTTCCATCCCTTATCATGAGGACGTGCCCGGCCCTAACGACCCGGTCGCTTCCAGTCCTGCCTCACCCTTCGGCATTCGTCTGGTGCCGGCGGTTTCCTCTAGTGTTGCGTTCCACCTCGCACCGTAACCGCGAATAGGCCACGGTGTTTTTGACCATAAGTTGACTATCTTTGATACAATAGATGGTAAAGCGTGTATGAATATCCAAACCATCAATGTTTTGGCCGGCTTTCAGCGCAGGTTGGTTCTGCGGTTGCTCCTGGTTGGACTTGTCGCGTCTGTAATGGCGGCTATAGCGGCATTTTACATTGAAACTGAAAGGTTGGAAGATACTTTGGTTAACCAAGCCACGCTTGAGGCAAAATTCGTTAGTGCCATGTTGGCCGATAGCAGCGGGCGTCCGGCCAATGAGAAAGTACTAACGACTTTTCTTCAAAATCATACCTCTAACAACCTGGATTTCTTCGTCCACGTTGAAATGTATAACGAAAGTAAACAGACCATCGCCGAGGCGTCGTTGCCGGGCTTTTCCTTTATCGAGGTGTATTCTGACCGCTTCGTCCATCGGTTTCCGCAGAGCGGTCGAACTTGGTATGATAAACTGTCAATTGAAGGCTCATCCTACCTTCAAGTCATAGTCCCGTTGCCCGGCGGCAACGGCAAGGTCGGTGGCTGGTTTGAAGGCATCTACCGGTGGTCGCCGAAGACGCTGGCCGCGATCGATACCGACATTCTACAAATCATTATGTTGGTCGTTGGCGCGGTGCTGTTGACGGCGTCGGTGCTCTATCCCCTGATGTCCTCGCTGCAGGGGCACATTGTCGCGGCAGCCAAGGGGCTGTTGCGAGCCAATATCGACTCACTGAAGGTGCTGGGCAGCGCAATCGCCAAGCGTGACAGCGACACCAATGCCCATAACTTCCGGGTAACGGTGCTGGCTATCCGCATCGCCGAGGCCATGAACGTAGATGATGCAGCGATTCGCTGCCTGATAAAGGGCTCGTTCCTGCACGACGTGGGCAAAATTGCCGTACCCGACGCCATCTTGTTGAAGCCGGGAAAACTGAGCGAGGATGAGCTTACCACGATGAAAACCCACGTCACGCACGGCTTGGATATCATCGCCGCCAGCGTTTGGCTTCGTGACGCTGCCAATATCGTCGGCGGGCACCACGAGAAGATCGACGGTTCCGGTTATCCGTGCGGCCTTGTCGGTGAGGATATCCCACTGTCGGCCCGGATATTCGCCGTCGCCGACGTTTTTGACGCGCTTACCAGTGAGCGTCCTTACAAGCGTGCGATGTCGGTTGAGCAGGCCATGGTCATCATGGAACAAGGGCGCGGCCTTCATTTTGACAGCCCGGTCCTTGATGCTTTTTGCACATTAATGCCGCAGCTCCACGCCGAAATCGCCAAATGTGGTGATTCTGGTGTTGAAGCCATGACCGACAACCTGCTGGCCCGATACTTTAGGATGTGAGCGGTCTGGCGTTGTCGTTAATTTCCTGCTACTCGTTGAGAATGTCGACGTAATAATGTTGACGCCCCGTTCAGGCATGATCGGGCAGAGTGGAGGATTAATTCCGTGCCCACCTATCGTTCCCGCACCACCACTCACGGCCGGAACATGGCCGGTGCCCGTAGTCTGTGGCGGGCCACCGGCATGAAGGATGGCGACTTTGGCAAGCCGATTATCGCGGTGGCCAACTCGTTTACCCAGTTTGTTCCTGGCCATGTTCACCTTAAGGACATGGGGCAGCTTGTGGCCCGCGAGATCGAACGGGCGGGCGGGGTGGCTAAGGAGTTCAGCACCATTGCCGTTGATGACGGCATCGCCATGGGTCACGGCGGTATGCTCTACAGCCTGCCCTCGCGCGAGTTGATCGCCGATTCGGTCGAATACATGGTTAATGCCCATTGCGCCGATGCCCTGGTCTGTATTTCTAACTGTGACAAGATTACTCCTGGTATGCTGATGGCGGTGTTGCGATTAAACATCCCCGCCGTGTTCGTCTCGGGTGGGCCGATGGAGGCCGGGCGCGGTAGTATTGGCGGCAAGGCCAGGGCACTTGACCTAGTTGATGCTATGGTTGCCGCAGCCGATGACAGCATCCCTGACCAAGAGCTGGCCGAGATGGAGCGCGCCGCCTGTCCTACCTGCGGCTCGTGTTCGGGGCTATTTACCGCTAACTCGATGAACTGCTTGATGGAGGCGCTGGGGCTGGCGCTACCCGGTAACGGCACTCTTGTCGCCACCCACGCCGACCGCGAAAAGCTGTTCTTGGAGGCGGGCCGTTTGGTGGTTGAGCTGACCAAGCGTTACTACGAGGACGATGACGGGGCGGCCCTGCCGCGCTCGATTGCTTGCTTCAAGGCTTTTGAGAACGCCATGGTCCTCGACATTGCCATGGGCGGTTCAACTAATACTGTGCTGCATCTGCTGGCCGCCGCTAGCGAGGCCGGCATTGACTTCACTATGGGCGACATTGACCGGTTGTCGCGCCGGGTGCCCAACCTGTGCAAGGTCGCGCCGTCGGTTCCCGATACCCATTTGGAAGATGTTCACCGGGCCGGTGGCGTTATGGCCATCCTGGCCGAGCTTGATCGCGCCGGCTTGCTGCATAGCGACGTGCCGACTGTTCATGCCCCGACCTTGGCCGCTGCGCTTGAGCGGTGGGACGTGATGCGCAATCCGGCGGTCAACGAATTTTTCCGCGCCGCACCCGGCGGTGTTGTAAGCCATGTTGCGTTCAGCCAGTCCCGGCGCTACGAGGCGCTTGATCTTGATCGCGCCAAGGGGGCAATCCGCAATATCGCCAACGCATTTAGCCTCGACGGTGGTTTGGCCGTGCTTTATGGCAACCTCGCCGAGCAAGGATCGATCGTAAAAACCGCTGGCGTGGATGCCTCGATTCTCAGATTCGGCGGCCCCGCTGTGGTCTTCGAGAGTCAAGAAGCTGCGGTTGCCGGCATTCTTTGCGGGGGGGTCAAGGCCGGTGATGTGGTGGTGATACGCTATGAGGGTCCGCGCGGTGGTCCCGGCATGCAGGAGATGCTTTACCCGACCAGCTACCTCAAATCCAAGGGGCTGGGCAAGGCGTGTGCTTTAATCACCGATGGGCGCTTTTCAGGGGGCACCTCTGGGTTGTCCATTGGCCATGTTTCACCTGAAGCGGCCGAGGGAGGCACCATCGCGCTGGTTGAGAATGGCGATCGTATTGAAATCGATATTCCCGGCCGCACCATGCACCTCGTGGTATCGGATATTGAAATTGCTCGACGCCACGCCGCGAGAGGTGGCGTTTGGAAGCCCCGTAACCGCGAGCGCAAGGTTAGTCCGGCTTTGCGTGTCTATGCCGCTATGACCACCAGCGCCGCGCGTGGTGCGGTACGCGATGTCTCTCGGCTGGGGGGGGATCACACATGATTAGGTTTCTTTCAGTTTTGATCTTTTTTTGCTTGTTGGTGCCCTTAGTTCGGGCTGAAGTAATTCCCCCTGAATTGCTGCACGATCTCGAAACCGGCAAAATCGAGCGGCCTAAGATTATAATTAGCGGCTCCGACACGATGTCACCTTTTAACGCCGAGATCAGCCGGCATTTGGCGGCACAGTGGCAAATACCCCATCCCGAGGAGCGGCTGGCCGGTACTCACGCCGGCTTTGTTAGTTTCTGTTCCGGCATTGGGGCGGAATATCCCGATGTCGTCGCCGCGACAAGGCGGATGCGTCAGACTGAGTTCGATGTTTGCGCCGCTAACGGTATTGTTGACCTCATTGAGGTGCCTTTGGGGTACAGCGCCGTGGTTTTTGTCGCCAAGCGCGGTGATAAGACGCTCAAGTTAACTCCTAAGATTATTTTTCAGGCACTGGCTGCCGAAGTCCCTCAGGGTCTGACCTCCTTTGCGCAGGATTTATTAGTCAATCCTTACGAGACTTGGCAGCAAATTGACAAGAAGCTTCCCGCCGATTTGATCAATGTTGTCCTACCCGGGCACGCCACCGGCACCCACAGCATCTTTGACGATGTGTTCATGCAAGGCGGTTGCCGGACGTTCACGATCATTAAGCTGATCTTTTACGAAAAGGAAAGGGTGGCGCTATGCACCACATTGCGCGGTGATGGTCGGGTTGTAGAAATAGCGAAGGATTACGAGGAGCAGGTTCCGGCCATGGTAATCAAAGGACCACCCGGCACCGTTGGCGTCATTCCCTATTTTTATGCGGTGAAGAACGCAGATAGTCTGCAAATACTGCCGGTTAATGGCATTATGCCGACACCGCAGAGCATCGAGAGCGATGCTTATGAGGGTGTGCATACCGTCTATTATTACTTCAAGCGGGCGCATATGCGGAACCATGATGGTGTCGGCGTTGTGCGCGGTCTCCGCCAGTTCATCGTCGAAAGCTCCAGCGAGGCGGCTCGCGCCCCCGGCGGCTATCTCGAGGCTCTTGGCCTAACGCCGCTTCCGGCCGATATGCGTCTGGCCCAGCGCCGGGCGGCGTTGCGGTTGGAGCGTTTTAGCCGATGAACGCCGTAATTTCCGCATCTTTGTCGAACCTGGGATCGAAGCCATGAACTTTTCCGTCAATCAACGCCAACCCCATTCCTTTCAGTCCGTGTTATGTGCTATAGTCGCAGTTACTGCGGTGACAACGGTAATATCTGCCGGTCCGGTCATGGCTCAAGGTCAGCCGGCATTGCCTTCCGACCTGTCGCTGGTGGCGGCCCCGCTTACTACGCTGAGCATATCTAGTGGTGCGGTTAACTCCAACGCGGCGGACTCGTCTGACAGTGACGACCCGTTCGATGATCGTGGTTATTTAGAAATCATGGGCACCTCATTTGGCGAAATTTGGTCTTGGACATCATATACCATGGGCACGATGTTTTCCGCCATAACGCCGCCTACCCCGGCGGCCATGGTTAAGCGCTTCCAAGATGACGAAGAAAAATCTCCATTTTTCGCGCTAATCGGCTACGCCGGGTATAAAATAAAGGAAATCGAGAACGGCATCGGCCTGCCGCCGGATGTTACAGTCAAGTTCGGACGTATTCGTAATCTATCGGATGCCGATATCGACTACATCGATCGGGAATTGTCCCGTTGGGAAAAGCGCGATAGCGGAGTTGTCGCGGAGGCACAGCGGGCGGTGATTTCTACCCTGGTTTCGGTCAACCAAAGCGATAGCTATGTTATTGATGCGGTGCGCCTGCGCGTGCTGCCGCTACCCCAGGTCAAGTTTACTCTGGCTCCGACCGAAGGGGGCATGAGCATGGAAAACAGCGTGCTTCTGCGCGCAATCCAGCGCCTCGACCGCAGGCTGGTTGATGTCCAGAAGAGAGGTTGAAAGAAGACAAGAAATAGAAAATATTGTTCAAGTGATTACTGATAGGTAATAATCCTACCAGTATTACTTGGGTTTTCTCTGCTATTATTGTTATCCATGCGGAACGGCACGTCCTTTGATCGGCTGGTTCTACCGCCTGACATTGGGGCGAATTGGCTTTCCAACTCAGACAGTACCGCCTCCGCCAAAGAGTGTGAGACATCTGACATTACCCGCCCTCGGCTCAACGAAACCCTGGTACCGGGGCTGTTTGCCAAACGCTGATCGCTACCTTCGCCTAAGGCTGAGAATCCAGCCGTCACTTCATAGGTCTTGGTATTAATCAATGAGAAATCAACAAGCAATTCCATGGCCAATATATGGTTGGTGGCATTTGTGGCCTGGATATCAATGCTCTCATTGCGGCTTTCAATACTGGTTATAGTACCAAACAATACATAGTCAGCTCCAGGATAAAGGCCATTCTTGATGCGGCCGATGATATCAAATAGGGTTGTGCGCCCTTTCGGACTCCAAGGGCGCCCCTGCGTTACCCGGTAAAGGCTAGATTTGAGTAAGGCGCCCTTGATATCGCCGGTGAACTTGTGCAATTCACCGCGTTCGATCCAGGATATTTGACCCGAGGTGGCAACCACGGAACGATCGGATTGGCTACGGCTATGACTTGAATAAAAACTGTCATCCGATCGCTCGCGGGTTTTTTCGTGTGCTTCAAAATAGGTAAAATAGCTTGAGACCTTCTCTTCATAGGTGAGGTCGGTAACGGCGATCTTCGGCTGCCCGGCTGCGCGGACCTCATATCCCATCAAGAACATCATCAGGCAGATGCACCCCAGGACAGCCCGGAGAAGACGCAAGCTATTACCCATGATTTTTAACTCCCGTGCAGTAAACTAACGTGCGGATGTCTTGCGGATCTCTTTTTCCTCGGCCCACTCAATGGTTCCGGCTTCAACATCAGTCATAATAAGACTAAACTTATAGTACACATCTTTAACATCGCTAGTTCTCTTGACGATAGAAGAGATTTCCCCCTCAATGCGGTACTGTGCCCCCTCCATTTTTCCGACCTTGACGGCTGTGCTCTTCTTATAGAGCCCGGTCGTGCTTTGGCGAGTAAGCTCGTCGGTCTGATTTTGCATGGCAGCTATATCGGTTGCGAATCGCATCGATCCGCTTTTCAGCAGCTGGGAGCGAATCGTGTTGGTAATCGCCCGTGTGTCGATGTACTCGCTTGTCTTATTTTTGACCTCGGCGATGGTAACCAGAGGCCTGCTCCGGTAGCCGGCCGCAGTCTGACTTAAGGATCGCGCCATCGATTCGGCGATGGTTTGCAAATCAGTGGACCCGAACTCGTTGGTCAGCCGCTCAACGGCTTTGGAATCACCGTACTGAACATTGCTGCCAATTGTCGGCGTGCTGTTGGCGCAGGCGCTCAACAAGCCAATAACACCCAATAGCGTACCAGCTTTTACTATCATATTCATCTTATCCCACTCGCCTCCATTTAAAACGGCATCACTGATTCTGTCCGGGGCTGGGGTTGTTCGCCCAGTTGCGATCCCCGCTAAATACAATCTTGAAGTCTAGTGCCTTGATTGTCGGCGCGATAACCTGCAATTTTTGCCGCTGGCTGCCATGGAGAAGAATTGGCTTCCATGCTTCCTCGCCCCAGGCAGGAAAGCCGTCAGCGTCAAACCACTCCATGCGGTAGTAACCTTCCTGATCACTCGTATCAGAATTAGCTATTTCAACGATCAAGTTCAACAGGCCGTTGACCTCGCGCGTTTTCAGACCAGTGATACTAAGGTACTGGGAAGTTCCAACGTATTCGACTTTGGACGCGATTGTTTGGCTCATTGCAAGATGGGAGCAACCTAAGAACAGTATCGCAACAAGGGTGCAAAATCTAATCAACATTCCAAAAATCTCCTGATGAGTGGTGGATGCAATAGTTCACGCATCGCCAGCACGGTTTGGCATGGCCTTCTTCCCCTTAACCGGTATATGTCCCTTAACCGGTGTCTTTCCCTTGGTCTTCACATTAGTATTGGCGGCAGGCTTTATATTGGTTTCAGAAGGCTCAACGATCGCTACTATCGGCGGGGCGATCACGGGCGGCAGACTGGTGTAGAGATTGTTGCCCAAT
Organism: Rhodospirillaceae bacterium; assembly: GCA_037135115.1. Taxonomy (GTDB): domain Bacteria; phylum Pseudomonadota; class Alphaproteobacteria; order Azospirillales; family Azospirillaceae; genus BOG-933. The sequence continues at coordinate 44,424 of JBAXKX010000001.1, forward strand.
AGCCGAATGGCGACAATGGCATAAGGGCCAGAGATGGCAATTGTCCTTACTTGCGGGCCAGTTGCGGTGGCAATGACGATTTTATGGGCGCCGGGAGCCAGGGATGTTCGCGCCACTGAATAATAGCCAGGCAGGGTTCGCCAAATACGCTCGTCGGCAACCTCGGTCGCAACCGTCGCAACCTTGGCGACAATGCCGAATAAGGTGCCAATAAGGGCGGCGTTACCCGATAGGCGTGCGCTCGCGGTGTCGATTGCCGCCTGAGCAATGCCGCGACTGATTGCTCTAATCGCGGAGCGTGCAATGATACTAGGCATTTCGTCAGATAAGGCGCGGCGAGCCATGGCATTGGTGTCGGTCAACATGGCGACCGGCAGCGTCTTGTCATCGACAACCATGGTGCTGGGCACGGCGGCATTAATATCCGGCCGTATAACTGGCCATGACAGCGGAGTTGCAATGACGTTGAAGCTATGGCCGGTAGGAATGGGCAGAATGATCGGCAACGTTACGGACTCGATACCAGGAGCCAGTCCGCTTTCGACAACAAACAAGGTATCGACCGTGTTTGAATTCGCCCTCCCCGCAACATTTTTATCGAGATTTTTTAAACTGTCGTCAATAACCGGAATGTTTGGGCGCATCTCTGCTGCCTTACGATAGCCCGGTGCGGCCAGTGAAGGCTCACCCAAAGCCTCGTAAACGAAGCCCGCAATAAAATTGCCGTAGGCCGATTCGTATGAGTTCTTTAAGGCCCGGACAGCCGGATCATCCAGTGTTTCAATGGGATAACCACTCAATTCCTTAAAAGAGGTGGCCTTGATGCCCTTTTCAGCCGATTTGGCCACCGCCGCTTCAAGCTCCTTGGAACGGAACTCGGCTATGGTTGCTTCGCGCTCGTGCATCTTGGTAATTTCTGTGCGCGCGGCCGACAAATCGCCGAGGGCAATATGGTCAAGCGCCAGCCGGACATTCAGGAATACTTTCTCGTAATCTCTTCCATCATAGCGGCGAGTAGTGTCGTTAACTAGGATCGAGCCCAATTCACCAAAGAATTTCGACGGATCAGTCTTGGCGTCATCCTCCCACTGCCGAACAACGGCATCAGCCGAAAGCCAGGAGTCGCGGCTTTCATTATAGACGCCCTTCATTCGAAGCAATTCGCCCTTGTCTAAATAATAAAGAATATCCTTATCGCTTGACGCATTCTTGCTTTCAAGACTGCTCAATGCTACGTCCAGGCTTCCCGCCGTGGCCGCAGTAATCATTTCTGCGGTCTGATGGGCGTAGCCAGCACAACCGGAGACAGCAAACGGGACTACAAGGAGCACGGCGCGGATTGCTTCGGTCGACCAACGGCACGCCGTACCTCTGCTTCGCCGCCGTTTGACAATGGAGACCATAAAACACCCATTTGGTTATAATGATTTATTCCAATATAGGAGTGAGCACATTGAATCCTCAGGTGTCAATAGCTACTTTCGCTCTGTTCGAAACGCAAAAAGCACCGGACCACAGAGGTCACGGCGCTCGCTACGTTTGTCTTAGCCCGAGACGCCCAAGCACCTAATATAACCACCAAGTCCATAATGGATCGGTAATCAAGCATGTGAGGCTGAAGCGGTTTGGGAACAAGATTACTAAAAGCCCTCGCGTTCCATGCGCTTACGCAACAGCTTGCGCGTGCGCCGCACCGCTTCGGCTTTCTCGCGAGCGCGCTTTTCCGAAGGCTTTTCATAGTTCCGGCGAAGTTTCATTTCCCGGAAAATGCCCTCGCGCTGCATCTTCTTTTTCAGCGCGCGAAGGGCTTGATCGACATTGTTGTCTCGAACGAGAACTTGCACGTTTTTCGTCACCCCTTGGCTGTTGTCACGGCACAGGTCACCGCCATCCTGGCAGTACCCAGGCGGACCAAATCTCTAACACAGACGCCGGGATAAGGGAAGGGCTGAACGCAGAAAAACTTTCACCCGGCCAAACTCGGCTTAGCTGTTGCTTTTGCGGCCGATTTCGCCAATTATATAATGATAATGGCTATTCTCAAGATTGCCCTAATGGGGCACCCGGTGCTGCGCCGCACGGCCCAGCCGGTCCCCAACCCCGCAGCGCCGGAACACCGGGAGCTGATTGACGATATGCGCCAGACGATGGTGGATGCGACCGGGGTTGGCCTAGCGGCGCCCCAGGTCTTTGCCGGTCGTCGTATCATCATGTTTTGCGCCCCGGCCAGCCGGCCCGGAACTGGATCTAAAACCGAAACTGAAATTCCGGAAACCGTCTTGATCAACCCCGAGATCGAACCATTTTCAGATGAGGTCGCATTGGGCTGGGAGGGCTGCTTGTCTTTGCCGCGTCTGCGTGGGCTGGTACCGCGTTGGCGGCATATCGGTTATCGCGGCTACTCACCAGACGGCACCCTCATTGAGTGTGAAGCCTTTGGCTTTCTCGCCAGGGTTATTCAACACGAATTAGATCATCTAAATGGTATCCTTTACCTTGATCGCATTATCGACTCGAGGCTGATAACCTACGAGGAGGAGATGGCCGATTTCCGCCATGAGGACTACATCGGCTTGGCAAGTATTGAATGAATATCGATTGGGGACGCATCAAGGCCATGGACATCACCACGCTAAGGGACACCATCCTCGAGGCCACACTGCCTAACGTATTATTCGATGGTTGGACCGACCACGCCCTGCGGTCAGGGACTCGTGCCGCTGGCTTGGGACCGGACACGCTGGCTCAAGCCTTCCCCGAAGGCGCTGCCGATGCCGTTATCCATTTTCGCGAATGGACCGACCGCCGGTTGGCGACAGCCTATCGTACTGAGGACACCACTGGACTAAACCTGAATGACCGGGTTGCGCTGGCGATACGACTGCGCCTCCAGGCGATAGATGCTCACAAGCAGGCAACGCAAACTTGGCTGGGATGGCTCGCCTTGCCGCATCACGCGAAGCTGGCGGCGCGACTGCACTACCAAACTATTGAAGAAATCCGTCTCCTGGTTGGCGATAATGCGACCGGCATTTCCTTATGTACCAAGAGGACGCTGTTGGCCGGTATCTATGGAGCGACTCTGCTTCATTGGCTCGGTGATGATTCGGAAGGACATGCCGCCACCTGGAATTTCCTGGCCCGTTCGCTTGAAACGGCCACCGGCCTGGGCCAAAACGTCGCAAAACTGGGCGTGCTGAGCAAGGCGCTGTGGTTAGTTCCCTCCCCGGTTCGTTTTGCCCGCCAAATCCGCCGCCGTGCCGCCGGGCGAGTCTGAAACCGCGCCTAAATAGCCCTTCAGTTCTCTGGCTGCTCCAGCTTCCATAACTCTCTAATCACCATCAGTGGCGAGCTATCCCGCCCGATTAATTGGTGGCGGAACCAAGTTACTTGGCGCTTGGCGTAGCGTCGGGTCGATTGCTGGGCCAGAGCTATCGATTGATCGAGGGACAACTCTCCCGCCAGATGACGGCGCAACTCGGGCACCCCCAGCGCCTTCATGAGGGGCAAGGCGGGATCAAGGTTCGAGGAGACAAGCGCCCGGACCTCGTCAAGCGCGCCGGCCGCGACCATCGCCCCAAATCGGCCGTCGCAGGTGGCGTAAAGTTCCGGACGGGACGGGTCAAGAACAATAATGGCGAAGTGTAGGCCGGGCGGTGGGCCGTCGCTGCCAGCCTTTTGCCACAGTGAAAGCGACTTGCCGGTCGCCTCCAGTACCTCCCATGCACGCACCAGACGTTGGCCGTCTTCGGGCCGGAGTCGGAGCGCCCTGTCCGGATCCCTAGCCCCAAGCTCGGCATGAAGCCCGGCCGCACCCAGCACCTCTAGCCGGAGGCGCGCCGCTTGGCGAATTTCAGACGGAATCGACGGCACGACGGCTAACCCCTCCAGCAGCGCCCGCAAATAAAGGCCGGTGCCGCCAGTCACCACCGGGACTTGGCCGGCAGCTTGGGCACCAAAGATAGCAGAAATCGCCAGATCGCGCCAACGCGCCGCCGAGCAGACATCACAGGCTGAAAGCTCGCCGTAAAGCAGGTGCGGAACCGCCTTCAGCGCTTCAACACCCGGGCGGGAGGTCAAAATCGCCAAGTCCCGGTAGACCTGCATACTGTCGGCATTGATCACAGCACCGCCAAGTTTGCGGGCCAGTTCCAGCGCCAGCCCGGACTTGCCCGACGCAGTCGGTCCCCCGATCACCAGCACAAAGCCAGGCTTAGTGGCGGCGCGAACGGCAAATTCAAAAACGGAATGAAACATATCCATAGGACAGGTGCAGCGCGAGGTAATGCGGTAAGGTAAAATACAGTAACCTAAGCGGTTGCTCGGGAGAACCCCGACTGCTAATCACAAAGATCTAGGAACGTCTCGCGCACTCCCACCATGACAGGTTGACATGTCACTGCCGCTCCTCCGCCCGTTCACCGGCCTGCGCCCCCTGCCCGAGTATGCGGCCAGCGTCGCCGCCCCTCCCTATGACGTGCTCGACTCCGAGGAGGCGCGCGCGCTGGCTGCGGGCAAGCCCTGGAGTTTTCTCCACATTTCCAAGCCTGAGATCGATTTTCCTCCCGGCACATCCCCCTATGCCGACGAAGTCTATGCTAGGGGCGCGGAAAACTTGAAGCGTCTGATCAAGGCGAACATCCTCACTCGCGAATCGACACCGTGCTTTTACGCCTATCGGCTGATTATGGGCGACCACGTCCAGACCGGACTGGTTGGTGCCGCCTCGGTCGCAGCCTATGAGAGCAACCGGATTCGCCGACATGAATTCACCCGCCCCGACAAGGAGGATGATCGAGTCCGCCAGATCGAGGCAGTTAATGCCCAGACCGGGCCGGTACTTATCGCCCACCCCGAGCATCCAGACCTTACTTCCGTGCTGAAGACCGTGACCGCCTCACCGCCAGCCTTCGCCCTTACCGCTCATGATGGTATCGGTCACGCCCTGTGGATTATTTCCGATCAGGTTTTAGTTAACACCGTCATTCATGCCTACGACTCGATTGCGGCGGTTTACATTGCCGACGGCCACCACCGTTCGGCAGCGGCTGCCCGGGTGGCGGCGGCTCGACGGTCTTTGTCGATTGAATTCGCCCCAGAGGCGGCACACGAGTCGTTCCTGGTGGTCAGCTTCCCGATTAGTGAGATGAAAATTTTCGACTACAACCGCGTGGTTCGCGACCTTAACGGCCAAGACCGCGTGGGCTTCCTGGCGGCGCTGACCACAGCCTTCGCCATCGAGGTATGTGACGGTCAGGCCCGCCCACGCACGGCACGCGAATTTGGCCTTTACTTGCCGGGTCAGTGGTATCGGTTGAGCCTGCGCCAGCCTCTGCCGCCAGCCAGCGAGCCGGTAGCACGGCTCGACGTCAGCCTGCTGTCCGACCGACTGCTTGGCCCTGTACTCGGCATCACTGATCTACGCAAGGATAAGCGCATCGATTTTGTCGGAGGTAAACGCGGATTGTCCGAGTTGGAACGGCGGGTCGACAGCGGTGAAATGGCGGCCGCCTTCGCTCTTTATCCGACCCAAATGGAAGACCTGATTGCGGTTGCCGATGCAAACGAGGTCATGCCGCCCAAATCGACTTGGTTCGAACCGAAACTTGCCGATGGAATGGTGTCCAACCCGCTAGTTTGATTATATTCCCGCAGCTATTTTCAGGAGGAGTGCTATGAATGCAGTTTTGACCCTTATTGCCGCACCGGATACCGACTTTGATCAATCTCAGGTCGAGGCCGTACGTGACGCTCTGTCGGAACTTGGCATAGACAGTAGCGCCCCCGCTTGGTTGTCGCTCCGGCGGGCCTGTGATATTTCGTTCTGCGGTTCGCCCGATCAGGCTGACGCAGCGGCGCGGCGGGTTCTGGGAAATGCCCCAATCGACGTGGTGGCCCAACACCAACTTGACCGCCGCAAGCGGCTGCTGCTGGCCGACATGGAGTCGACGATAATCCGCCAGGAAATGCTTGATGAGCTGGGCATCCTGGCCGGGCATGGTGAGAGCGTCGCCGATATTACTCGCTCTGCGATGAACGGTGAAATCCCTTTCGATCAAGCGATGATAGATCGGGTGGCATTGTTCGCTGGCTTGCCGGTAACGGCGTTGGAGTCGGCATGTGACCGCATCACCTTGACACCGGGCGCGCTCGTCCTGGTACGCACTATGCGTAAGTTCGGGGCTTGGTGCGTCCTGGTTTCGGGCGGCATCCGCGTCTTTAGCGATCGAGTCGCAACTATGGTCGGTTTCGATGCCCGTAGCGGCAACAATCTGGAAATCGTCGGCGGCAAGCTGACCGGGCGATTAGTGATGCCGATTCTCGGCCCTGACAGTAAGGCTGATCTGCTGGTTCGCACCGTCGTGGCTCGACGTATCCCGATTCGCGCAACTCTGGCAGTTGGGGATGGGGCGAACGACTTGCCGATGCTGGGTATCGCCGGACTTGGGGTTGCTTTCCATGCACGGCCCGCCGTCGTTGCGGCCACCCGTGTTCGCATCAACTATGCCGACTTGACCGGCTTGCTCTATGCCCAAGGTTACGGACGAAACGATTTTGTCACATGAATGGCCCGCTCCCGACTCTATAATATCTAAGAACTGCGGTCTTTCCGATAATTCTCTTGACCGGAACCGTATTGCACCGCAGATATGGCGACCGAACTGACGTTGGAATATTTGCTCTATGGCTAAAGAAGATTTGATTGAATTCTCGGGAACCGTGATGGAGTTGCTCCCCAACGCGATGTTCCGGGTCAAGCTCGACAACGAACATGAAGTTTTGGCGCATACATCGGGTAAGATGCGTAAGAATCGTATCCGCGTGCTGGCAGGTGATCGTGTCAATGTAGAAATGACGCCTTACGACCTGACCAAAGGTCGCATCACTTTCCGCTTCAAATAGCTAGGCCGGAAAGTCGGTAAGCCGGATGGCTGTTGAGATGCGCCTTGTGCTTGCCTCGGCTTCGCTGCGTCGCATTGATTTGCTGCGCCAAATCGGGATAGAGCCGACACTGATCGATCCTCCGGACATTGACGAAACCCCCTTGGCGCGTGAGCTGCCGGCCCAACACGCCGTGCGTCTGGCGGCGGCAAAGGCGCGTGTGGTGGCGGTACGGCACCCTGGGGTCTTGGTGCTGGCTGCGGATACTGTGGTTGCGTGCGGTCGTCGCATCTTGCCTAAGGCCGAAAACGCCGATACGGCGCGAAAATGCCTTGAGCTGCTTTCGGGGCGGCGCCATCGTGTGTTTAGCGGCGTGGCTTTGATCGCTCCCGATGGCCGGATGCGTGAAAGACTGGTTATAAGCGACGTGACCTTTAAGGTCTTGAGCGAACCCGAGATCAAGGACTACCTTGCCTCGGGCGAATGGAGCGGCAAGGCCGGTGGCTATGCCATCCAGGGTCGAGCCGCCTGCTTTGTACGGCGTGTCGGTGGCTCATACAGCAACATCGTTGGGCTGCCGCTGTTCGAGGTTTCAGGGCTGCTGGGTGGTTGCGGACTGCGGCTACTGTGAACCAGCCTATGTCCGAGCTATTGATCGAACATCGCCGCCCGCTATTACGTGCAGCGGTGGTCAGTTCTGGTCGCCTTACCGATCTCCACATCGACCGAGTTGACCGCGACGGCCACATAGACCGCGATGACCGCGATGACGGCCATGTTGATCGCGACGGTCAGGCTTGCCCCAGAACCGGCTCGCTGTGGCTAGGCCGAGTCGAAAGGCTGGTCTCTGGTATTAACGCCGCTTTCATCGACCTTGGCACTGGTAAGGCCGGATTGTTGGGAATGACCGATGTCCGGCTCCAGGGAGGTAAACGACCGGAGCCCGGAACCGCAATCGGCACGCTGCTGTGCGGGGGGCAGGCGGTACTGGTCCAGGTCAAGGCCGAGGCCGTCGGGGCCAAGGGACCAAGCCTCGCCATGGAGGTTTCGCTGCCTGGTCGCTTCTTGGTCCATGTCCCCTTTCGCAACGGGGTAACGGTGTCAAAACGGGTCGATCCGGGTTCGGCGCGGGCCGCACTGACCCAGCGACTCCAGGCACTAACTGTTGGTAACGGTTGGATCGCGCGTTCTGGAACGGACGCCATTATTGATGACCGACTGATCGCTGCGGAATCCGACATGCTGGCTGCGCAATGGCGAGAGCTGGGACGCCGTGCCGCTACGTCAAGCGCCCCTTCATTGCTCCAGCCGGGACCCGATGCCGCTCGCCGGGCCGTCATTGGCCACGGCCCCAGGCCACTGGGCAAGCTGGTTGTGGACGCGCCTGCCGTTTGGGCCAACAACTTTGCCGAATGGTGCGCCGTGGCGGCTCCCGATCTCGTCCCGCTTATCGAATCGGTCGCCTTGATCAAGCGAAACGGCGCAGTATTCGAGCGCGGCGATGTCGAAGGGCAAATACTGGCACTGACTAGGCCGCTGGTCAGACTAGCGGGTGGCGGCAGCTTGATCATCGAGCACACCCAGGCGCTGACCGCAATAGACGTCAATGCCGGTGAGCACGGCAACCCCCTCTCCGTCAATCTAGAGGCTGCGACCGAGATCGCTCGCCAACTGCGACTGCGCAACATCGGCGGCATAGTGGTGGTGGACTTTGTTTCAATGCCCCGGCGCAGCGACGGCAAACGCCTAGTTGATGCCCTAACGGCCGCAGTACGCAACGATCCGGTGCAGACCGAGGTTTACGGCCTATCGAAACTTGGATTGCTTGAGCTGACCCGAGCCCGGCGCGGTCCCATGCTAGCCGAACTGCTGCTTATTGAAGCCGGTTAAGTTGGGGGCTGCTCTTCTCTCTCAAAGGACATTTGGCGTATTGTGTAGGCTGGGGTGGAGTGCGATTATGTGTAATTCTCCGTGAGTTTGGCAAAGTTAAAACCGTCGTGACGGCGTGAAGTAAGCTAATGGAATGAAGCTGGCATTATTCGATTGTGACGGAACGTTGGTTGATAGCCAGCTGGCCATCGTCTCGGCGATGACGACGGCTTGGCTGGCATTTGGCCTTGTCGAAGGTCCGGACCCGGCGGAAGTGCGACGGCTGGCCGCTCTGCCATTAACCGAGGCGATTACCATTATGCTGCCCGGGCAGGATGCGTGGAAGATCAAACGCTTGTCCGGACTTTGCCGCGATGCTCTCTATCAACGGCGCCACAGTGGCAATCGATTGCCGGAACCTTTATTTCCAGGCACCCGCGAGGCGCTGGAGGCTTTGCGCGACCACGGCCTGATGCTTGGTATCGCTACCGGCATGTCGTATCATTATCTGGTCGACCTGCTGGAGCGACATGGCATCAAGGACTGGTTCACGACCTTGCAGACCGCCGACCGGGTTCCCGGCAAGCCCGGTCCAGATATGGTTTTCCGTGCCCTGGAGGAAAGCTGCACTAAGTTAGATGAGACTGTGGTGATCGGCGACACTACCTACGATATCGAGATGGCGCACGCGGCCGGAGTTGGCTCGATCGGGGTATCGTGGGGCTATCACGATGTCCAGGAACTGGCCATGGCCGGTGTTCGGCGTATTGTCAACAGTCGTGAAGAGATGGCCGAAGCCGTGCTTGAAGTGCTGGGCCACAACATATGAGGCGCCACAACATATGAGGCGAATGACGCAGCGTTTGGTTATTGCGGTCAAGGTGGTAACTTTTGTAATGGTTGCAGCCTTTGCGGTTTCTATCATTTTTATGTGGTATTTTAACAGTAATGACTATCGTAAGGAAGTGGCGGCCGCTTTGACGCAGGCGACCGGAATGGCCGTAGCCATCGACGGCACGGTGTCTTTTGAACTGATGCCGTTGCCTACCTTCGTCGTATCCGGGGTTCGGGTCGCTAGCCCGCCCTGGTCCGATCGTCCCGAGATATTACGGGCCAACCGGGTTGAAATCGGTATTTCGCCATTGGATGCATTAGTTTATAAGAACCGGTTGCTGCGGCTTGCGGTTTACGATGCCGAACTTAACCTGGAACGCAACGCTGGCGGCTTGGCCAACTGGTGGCAGGAGACCGAAACCGGTGCTGTTGCTGGTGCGTATCCTGGAGAGCCGCTAGATATCCGCAGTATCGAGATGTCACGGTTAAGAATTGACTATAGGGACGCCGGTACCGGGCGTACCACCAGTTTTAGCATTGATCATGCGTCCGGCGGCATTCCGCTTGACCAGCCACTTACCGTCGCGGTGGTGGGCGACTATTACGGTACGCCCTTTTCCGTCAGCTTTACCGGGGGCAGCTATACCGACCTGATCAATGACCGGCCACGCTGGGCAGCATCCTGGCGGTTAGAGGGTGCGGGCACCATCCTGGAGGCTAACGGCACTCTCGATCGACCGCTTAGTGAGGCGACACCCGACCTTTCTTTTACCCTTTCTGGGCAGCTTTTGTCGGCAATGGCGCCGGTGCTTGGGGGATGGTTACCGGAGATCGGCCCCTATGGTGGCAGCGGTCACTTGAGCGGCGGTTGGTCCCACGCCAGCCTATCCGACATCACCGGCTATATTGGGACGAGCGACGTTACCGGAAGGTTGACTATCGGCAGCAGCGGTCCTCGCCCTCGGCTGGAGGGTTATCTTCACGCCAAGGTGTTGCGCCTGAGTGATCTGAGCGATTTTAAAAATGATGCGTGGGTTCGCCCCGACGACGGCCGCATCTTGGATCCATGGCCACTCCCCTTTGCCGCACTGCTCGCGGTGGATGCCCATGTCGACCTCAAGATCGGCCGGCTGGTGACTTGGCCGCTCGATCTTTTCGATATAGAGACCTCCGTTGATCTTGGTAATGGCTTAGTTTCGCTGCAACCTTTGCACTTCACAGTAGCGGGCGGGCGGCTCGAACTTGATATTGGCGTCAATGCCTCGCGTCAGCCGCCAGATATACGTGTTGATGGTCGCGGTGATGGGTTGATTTCCGAACGGCTGCTGCCAGCTCTGGGCATGGCCCTGTCGCCGACTGGGCCTTTGTCCTTCGACCTAAATCTAACGGGGTATGGACCTAGCTTGCGCGATTTCTTCAGCCATGCTGGTGGTCGTGCTCGGGTAGTGATTGGCCATGGCACACTGCCGATGCGTCATTTCGACCTTATCGCCAGCGATTTGCTCCAGGCGATCATGCCATGGTCAGTTCGCCACGGCGACCGCACCGAGCTTAACTGCGTAGTCGCCGGAGCCACCTTGCAGGACGGCCTTGCCACCATTCAGCGCCTGATGATCGACACCACCCGAATAACCGTTACCGGTTCCGGCGAAATCAATTTGGCTACCGAGCAGATTGACCTCAGGCTTGATCCTCGCCCCAAGGACCCAAGCCTCTTGAGTCTTGCCACTCGGGTCCGGGTGTCTGGCTCTTTGGTTGAATACGGAGCCGCGCCCGACGCGGTTGGGCTGGCTAAGGGAGCTGCGGCGGGCTTGGCTATGGCCATCGGCGAGCTTAACCCACTGGCGCTGATGTTGCCCTTCGTCAGCATAGGTACCGGGATTGCCAATCCTTGCCTTAACGAAAAGGCTGGACGCATTCAGACCCCCGACAATCCAGGCCCGGCCGATAGCGTCAGAAGTTTGCTCGACGGCTTTGGCCGTGTCATCGGTAACGGGGTGCAGTGATAATGGCAGCGGGAGAAGTAACCGGCATGAGAGGAGTTGGCATGAGACGTTTTTACCAGCAGGCAACGTTTACCGAGATTGATGGCGGCTTTCAGGTGCTGCTTGACGCCAAGCCGGTGCGGACCCCGAGCAAGGCGCCTTTGGTGCTGCGATTGGCCGGGCTGGCCGGGGCTATCGCCGCTGAATGGCAGGCTCAGGACCAAGAAGTACTTCCGGGGACCATGCCGCTTATGCAACTCGCCAGCACCACCATTGATCTCACGGCTAGGCAACGGCCAGAGGTAATAGACCAACTGGCGGCCTATGCCGCAACCGATCTGTTGTGTTATCGGGTCGCCAATCCTGCAGATTTGGTAGCCCGTGAGAACTTGATCTGGCAGCCTTTGCTGGATTGGGCGGCACTGCGATTCAACGCTGCATTGCTGGTTCATGTTGGCGTAATGCCGTGTTCTCAACCCGAGGGGGCCTGCCGGGCGCTGCGAAATGCGATTGAGAGCAGGGACGATTGGATGCTGACTGCGCTCCAGAGCGTCACAACTGGATGCGGCTCGTTGGTAATCGGGTTGGCGCTAATTGAAGGCCGGGTCAGCCCGGAGGAGGCATTCGAGGCGTCGCAACTGCATGAAAATTTTCAAATCGAGCAATGGGGTGCGGACGAGGAGTCGGGCCGGCGCCAGCAAGCTCTCAAGGCTGATATCATGCAAGTCCGTCGCTTTATTGATTTATACTGTTAATGGTTTAGCCCGAAAAAGGAGCGGATGCGGACCAGTAACGGTTCGCCGCCGGCAGCCGACGTGGTTTCCTGGTCGGGATCAATGCGCTTCCGGTTGGCACGCCGCCGCTGATCGACGATGGCGCCAAGGGCTCCTGCGAGATCGGGCCGGCTATGCAGAATCGGCCGCAACTGCTGATCGAATATCTCAAACAGAATAGCCTCGTTGGCGGCAACGACGGTGGCGCTGCGTGGGGCACCGGTAAGCAGCGACATCTCGCCGAACACCTCGCCCGGCCCCAGAATTGCCAGAACGTCGTCACCGCTGCGGACCTCGAGCAGGCCCTCGACCACCACGAACAGCGAATTCCCGGAATCTCCGGCCGAAACCACCACGCTGCCGGGGGGCTCATGGCGGACCGTCATTTCCTCGGCTAGTTGCTCCAAATCCTCGTCGCTGAGGGCGCGGAACAGCGCAACATGGCGCAGCACCGCAACCCTACGGGCATCCAGGTCGGGTGCCGCAGTCGGTGCGCGCGCAACCGTTAAGTCTTGGCGGGCATGATAAAGCGCAACCCCGCCCAAGCGTAGATGACGGTGAATGTTAGCGATTACCTGGGTCCGTGTAGGTGCCATCGCGTCATAATCGGATACCCAAAACATGACATTATAGCGCAAGCCGTGGTCGTAAAACCCCTCGATCTGGATGACTGGCGCCGGGGTTAATAGCGTGCGCGAACTGCCCTGGACTGCGGCGAGGAGCAGGCGGCGGACCCGGTCTACGGGTGCGTCAAACTCAATGATCACCGGCAAAACGACACGAAAGAAGCGCTGCGGCATACTGTAATTGAGAAACCGGCTTTTCGCGATCATGCCGTTCGGCACAACTATGGTGATGCCGTCGAGCGTCACCATCCGGGTGGCCCGCCAGTTGATTTCAACAACCTTGCCAACCTGACTATTGGGTGGAAGTTCCAACCAGTCGCCCAGGCTGTAAGACTGCTCCATGTTGATGCAGACACCGGAAAAGATGTCGACAATTAATTCGCGCAGCGAAAAGCCGAGCACGGCAACCAGCACGCTGGAGGTAGTAACCAGCGCCTCCACCGGTTGATGGTAAACGCGGCTTAGCACCACGATCGCAGCGGCAATGAATAGGATTATGGCAACCATGTCGCCGAGCAAACGCGGCATCGGTCGCTCGCCGTGGCTGACCACCAACCGGAACAGCCTCGCTCCGAACCAAGCCGCCGATAACCAAGCAAGGGTCGCTGAAATATCGGTAAGGAAGGACTCGGCACCGCGAAACAGCCCGCCCCGGTCAAACGAGGTCATAACGCTAGGCAATGCCAGCGCCGTCGCCACCAGACACAGTGCCCCAGGCCATAACAGGCGGCGATAAAGTTGTTGTCTCGGCATGGCGACCCCAGCTCAGCGTTGCGTTAACCGCGCAGTCACAAACGTATCACCAGAAATGCGCCGATGCGCGGATTGAAACATAGCATTCACATTCCGCTGATTTCAGCTTGCATCGCCCCTGCCGCCTTGATTGCTTGAAGTAATGTAATCATGTCGCGGGGGCCGACCCCAAGGGCATTCAAATTTTGGACGACCTCACCAAGACTGATGCCCGATGGCATGACAGCCAGCCGTCTATCACCAGAGGTGTCAGCCTGAATGTCAGACCGTTGCACAGTAACAGTTGATACTCCGCCGGCATTGTTGACATTCGTGCCGGTATTATTACTGTTGCTTGTAATCGCAGCGTTGGCATTTCCGGTAAATGAGTTTGGTTGGGAGACCTGAGGTGTTTCCGTTATGCGAACAGTTAGGGTTCCCAATGAAACTGCCACGGTGCTAATGCGTACATTTTCCCCCATGACAATGGCGCCAGTCCGCTCATCTATTACTACCTTGGCGCGGAGGTCTGGTTCTATCAAAATATTTTCGATATCAGTTAATAATTCGATATTTTCGCCATACCGTTCCTTTGGTATATTCACAAGGACTGTGGACGGGTCGGCAACCTGGGTCACGTTCTGCTTAAGCTCACGGTTGATGGCCTGGGCTATGCGACGTGCGGTAGTGAAATCCGGGTTTCGCAACGAAAGACGAATGATCGGCAACTCAGCCAAGGCAAATGCAATTTCACGTTCGACCACGGCACCCGCTGCAATCCGGCCGGATGTCGGCACACCAACCGTCACATTGCCCTCTGATTTCCCTGTGGCACTGTAGCCGGCGATCGAAACCGACCCCTGGGCCACCGCGTATACCTCCCCATCCGCAGCAACGAGGGGTGTAACCAGGAGCACGCCGCCAAGAAGACTTTTGGCATTTACCAATGAGGCCACGGATACATCAATGCGCGTCCCTTGACCAGCGAATGGCGGCAGTGTGGCAGTCACCATCACGGCGGCAGTGTTTGGAGGGTCTATATTCACTCCCTTCAGGTTCAGCCCCATTCTTTCTAGCATATTCCTGGCGGTGGCGCTCTGGATCGGCGAGCGATTGTCTCCCGTACCATTCAGGCCGACGACTAAGCCGTAGCCAACCAAGGGGTTGTCACGAATACCCTCGATATCCACGATGTCTTTGAGGCGCACAGCAGCATCCGCTATGGAGGACGGAAGGCCAACCACGCAAAGCACAGTCAGCACAGTAAGGACAGTCAGCGAAACTGAACGTCTGTGACGACCGGCGGGCTGAAGCATTCTTAGGGCGGCGGCCGCCCAGTTGACATCACTCAGGACCTGTGACCTATAAGTTATTTGCAGCGTTCCACGCTAACCTGTCCCAAGGCCGTAAAAAACCTAGGCACAGACAATAAAACCTAAGAGCCCATGCAGGCTCCGAAAAGCATGGAAAACACCTCCCCATCTTCCAACACTAGGCAACTTTAACCCTGCGACCTGCTTGGCGCAATGGTCTATGCACGGCTGATGCCAACTGGTCAAGCATCAGCCTCGCAGCCTTTATCGTATCGCGATTCGCATTATGTCGTGGTTTGGTTATAACGGCCTTGTGCGTTCAATGGCCAAGATTAACGGTGCCGGGCGGCCATCGTCTTCATTAGTAGGCCTGAAACTAGGTTGCGCAGGGTTTGGGCAGTAAACGGTTTAGTAATATACTCGTCCATTCCTGCGGTAAGTGCATCCTCGCGGCTGCCGGCGACAGCGTCGGCTGTAATGGCAATAATCGCTACAGTTGAAAACGGTACCGGCAAGCTACGGATTTTACTTGCGGCGGCATAGCCGTCTATGTCCGGCATACGAATATCCATCATAATGGCATCGTACCAATGCGCGCTCGCTTTCGCCACGGCTTCCCCACCGCTGGCGGCAAAGTCAGTGCTATAACCGGCATCGCGCAGGATGGTCGAAATCACATGCTGATTTACCGGGTTGTCGTCGGCGACCAGGATGTGAGGAGCTTTACCAAGCTTTCCACCCTTCAGCGAGGCGCTGTGGTCAATGAGCAAAGGGTCGGAGTACCGTTCATGCTGGATTGAGCGACAGGGGACGACGAACCAAAAGGTGCTGCCCGTTCCCGGTGTGCTCAACACACCAATTTCGCCGCCCATCAGTTCGCACAACTCCTTGCTGATAGCGAGACCGAGACCTACTCCGCCATATTTGCGTGACAAACTGTTATCAACTTGCATGAATCGAGTAAACAACCGTGGTAATGCTTCGGCGGAAATGCCGATGCCGGTATCGGTCACTGCCATACGCAACAGTCCACCGCTATCTGTTTCATTCGGGCGGTACGAGGCCGTGATTACTACTCCACCGGTATCCGTGAACTTGACCGCATTGGCGATTAAGTTAAACAGCATCTGGCGTATCCGGGCGGCATCGAT
>JBAXKX010000002.1:0-40700 GCA_037135115.1 Rhodospirillaceae bacterium
CCCAGTCCGGAGAGTATCAGCGAGCCGTACCGCTACTTGTTATCGCAGCAGCAGCCTACCCCGACAATTTTAGCGTGTTGTATCGGCTAGCCTGCGCCTATGACAGCCTTGGCGATCATGCCCAGGCCGTCGCCCACTTTGAGCGAGCACTGGTATTGAGGCCTAAGGCGATCAAGGTAGTCCGCGCCCTAGCCTATGCCCTGGAGCAATTGGGCGAGCGGGAACGGGCGCTTGCCTGCTTCAAACGCGCCGACGAGCTTGAAGACGACGAGGCAAGCTAAGCAATGGCAAAACCCGCAACGGCCCAACCGATAAACGACAAGTCCGGCGATCAGATGCACCGCATCCGTCGGTCTGAACTATTGTTGACCGAGCTATACGGCCTGACGCCGCGCCCTCAATACCGTGTGCGCAAGGTACGCGGACTGCGAACCATGTTGGTGGTCTCACTCATGACCATCGCCGTGGCTATCTCTGTTGTCTATTATAAAATCAATATCTTCATTATGCATATGGAGGACACCAGGGCCAAGGAGGCTAACCTGGAGGCTGCGATCCAACGTCGGGTAAACTTGTTCACTAATGTGGTAAAATTAACGCTTAATCACGCGGCGCTTGAACATGCAGTGTTTTCGCATACTGCGGAAATGCGCACCGAGATCATTAAAAAATCCAAGTTGCCGGACGCTCTTGCCGAAGCCATCGGCAAGGAACTTTCCCGAGCGGCGCCAACCGGACCGGGCCAAGTCGGCGGGGCAGCTGGCCGAATGGACTGGGAGCAAATTGTCAAGTCGCTGGCCGGTGGGGACGCCGAGTCGTCGGTCGGGCGCCTGCTGGCGATGGTTGAGCAATATCCCAACATTAAGTCTTCAGAAACTTACCTGCGGGCGATTGGGGCACTTATCGAAATGGAGGACCGAGTCGCGGAACGACGAGCCGAACTCAATGAATCATATCGCCTCTACAACACCGAAGTAACTTCGTTCCCGTGGCAGTATATGGCCAGCGCCACCGGCTTTGCATGGAAAGACTATAGCCACGCCGGTAACGGCACGACTGCGGCAAAGGAAATC
Source organism: Rhodospirillaceae bacterium (assembly GCA_037135115.1). Taxonomy (GTDB): domain Bacteria; phylum Pseudomonadota; class Alphaproteobacteria; order Azospirillales; family Azospirillaceae; genus BOG-933. The sequence continues at coordinate 1,074 of JBAXKX010000002.1, forward strand.
ACACCGGAATTGTTTCAACAGCTAGTACCACTAACAAGAGTTATAGGAGCGCCCAAGTAATGTGGACTATTGTTCTGCGCGGTGGCGCTTTGATGTCAATAGCCTTGGCCGGTTTTCAGCTCTTTGATATTTTCTTTCGTGAGATCCGGCCTCATCGCATTTACACAACCGACGAAGCGGCGCTTTTACTCGGCATAGAACGTCGCATCGTCATCAACTTGATCCAGAAAGACGCCATCCGGGGCACCAAGGTAGATGGCAACTACCGCATTCTTGGCCGAAGCCTTTTGGAATATCTCAAGAAATGAGCTCCGAACTTTGTAGAACCTGCGGTGACCGGGTGGTCTGGTGGGGCATGGCCGCCAACACCACGATGATGATTTTCAAGGCAGTGCTCGGTGTCGTCGCCGGCAGCGCTGCCTTGGTTGCCGATTCGCTGCACTCGGGGGCCGATGTCGTCGCCGACTGGGTTACGCTGTTTAGCGTCTGGGTCTCAAAGCGAGAGCCGGACGATGACTATCCTTACGGCCTTGGCAACATCCAGTTCATCTCCTCGGCGGTGGTTGGGCTTATCCTGTTCGTCGGGGCGGCGGTGTGGATTTACGAATCGGTCGGCTCGGTTCTCGAAGGAACGTCGGAAGCGCCCTCCATCCTGGCTGCCGTCGGCGCTATAGTCTCGATTATCACCAACGAAATTATGTACCGTTACGAGATCTGCGCCGGACGGAAGAACAACAGCCCCGCCCTGATCGCGGTGGCCTGGGACAACCGCTCTGACGCGATTTCCTCGGTGGGCGTGCTGGTCGGCATCATTGTGGCCATCGCCGGCTTTCCCATCGCCGATGCCCTGGCCGCGATTTTCGTGGCCCTGATGGTTGCCAAAATCGGCATTGATCTTAACATCAGCGCGGTCAAGGGGTTGATGGACTCCTCGGTCGAGACCGCGACGCTTGAGGCGGTTTACCGGCTAGCCGCCGAGACGCCACGGGTAAACGGCATACGCTTCCTTCGCGGCAGAAATATCGGCGAGGAAATACACCTCGACCTCAACGTCTACCTCGACGGCGATTACAAAATTTATGAGAGCGATTTCATTGCCCAGGCGATTCGCGACAAGATCATCACCACAATCGCGCATGTTAAGGACGTTCGCGTCGGCGTCACGCCATCTGCAAATGTGTCCGAAAAGGTGCCCCGGAAATGACAAGGCCGACGCTGGGGACTAATGGGGCGAACGAGCCGCAGACGGGAGGCTTCCCTTGAAATTGGAAAATGTAGTGATTGGGATCGGGGCCGGCTTCGGCTTTCTCCTGGTGCTTGCTGCGGTATTTTCAGACGAGTTCAATGAACATCCCGATTTCGATATTTCAGGCCAATTAATCGCCGAGGCGGTAGGGGCCGGGGCCGGTGTGGGAACGCCCGGCCTTAACGCACCGCAAATGCCCCAAGATATCGCCCAAGGGATGCCGACAGGTGGCCGGATGCAGACGGCAGCGATTCCAGGGCTGGTTCCTTTCGTGCGTCCACAATCGGAGCGGTTCGCCGGACGGGTAGTCCAAGTAACGCCGCTTGGCGCTGATACCGGTTGGGGCCAAGTCCACGTCACCATTCGCGACGACACCAACGGGGCGACTCGGACGGTATCGTTGGCGCCGACTTGGTACCTCCAGTACCTAGGCTGTTCGGTCATGACAAATTATCAGGTCAGCGGCATTGCATTCCGCTTCGACTCGGTGGGGATTGATGTTCCCCTTTACGCACGGACGGTCAAGGTTAATGGTCGCCCCTGCCAATTACGTTCTGATGAAGGTCTCGCCCTCTGGTCAGACCGGCTGGGGCAGCGTCCATGAATCGGTGGAACCGGCTGATTGCCCTGACGCGGGCACAAATTGCCGTCCCGGTGCTGGAGGCGTGGCGACGTTTCAACCGCTTCTGGCCGCAGGGAATAACGCCAGTGATCGCCATCGCCACCGTGCTGGCGTCTGGCCTATTCTTTTTAACCTTTGGTCGCGCTATCTTGGGTGTAAATTCGGATGTGTCAATGCGGGTGGTTGATGGCGACTATCTGGGCACGCTGCCCCAACCTGTCAGTCCTTCACTGTTCGATCCGCTGGCCAACCTGTTCCGGCGGGCTCCCGACTATAAGTTGATGGTGATCAGGCGAATTCCGCCGATCGTCACCGGCAGCGGTATGCCGCACCCCTATGTCGGGGCCTGCACCAACTGTCACCTATATGTTGACGGTCCGGGTCCGGGAACCCAGTACAAAACCCCAGTAGGGGCTTTGCTTGAACAATTGTCGCGCCTACACAAGCTCGGCCCGCCAATCTGGCCCAATGCCGATATTCCGCATCCACCGGCCGGACGCTGCATCAAGTGCCACGATATCGTAGTCAAATTGCCGGTTGAACAAACTCCTGGCGGCTTCATCTGGAAGTTTTGAAGCTACGGCTTCTTTACCCGCTTTTTTACTACCACAACGCCGGTTCGACGGGGAGACTTGCCGAACAGATAGGCGGTCAAGGCGGTATCAAAATTCATGATGGTGCTGCGGACCAGGCTGCCCGGCGTCGGGCTGCCCGGTGTCGGACCGCTCGACTTGACTACGTCTCGTGGCGCGGCCCTGGGCGAGGACGGCGGCACAACACGCACCGGTTGAGGCGGTATTTCAAGTATGGGCGTTACTTCAAGCAAAGGCGTTACTTCAAGCAAGGGCGTTACTTCAAGCAAGGGCGGCACTTCAAGCGCAATGGGACGCAATACACCTACCAATTGGACCAGAACCTGACGCTCGCGATCGAGCGCCTCGATTTCCTTAATCAAAGCAACTTGGCGTTGCTGTGTTTCGGCAAGGCCGGTAGCCAACTCGCCGCGCAAGGCCTCAATATTCCGTTCAGCCGCAACTTGGTCGTCACGGGTCCGCTCCATTTCCTCGTTCAGCACATCCAGCTGACGGCCGGTCTCAAAGCATTCCAAGGCCAGCGCATCTCTTTGTGGCTGCAATTCCTGCACCGACTCCAATATATTAGTGCGCCGCTGTTCGGCATCAACAATCTCTCGGGCCAAATGCTGCAACGTCAGCAGGTCATTTTCCTGCGTTTTACTTTGTTGCTCACGCAGGACCAGAACGTCGTTTTGAAGTGCCGCCAACTCGGCACGGTGGGCCTTGACAGCGCGCGCCAGCTCTACTTCATCCTCGATCAGCGCCTCACGTCTATGTTGAATTTCCCGGATGCCCGAGAGTGCCACGCGGCGTCGTTCGTGCAGAGATGGCAGCTCCGCGTTTGCCAGGGCCAGTTCCTGCGCCTCGACACCTATCCGCTCTCGCAGCTGGGCAAGTTCGGCGCCGAGGGCGTCCCTGGCGGCCGTTAATTCATCAATTTGAAGCCGGCCGTCGGCCAAATTTCGTTCGACCGCCTCCTTATCCACAATTGTCTGGTCAACAAGGTCACACCCGGCCATCGCCTCAATCCGAGCCCGTCCGAGTTCCTCGATTTCACCCCTCAAGCGAAGGATCAAATTTTCGGCCGCCCGGATTTCGCTTAACTGGTCATCGGTGGGCTGGTGGTCGTATATGGGCGGGGCGCCCTCCGTGTAATAAACATTCGCGGCAGCGATTTGGGCCGCCAGACGGCGTCCATCGCGCACCAAGCAAAGAGCGATCGCCACAGTCAGGCATATCACCCCGATAAGCGATAATCCGCCAAGCGCCGTGACAATCAGCAGCCAACCACCGTCCATAACCACCCTCCCGGCCAAGTTGCCGACCTCAAGGTACTACTGCGACGGGCCGGTTTGGCTTGTCGACTTTGGGTTTAATCTTCTTTGCTCGGCTTGCCGCTGCCGTAAGCTGGGCCTGTACTGCCTCAAGTTCGCGCCTCGCCGCCTCGAGACCAGCCTCAGCCTCGCGCCGCCGCAGCACAATATCAGCTGTTATTCGCTGATTTGCCGATTGAAGCTGAGCCTGTTCCTCTTGTTGAACCGCGAGCTGGGCGGCAAGTGCGGCACGCTGCATCTTCAACGCCTCCACATCCGCAGCGCCCCGCGCGAGTTCTCGATCAAGGAAAGCTTTATTAAGACCGGCGCCGCCAGCGCCGACATTTGAAGCGACTGTAACCTGTGGAGATGTTACCGATGGGCAGGAAGCCGGCTGGTGTCCGGAGTCGAGCCAAGCGTTAACAGCATGTACGCTCACCAGTAGAAACGCGAGACACCCGACCACCGCCAACCCAATCAGCAGCGGCAGCAACCTCTGAGCCTTAGTCAGCGCGTCGGCAAAAGGAGCTGGCGAGTCGGCCAATTCCTGCCCATCTTCTGGTTCTTCAGATAATTCTGGGGTCACTGGGGCATCTGGGTCTTCTGGACGCCCGGATTTCGTTGGTGATGCGTTCACAACTATCTCCTGGCCGCCACTGCAAGCGTCAAAAAAAACGCAAGCCGACACTTACGTCGAAGGCCGATCGTAAGCGAAGCAGAGCCGCCGACAAATCCCATATGACCATTCCCATAAAATAATTCATATGCTGGGAATGGGGCGACGGATGGGTCTCGAACCCACGACCACTCGGACCACAACCGAGGGCTCTACCGCTGAGCTACCGTCGCCACCGGTGTTTCAATATATGCCTCAAGCAGGTCCGACTCGTCAAGCGGCCTTACGCACAGAAGCCGCTTTAATCGTCCGATCAGGGCGGTGGCCCTAGCAACTAAAAAAGACCAATAAATCATCAGGCCGCCCACGAGAAAGGCGGGTGGGTGCAAAAAGCTATGGCACTGCGGCTCCGAGGATGGCAGAATAAGCTTGTTAATAGGTATGGACCGAGCTGGCATGTGCCGTGCAACATCCACCCGGACGCTGGCGACGGGCGCCCGTGGTTGTATCAAGTCATTTGGGTGAGCCGATGAAAAAGATTGAAGCGATCATCAAGCCGTTCAAGCTAGACGAAGTAAAGGAAGCTTTGCACGAAGTCGGCATCAAGGGCATCACGGTCACCGAGGCGAAGGGGTTCGGTCGACAAAAGGGCCATACCGAGCTGTATCGCGGTGCCGAGTACGTAGTCGACTTCCTGCCCAAGGTCAAAGTCGAAGTTGTGTTGGATGATGAGCTAGTCGAACGGGCTATCGAAGCCATCCAACACGCGGCCCAGACCGGCCGAATCGGTGATGGCAAGATATTCATCAGCCCGGTCGAGGATGTCATCCGAATCCGAACCGGCGAACGCGGGACGGACGCCATTTAAACTTTACCACCATGGCGCCTTATGTAGCTCCGGCGCAGTAAATCAACCATATGCCAGTGGAATTCAAAGCATGTCTGATGTCAGCAAGGTATTTGACCTGATCAAGGAAAATGACGTCAAGTACGTCGACCTGCGCTTCACCGACCCGCGAGGCAAGTTGCAACATACCGCCCAGCATGTGTCCACCATCAACGAGGAGGTGTTCACCGATGGCATTATGTTCGATGGCTCGTCGATTGCCGGGTGGAAGGCGATCAACGAGTCCGACATGGTTCTTATGCCGGACGCGGCAACGGCGGTGATGGACCCGTTCGCGGCGCAGCCGTTACTGACCATCTTCTGTGACATTCTTGAGCCTTCGACCAGCCAGCCCTACGGCCGCGACCCGCGCTCAATTGCCAAGAACGCCGAAAAATATATGGCTTCGGTCGGCATCGGCGACACCGCCTATTTCGGCCCCGAAGCCGAGTTCTTCGTGTTCGACGACGTTCGCTTCGAAGTCAGCATGAACAAGTGCTTTTATGAGATCGACTCTGAGGAAGGCCCCTATGTTACCGGCAAAAAGCTGGAGAATGGCAACCTAGCCCATCGTCCGGGTGTCAAGGGCGGCTACTTTCCGGTCCCCCCGGTGGACAGTGCGCAAGACCTGCGCGCCGAGATGGTCAGCGTTATGGCCGATATGGGTGTCGAAGTTGAAAAGCACCACCATGAGGTGGCAGCGTCCCAACATGAATTGGGTATCAAGTTCACCACACTGGTCAAGGCGGCGGACAATATCCAGATATACAAGTACGTTGTCCACAACGTCGCTCATGCTTATGGCAAGACCGCGACTTTCATGCCAAAGCCCGTTTTCGGCGACAATGGTTCGGGCATGCACGTTCACCAATCAATCTGGAAGGATGGCAAGCCGTTGTTTGCCGGTTCAGGCTATGCCGACTTGTCGGATATGGCGCTTTACTACATCGGCGGTATCATCAAGCACGCCAAGGCGCTGAATGCCTTTACCAACCCGCTAACCAACAGCTATAAAAGGCTGGTCCCTGGCTATGAGGCGCCGGTTCTACTTGCCTACTCGGCGCGCAACCGCTCGGCATCGTGCCGCATACCGTTCACTGCGAGCCCCAAGGGCAAGCGCGTCGAGGTGCGCTTCCCCGATCCAGGCGCCAACCCTTATCTCGCCTTCGCGGCGATGCTGATGGCTGGTCTGGACGGCATCCAGAACAAAATCCATCCTGGCGACGCCATGGACAAGAACCTCTACGACCTGCCACCTGAAGAACTTTCAAAAGTTCCGACCGTGTGCGGTTCGTTGCGTGAGGCGCTAAACTCGCTGAAATCCGACAACAAGTTCCTGCAAAAGGGTGACGTCTTCAGCAAGGACTTCATTGACTCCTATATCGAGCTGAAGATGGAGGAGCTGCTGGCCTTCGAGACCTCGCCACACCCCATCGAATACAAGATGTATTATTCGGTGTAAGGAATAAGCTGTGATAAGCGGGGGGGCGCCGCCTCCCCCGTACCCCTGGATATAGACCCTGAATACAACCCCCAGGCTCGATCATATAGGAATGGAGCCTTATGGCTGAAACAAACAACCATTCTTTGGTCGAGCAATTTCTTGAATTCATTGAAAGCTCGCCCAAGCAATCGGTAAAGGATCTAGCCTGCCGGGTGCTCCAGCGCTGCCGCAGCCTGACCAATGCTGAGGCTGGAACCATATTTGTTGTCCGCCGCCAGGACCATCAGCGCGTTCTTGAAGCAATGGCGACTCAAAATGATTTAATCACGGTCAGCAATGAATCGTTTCGCGTTCCGATCGCTCCGGCCTCGATATCCGGCTTTGTCGCCAACACCGGCAAAACAGTAACCATTGAGGACGCCTACGAGATTCCCTCCGACCGGCCGTATCGCTTTAACCCCAGCTTTGACATTGCATCAGGCTACCGCACCACATCCATACTTTGCTTCGCCCTCGCCGGTCACCGGGATAGGGTGGTGGGCGTCGTCCAGTTAATCAACCGCCGTTTAGTGCCCGGTGGGCCGCCACTGCCCTTCCTGCCCGAGCACGCGCAGATGATCGCGCCGGTCAACCATCTGGTCGGCCGGGCACTGGAGCGCACGCACTTTATGGAGCAACTGTCGATAAAAAACCGGACTTTGCGTGAACGCAATATTGAGTTGCGCAATCAGCGGGCCGAAGTCGAACGTTTGCACGGTGAGACCGAAATCGCCTTCATGACCTCGGTAAAGTTGCTGGCCCGCGCTGCCGAATTGCACGATGTATGCACCGGCGACCACATCCTGCGCGTCAATGAGTATGCCTGGTTCCTGGCCTGCCAAGCGCGTATGCCCGAAGCGTTTTGCAACGACATCCACTCCTTCGCGGCATTGCATGACGTGGGCAAGATGAGCGTGGATAAGGCGGTACTGCACAAGCCGGGCCGACTAAATGCCGATGAGATGGCCGAGATGGAACGCCATACCACCTATGGCTACGAGATTCTGTCGGTTTCGCCGCGACTCGCCATGGCTGCCGAAATCGCCGAAAGCCACCACGAGAAATGGGACGGCAGCGGCTACCCCAACCGGCGAGCCTATCAGGATATCCCGTTCGCCGCCCGCATCGTGGCCATCGCCGATATTTACGATGCCCTGCGCAGCAACCGGCCCTATAAGAACGGATTCAGCCACGAGCGCGCCGTCGAAATCATGACCAGCGGCGACGACCGCATCAACCCGGCCGAACACTTCGACCCCGAACTTCTTAAACTGTTCACAGAACACCACCAATCTTTCGCCACTACCTGGGATAAGTTCACAGAACACTCATCAGTGCCCAGCGAAGACGCAGCTACGGTGTAACGCCTTGCGGTAACGCCCTACATTGTTACGGACTCAGCCAGCCATGCCCCCAGCCTTATCTCACGACTTCAAATCGACTGTATTCCTGCCGCGCACCGCATTTCCCATGCGAGGCGGGTTGCCGACTAAAGAGCCGGAGCTGCTCAAGCGCTGGAATGAGGGTGGGCTTTATCAAAGGCTGCGCGATATGTCCAATGGCCGCCCGAAATTCGTTCTTCACGACGGCCCGCCCTATGCAAACGGCAACATCCATATTGGCCACGCGGTAAACAAGATTCTCAAGGATGTTATCAACCGCTCCTGGCAGATGATGGGGTTTGACGCACCTTACGTGCCGGGCTGGGACTGCCACGGCTTGCCGATTGAGTGGCAGATCGAGGAAAAGTACCGCAAGGCCGGACGTGACAAGGACGCGGTGCCGATCCTCCAATTCCGCGCCGAATGCCGCCAATTCGCGCAAACCTGGGTTGATATTCAGTCGGCTGAGTTTCAGCGGCTTGGTGTTGCTGGCGACTGGACCCGCCCCTACACCACCATGACCAACGCCGCTGAAGCGCAAATAGTTCGCGAGATTCACAAGTTCCTGATGACAGGGGGACTTTATAAGGGCGTGCGCCCGGTGTTGTGGTCCGTAGTTGAAAAGACTGCGCTGGCTGAAGCTGAAGTCGAATACCACGACCACATTTCAACCACCCTCACCGTCCGCTTCCCGGTCATCGAATCGCGACTGGACTTGTTAAGAGGGGCTTCAGTGGTAATTTGGACCACTACGCCTTGGACCCTGCCCGGCAACCGCGCCATTGCCTATGGCCCAGAGTTGGACTACATCGTCATCAAGGTCCGATCCATCGCAGAGGGCAGCTTGGCCGTTCCGGGCGAGAAACTGGTGATAGGACGGATTTTGGCGGAATCGGTTTTGAAAACCGCCGGGATAACCGAGTGGGAAGTGGTAGCCAATGTTCCCGCGGAGACACTAGCCGACACAGTTTGCCATCACCCGCTGCACGGCTTGGGCTATGATTTCGCGGTCAGGTTGCTGCCCGGCGACTTTGTTACCAGCGATACCGGCACCGGCTTTGTTCATATCGCTCCCGGCCATGGCGAAGACGACTTTGCGCTGGGCCGCCGCTTTGGGATAGAGGTGCCGGAAACGGTGGGCGAGGACGGGCGCTTCCTGGAGCGCGTTCCCCTTTTCGCTGGCCGCGCCGTCTACACCCCCGAGGGCAAGACCGGCGACGCCAACGGCGCAGTGATCAAAGCCATCACCGAGCAGGGCGGCCTGCTAACGCGTGGCCGTCTGGAACACCAATACCCGTGCTCGTGGCGCTCCAAGGCGCCGCTGATCTTCCGCACTACCCCCCAATGGTTCATTTCGATGGATACCGGGGCGCTGCGTGAGATCGCGCTCAAGGCTATCGACAACACCCGTTGGGTGCCGCCCCAAGGCCGCAACCGCATCCACGCCATGGTTGAGAACCGCCCCGACTGGTGCATCAGCCGCCAGCGGGCTTGGGGAGTGCCGATCGCCCTGTTCACCGCGAAAAAAGACGGCAAACCGCTAGTAGACCCAATCGTACTGGCGCGCATCGCCGACATATTCGCGGCTGCGGGCTCCGACTCCTGGTTCGCCCGGCCGGCCCAAGAATTTCTGGGCGAGGCCTATAACGCCGCCGACTATGATCAAGTACGCGACATTGTCGATGTCTGGTTCGAGTCGGGCTCGACCCACGCCTTCGTGCTCGAACACCGGCTGGATGAGCTGGCATGGCCGGCGACGCTCTACCTTGAAGGATCGGACCAGCACCGCGGCTGGTTCCACTCGTCGTTACTGGAATCTTGCGGCACAAGGGGCCGCGCGCCCTACGACACGGTGCTGACCCACGGCTTCGTGCTCGACGAGCAGGGCCGCAAGATGTCTAAATCGCTGAAAAACGTCACGGCCCCGCAACAAGTGTTCGATCAACAGGGCGCCGACATATTACGGCTGTGGGTGGTCGGATCGGATTATTCCGAGGACATGCGCATTGGTCCCGAGATTATCAAGTATCAGGCCGACCTTTACCGCCGCCTGCGCAATACTTTGCGCTATCTTTTAGGCGCGCTCGATGGCTTTTCCGAGTGCGAGCGGGTAGCAGATCATGCCCAAATGCCAGAGCTGGAACGCTGGGTGCTGCACCGACTGGCCGAAATCGACGAACAGGTTCGCCAAAACATTAAAGACTACGATTTGCACAGCCTGTTCACGATGCTGCATACTTTTTGCTCGGTCGATCTCTCGGCGTTTTACTTTGATGTTCGCAAAGACGCGCTTTATTGCGACCGCCCCGACCAGCCGCGCCGCCGCGCCGTCCGCACCGTCATGCATCATTTATTCTCGTGCCTGACCGCGTGGCTGGCTCCAATTCTGTGCTTTACCGCCGAAGAAGCTTGGCTGGCCCGCCCCGACGCCGCCTCCTTCCCGCCTGACGGCTTCGACAGCGTTCACCTGCGGAGCTTCCCCGTAGTACCTACTGCTTGGCGCGATGACGTTCTGGCCGTTCGCTGGGCGAAAATCCGCGCCGTGCGCCGAGTCGTGACCGGGGCATTGGAGCGAGCCCGGGCCGACAAGGTGATCGGATCCTCATTGCAAGCTGAACCACATGTGCATGTCAGTGCCGAGACCGCAGCGCTGCTGGCTACCGCCGAGTTCCACGACGTCTCCATCACCTCGGCAATCAGCATCACCACCGAGTCGCCACCGGAGGGTGCCTTTACCCTCGGCGATATCCAAAACGTGGCCGTGCTCGCCACCCTCGCCGCCGGTCAAAAATGTGATCGCTGTTGGAAAGTGCTGCCCGAAGTCGGCGCCGACCCCGCCCACCCAACTTTGTGCCCACGCTGCGCCGACGCGGTGACGGGAGCGGTAGCGTGAGCGGTGACGGGAGCGGTAGCATGAGCCCGATTCGGCAGCGGCTCGCGCTTGGATTGTCACTCGCAATGGTTGTTATTATTATGGATCAACTATCCAAATGGTGGATGGTTGAGGTCGTAATGCGGCCGCCTCGGGTCATCGAACTCACCGGCTGGCTTAATCTGGTGATGACCTGGAACCACGGCATCAGCTTTGGCTTGCTGTCAGGAACGGTGATGCCTTATCTGCTGGTGACCTTGGCCCTGGCGGTGGTTGGGGTGCTGATAGCGTGGCTGGCGCGCGCCGAACGTTTATCTGCGGCATTTCCACTCGGGCTAGTGATTGGCGGGGCGGTGGGAAACGTGATTGATCGGCTAATGGTGGGCGCGGTAGCTGACTTCATTGATGTTCACGTTGGAACCTGGCACTGGCCAGCCTTCAACGTCGCAGACAGCGCAATTACCATCGGCGTGACGCTAATCATAATTGATGGACTGTTCGGCCGCCCCGAAATATCGTAAGAGTGAGCGTAAGGTCGGGAGCAGCCAGGGCAGGACGTGATCATGAATACGAATGTAAACAAAAGCACAACATCGGCACGAACCGACCGACATTATCGTCGGCGGTCAGGGAAGATTGCGACCATGACGGTTGGCTTACTGGTGCTGGCCGGATGCGGCGGCTTCCGGCAGACCTTCGGTCTCGACCACGCTCCCCCCGACGAATTCAGCGTGGTGTCCCAGGCCCCGCTCAGCTTGCCGCCGGAATACAATTTGCGCCCACCGCGCCCGGGCGCGCCCAGACCTCAGGATATGGCCGCCAATCAGGCCGCCGCCGCCGCCATTTTCGGCAGCAAAGAGGCAGCCGGTGCCCAAAACAACAAGTCTGGCCCCGGCGAGTCCAAGCTGCTGAACCAGGCCGGATACGTCAACGCCCAATCAAATATTCGTGCCACCCTCGATTCCGAAACACGGGATTTGGTGGTCGGTGACAAACGCTGGGTCGACTACCTGCTCTTCTGGCAAAAGCAATCACCGCCCTACACCGTGGTCGATGCCACCAAGGAATCGCAGCGTTTGCGGGAGAATGCGGCGCTTGGTAAGAGTCCGACCACCGGTGAAACTCCAACCATCGAACGCAAGCGCAAGGCGCCGCTGGAGGGGATTTTCTAGGCCCGTTACCCACCCGCCTAAGTCGCGTGCATGGCCCCCGGTGGCGACGTTTCCCCAAGGAGAGCATATATTGCCAATTTCGCTTGACAGTCGCCGCATCATCTTGGCGTTGGCCCTGGTAATAGCGGCTGTTGCCGGTGAGGCTGTGGTTAACGAAGCTGTGGCCGGCGAAGCTACCACTTCAAAACCAGCTTCTTCAACTTCCCCAGTAACCCACGGCGTGTATTTTCCCGAAACATTCACCATCGCCAATGGGCTTCAAGTCGTGGTGGTGACTAATCGGCGAGTCCCAGTGGTCAGCCATATGCTATGGTACAAGGTCGGGGGCGCCGACGCCCGCCCAGGCAAATCTGGTATTGCCCACTTCCTCGAGCACCTGATGTTTAAGGGCACACCATCGGTAAGTTCTGGCGAATTCAGCAAGATTGTTGCTCGCAACGGTGGCCGCGACAACGCCTTTACCTCCGACGATTTCACGGTGTACTTCCAAAACGTCGCGCTGTCCCGGCTAAAGCTGGTTATGGGGATGGAGGCCGACCGCATGGTCAACCTCACGCTCAGCGACGCCAATGTCTACCCCGAGCGCGACGTGGTGCTGGAGGAGCGCCGCCAGAACGTCGGCAACCATCCCAGCGCCCGTCTCTACGAGCAAGTCGATGCGGCCCTCTACATCAACCATCCTTACGGAATCCCGGTGCTTGGCTGGGAACATGAGATCAGATCCCTGACCCGTGAGGATGCCGAGTCGTTTTATCGGTCATGGTACGCCCCCAACAATGCCATTCTGGTGGTAACCGGCGATATCGACGCCTCCGAGTTGCGCCCACTCGTCGATCAGACCTATGGCTTGATCCCGGCGCGCCCAGTCCCCGCCCACGCCCTGACCGAAATCCCGCAGCAAGACGCCGAAATTCGGGTGGTCCTGCGCGACGCTCAAGTCCGCGAACCGCAGGTCTTCCGTGAGGTCATCGCCCCGTCCTTTCGCCATGGTGAGGTAAAACATGCCTATCCGTTGGTGGTGCTGGCTGAAATCATGAGCGGCGGCCCGACCTCCCGCCTCAACAAGGCGCTGGTGGTGGACCAACGACTGGCCACCTCGGCCTGGCTCAGCTATTCGCCACTCAAGAACGGCCCCACCACCCTGACCATCGGAGCAACGCCGGTCCCGGGCGGCGACATCGCCCGCAGCGAGGCCAGCCTTGACGCTGAAATTCACAAACTGCTGAAGGACGGCGTGTCCGACGAGGAGGTTGCAACGGCCCGTAAAAGACTGCTGGCCAGCGCCGCCTACGCCCGCGACAGCCTCCAGGGTCCGGCCTACGCCATTGGCATGGAACTGGTGACCGGCCACAGCCTTGACGAAGTGGAAAGCTGGCCCGAACGCATCGGGGAGGTCACGGCGACTCAGGTCAACGAGGCCGCCCGCGCCATACTCGGCCGCAACGGTGGCGTGGTCAGCCTATTGCTGCCCAAAGACGATAAAACCAAAGACGATAAAAAGGCTGACGAAAATCCGATGATCAAAAATCAGGGGAGGAACGAGTGATGATCCGGCACAACCTCCCCGGCCTTCTGGCCGTCGTCATCGGCTTGATCTGTTTTCAGGCCGCTCCCGCGCGCTCCTTGGAAATTCAGCGGGTGATCAGCCCAGGCGGCATTGAAGCGTGGCTGATCGAGGACCACAAGATTCCGGTCATCGCCGTGCAGTTTTCTTTTGAGGGCGGCAGCGGGGTGGAGTCCGCAGACAAACAGGGACTGGCCTGCATGACGGCATCATTGCTCGACGAGGGGGCGGGCGAGCTGGACAGTCAGGCGTTCGCCCGGCGTCTGCAGGATGAAGCCATCTCCGTAGATTTCAACACTAACTCCGACAGCTTCAAGGGCTCACTCAAAACCCTCTCCTGGAACCAAGACTCCGCCTTCGAACTGATGGCGCTGGCCCTGACCCGGCCCCGTTTCGATGCCGAAGCGGTCGAGCGCATCCGTGATGCCATCATCAGCGCGATCCGGCAGGAACAGGGCGACCCAAACAAGGTAGCCCAACACGCCTTCTACGCCGCTCTGTTGCCCGACCACCCCTATGGTCGTAATGAGCTTGGCACCGTGGAAAGCGTGGCCGCCCTGAGCGAGGCCGATCTGCGCAGCTTTGTTAACCGTCAATTTGCCCGAGACCGTCTGCTGGTGGCGGTAACCGGCGACATCCGGCCCGACCAGCTCGGTCCGGCCCTCGATCGACTGTTCGGCGGCCTGCCCGCCACCGCCGGAGCGGTGGATATTCCCGAAATCGCTCAACACCGTACCGGCGAAACCATCACGGTAACTATGCCAATTGGCCAAACCGTCTTTATGCTCGGCCAGCAAGGAATAAAGCGCAACGATCCCGACTGGTTCCCGGCCTACATCATGAACTATGTTCTGGGCGCCGGCGGTTTCTCATCAAGGCTAACAGAAGAGGTGCGGGAGAAGCGGGGGCTGACCTATGGTGTTTACAGCCACCTCGTCACCTATGACCACGCGGCGCTCATCATGGTCGGCGGCTCGACCGTCAACGCCAAAGCCGGGGAAACCCTGGCACTGATCAAACAGGAGTGGACGCGCATGGCCGAAGGTGGAGTGACCGAAAAGGAGCTGGCGAACGCCAAGACCTACCTCACCGGCTCCTTTCCGCTCCAGTTTACCTCGGCCAGGGCGATCGCCGATATTGTGCTCCAGGTCCGGCGCGACCGCCTGGGACAAGACTATTTCAAACGACGTGACGGCCTGATTGAGGCAGTGACAAGCGACGACGTGAAGCGTGTGGCCAAGCGACTGCTTAATGCGGCGACCCTGACCACGGTGATGGTCGGACAGCCCAACTTTGCGGACAATTCGCCCACTCGCCCCGTGTCGAACACGCCATGAACGACCTGCCCCAAACCATTCCGGGCCAAACCATTCCAGAACCGACCACGCGCGATGAATGGTTGGCCAAGGCCCGGACCCTCTCCGAAGCCCTGCCCTACATGCGAAAATATGCCGGGCGAACCTTTGTCATCAAATATGGCGGCCACGCCATGGGCAACGAAGAACTGGGACGGTGCTTTGCCCGCGATATTGTGCTGCTGAAACAGGTCGGCATCAATCCCGTAGTCGTGCATGGCGGCGGACCGCAGATAGGTGCGATGCTGAAACGCCTCCAGATCAAGAGCGAGTTCATCGACGGCCTGCGCGTTACCGACCGCGAAACTGTTGAAGTAGTAGAAATGGTGCTGTCCGGCCTGATCAATAAGCAAATCGTCTCGATGATCTGCGATGCAGGCGGCAAGGCGGTCGGGCTTTCAGGCAAAGACGGCCAGTTGATCCAGGCACGCAAGTTGCGCCGCACTCAACGCGACGAAGATAGCAACATCGAGAAAATTCTCGATCTCGGTTTTGTCGGCGAGCCTCAGCATATCAACCCCGATATTCTGCTTACCCTCGAACAATCGGACATAATCCCGGTGATCGCCCCGATCGGACAGGGGCGCAACGGCGAGACCTATAATATTAACGCCGATACCGCTGCCGGTGCCATTGCTGGGGCGCTTGAGGCCTGCCGCTTCTTCCTGCTGACCGACGTGGCCGGCATCCTGGACAAGGACAAGACGCTGATTCCCGCCGTGACGATCGAACAGGCGCGAGGTCTGATCGCCGACGGCACGGCATCGGGCGGCATGATCCCCAAGATCGAAACCTGCGTCGCCGCCGTCGAACAGGGGGTCGAAGCCGCCGTAATCCTGGACGGCCGGATACCCCATGCCCTGCTGCTGGAAATCTTCACCGAAGGCGGTGCCGGCACCCTGATCAGCCGCAGCAAAATTTTAACGACTGATCACAGAAATCACGACTGATACCTGTGGCCTTTGATGCTAACCCATCAAGGGCCGTTGGTATTAGGTCGCCTAAATATAGCCGCTAGTAAGCATGTAAGCCCACCACGGCCGCGCCTCCGCCACCGTCCAGTCCGGACCGTGACCGCTGTAGAGTCGCAGCGACTCGTGCAAGCCGCCACCCCCGGCTTCCTCCCCGAGCAGACGGGTAATTGATAACACCAGGGTCCGACCATTGCCGCCGGGCAGGTCAGTGCGGCCGACGCCCTGATTGAAAAGAGTGTCGCCAGTAAAGACGAAGTCGTCAAATATATAGCAGACACCACCCGGAGTATGACCGGGGGTTAAAATCACCCGCACCGAAAAATGATCGCCGAAGGACAACACAGGCTCGCCAGTGAAATACTCCAGCCGCGAGGGCACCTTGAGCTTAACCCGCATCATCGCCCCAGCCCAATCGCCAACCTTGGCGATAACCGGCTCCTCCTGGCGATGCGCCCGACATGGGGCATCTATCAGCGCCTGAAGGTCATGGACACCGCCGAGATGATCCGGATGCCCGTGAGTAAGCAGAATTTCGGTGGGGCCGTCGCCATTGGCCTTGACCACTGCGGCAATCCGCTCGGCCTCGCCACCGGGATCGATCACGACCTGGCGACCGGACGGACGGTGTAGGACCACATAGCAGTTCTCGTACCAAGGCGGAGAATTTACCACCGTCGTAATCAAAAAATCGCCCAACTCCAAGCAATCATCGCGCAAGTCCATCCAGCCACCCTCCTGAAGCACGCCTCAAACAGTCAAATTATATCTCGATCCTGATCCCAACTTCCATAACCTGCTGGTCAGGTATCTTAAAATAATCTACCGGATGCGCGGCATTACGGGCCATGAAAGCAAACAGAGATTCCTCCAACCCAACCATCGCCGGATTGTCTTCATTGGGAACGATGCGCTCATGCCCGACATAATAGGTTAAATTGTCCGCTTCAATCTCCTGCTGAATATTCGGCAGGCCGCATCGACGCAGCGCCACCGGGACGTTGGGAACCTGCATGAAGCCGTAATGCGCCCGCACCCGCCAAAAACCTGGACCTAGCTGCTGTATATCGAATCGCTCCCGAGCCGGAATCCTTGGCACCTCGGCGGTACTGATGCTTAGAATAATCAACCTATCGTACAAGACTCGGTTGTGCTTGACATGATGAAGCAGGGCCGGCGGTAGATCGGCCTTGCTCCTAGTCACGAAAACGCCGGTACCGGGAACACGGGCGACGGTGCCCGAGTCGAGCACGGCCATGAAGTCCGGCAGCGACTCGGTAAGTGAGAGCAAGCGCCGATCGACTAGGCCAGCACCCTTGGTCCAAATCGCCATCAAGGCAAACACGGCGACACCTCCGGCCAGCGGCAGCCAGCCACCCTCAACCAGCTTCGCCATGTTAGCGACGCAAAAAGCCGATTCGACCATCAAAAACAACATGGTCAAGGGCAACCGCACCAGCTTCGGCCACCCCCAGCACACCCGCATCGCCTCCGAAAGCAACACTGTGGTGATTAGCATCGTGCCCGACACCGCAATGCCATAGGCTGCGGCAAGGTCATCAGAAGTCCTGAAGCCAAGCGCCACCGCCACGGTCAGCACCATTAGCCCCCAGTTAGCAACCGGGACGTAAATCTGGCCATAGCCCTCGACAGAGGTCTGAACAATCTTCAGCCGGGGCCACAAACCCAGCTGACATGCCTGCCGGGTCATCGAAAACACCCCGGAAATCAGCGCCTGGGAGGCGATCACGGTGGCCGCCGTCGCCAGCACCACCAGCGGCAGCATCAGCAGGCTTGGTGCCAAATGATAAAATGGATTTTGAATTTCCGTAGGATCGCGCAACACCAGCGCCGCCTGTCCGGCATAATTTAGCACCAGCGCTGGCAGCACAAACAAAGCCCACGAGACGCGGATCGGATAGCGCCCGACATGCCCCATATCGGCATAAAGTGCCTCGCCACCAGTCATGGCAAGAAATACGGCACCAAACACCAGCACGGCAGTGCCGCCACCGCCCCCACTCAGCAAATTAAACGCATAAACCGGATCAAGCGCGACCAGAACGCGCGGGGTCAGGACTACGCTAGCCGCACCCAGCACGGCGATCACCACGAACCACACCGCCATCACCGGGCCGAAAAATCGCCCGATCTTAGCCGTACCCTTGACCTGAACCAAGAACAGCCCAATCAGGATAATCACGGTAAGTGGCTTAACATAGTGAGATAAATCGGGTGCTATGACCTCCAATCCTTCGACCGCGCTCATTACCGAGATCGCCGGGGTGATCACGCCGTCACCATAAAGCAATGCCGCGCCGAACAACCCAAGCATAATGAGGAAGCCGCGCCGCGCCGGTGGTGCCCCACTCCAGGGCCGAACTAGCGCCAGCAAGGCAAGAATACCACCCTCGCCATGATTGTCGGCTCGCATCACAAACACTACGTACTTGAATGAAACGATCACAATCAACGCCCATATGATGAGCGAAAGGATGCCCAGCACCTGTGGTTCGGTCGGCGCCCCCGAGCCAGCGGCCGCCGCCTGCACCGCGACCTTGAAGGCATAAAGCGGGCTGGTGCCGATGTCGCCATAGACGATGCCCAGCGCCGAAAGACAAAGCAAAGCCAGCGACCGCTCATGCGGCAACCTCGAGTCGACCTCCCCAATTTCAATGCTCATGCCCGACCTTTAACCCCTTTACCCCAAAACCTGTTTCAGCGTCCCCCCGGAACAGCTGACCCCGGAACAGCGCGGCCCCGAAATACCGGAGGGCGCCTCTCGGCAAAGGCAGCCAAACCCTCACGATAGTCGTCGCTCTCACCGACCTGTCGGCGCAACTCTTGCAGTCGTTCGAACTGGGTCTGCGCCATGCCATGAGCATCGTTAAGGATGCGCAACGATTCCTTCATCGCCGAAATGGCTATCGGCGCATTAGCGGCAATGGTACGGGCCATGTCGAAGGTGAATTCGGCCAAATGATCGGCCGGCACCACATGACCGACCGCACCCAATTGCCACAGCCGCTCAACCCCCACAGGCCGCGCCGTGAACATCATCTCCCTAACCACCACCGGCGGCAGCACCTTAGAAAGGCAAGCCAGTCCGGCAACATTATAAGGCACGCCCAGTCGGGCCGGTGTGATGGCAAATTCGACATCCGGTGCGGCGTTGATAATGTCGCAGGCAAACACCACCTCGCATGCCCCGCCCCAGACCCCTCCCTCGACCAGCGCCAGCACGGGAGCGGGGAACTCCTGGAGCAGCCGGACCAAGCTCCGCAACGGCTCGCTCCAGCCGAGCGGATCCCTTGGCGTGGTCGCAAGTTCGTCGATGTCGTGTCCGGCCGACCACACCTTAACGCCCGGCATGGCCCGCAACACTACCGCTCGCACCAAACGTGTCCGCAAGTGATCCAATGCCGCCACAAGTTCCGCAGTCAGCGCAGCACCCAGCGCATTGCGCCTGCTTAAGTGGTTGAGCGTAATGGTGCCGACGGCACAGCAATCCTCGACCAAAACCAGAGCCATATTGGCGAAACCTTATACGAAGCAATCGCTACCCACACGGATAGCGAATGCAAACCTTACGGATAGCCGCAGCGATCGGTGGTAATTTCGATAAAGGAGCGCAAGCCGGCAACGGCAGTAAAGCGATATTCAGTATTATCGACAACTACCGACTGGTGCAACGGCAGAACTCCGGATATTACAGTCTCCTTGCCACCCTGGGGTGTGATGCGCAATGTCACCGGCTGAGCCGGCTCGAACCAGCCCTCGGAGTTACCGGCGCTGTCGCGCGCCGACTGACCCTCGCCAGTCACGGTGATGATGCCAGCGGAAAAGCTCACCGAGCGGTTTGGTGACTTATAGATCGGAGTCGAGGGCTGCAATCTCTTAGTTTCGGGCTGCTGACAGTTGCGCTTATTTTGGGCTGCCGTAATGACGAAGGCCAGCCTTTCCGCAGTTACCCCGGCAAGAAGACGCTCGTTGGCCAGCTGCGCCAGCTTGGCCAGATCGCCGCTCGGCACATCACGGTGGAGTCGCAACTCCAGTTCATTGGTACGGACCTCCGCCGTCCGCGCCACCTCCTGCAACTGCGTGGCAAACAGCTCGAGTTCGCCGCGCTGGCGGGATAGCTGGGTTACCTCCTCACGCAGACCGGCGTCGCGGTCCTTCACCTGCTCGACTCCCATCTGATAGGCGAACAGGCCGACACCGAGCACGAAAACTATGAACACGATGAATTTGACAAATCCGGTCCACACCCGTCGCCGGTAACGACGTTCGGAATCATAAAGGCCAAGTGTCATCGTCGATGATCCGATTCGGGTTCCGCCCGCCGTCACGAGTTAAGCCATGAGCCCGGTTCCATCGGTTACAAACATTCCGATTCCAAACGTTCCAAGCCCGGCCGTGCCAGCCGCTTCTCCATCTATGGCTAGCCAGAAAATCACTGTAATGCAAGGCGGTTCCTGCCATTCTCATTGAAGTTGGCCTGCCTGATGCGGAAAGGTGCTTTTCGACGGCCGCAATGGGTGATAATAGAAAATATCCAAGCGTTATCCTATCGTGCGACCGGCGATAAAAGGAGCGGGAGCAGATGTCCCTGTTGTTTGCCTACGCCTCCAACCTCAACCGTGAGCGCATGTCCGAGCGCTGCCCGGCGGCCGAACCGGTGGGAACGGCAAGCTTGGCCAACCATCGGCTGGTGTTCCGTGTTAGTGCCGATATCGAGCCCTATCCCGGAGCGACGGCGCTCGGTGCGGTGTGGCGGCTCTCACCTGCCGACATGATCGCGCTCGACCACTACGAGGGCTTTCCCACCCTCTACCGCAAGGACTTTCGCCATGTTCTGCTGGCCGGTGGCGAGGCAGTCGAAGTCATGCTCTACCGCATGAACCGCGAGGGCTATGCGCCGCCGCCCGACGACTACCTTGAAATTATCAGAGACGGCTACCGCGACTTCGGCCTGCCGGAAAACTATCTCGACTCCGCAGTTGAACTCTCGACCAAGCTCAGGCCAGCCGTCTCCAACCGGCCAAGCACGCACTAATTCTAATGGCCCAGAACCTCGCGCAGGTTGACCAGCATACCGGCGGTGGCACCCCAAATAACCCGCCGCTGATAGGGAAAAGCATAAAACTGACGGCGAGAACCAAAGACATCACGGCTCTCGCGTTGCGGCATATCGGGAGCCATGATCACCGCCAATGGCATCTCGAACACCTCGGCCACCTCGTCGGCATCCGGTGTCAAGTCAAACGGCGGCCGGATCAAGCCAACGATCGGAGTGACCCGAAAACCGGTGCGGGTAATGTAGATGTCAAGCCGCCCAATCAGGTCAATGCAACTACGGGCTAGGCCTATTTCTTCCTCAGTCTCACGCAGGGCGGCTGCTTCGGGATTCTCATCCTCGGGTTCGGTATGGCCGCCAGGAAAGCAGATCTGTCCACCATGGGCGGCGAGATGGGCCGTGCGCAGGGTAAAGATCAGCGTCAGCCCCTTCGGCCGTTCGACCAGCAACACCAGCACCGCCGCCTCGCGCAGCACAACCGGCAACTCCATGCCGGGATTAAGATCGTGATCCCCGCTGACCGGCCAGTCCCGATGTTCCCGATGCCGCTGTTCCCGATGCCGCCCCAAGCAACGCCTCACCTCGTCAGCAGTCAGAAGCGCCATCATTTCTCAATCCAAGCCGCAGCGGCTAGCTCATCCCCGGCCTTGGCCGCCACCCAGCCCCGGCCGGTGGCGGTTTCCTCCAACTTCCAAAACGGCGCCCGTGTCTTGAGCCAATCAACCAAGAAATTACAGGCGGCGAAGGCGGCTTCGCGGTGCGAGCTGGCAGTTGCCACCAGCACAATACGCTCCCCCGGCAAAAGTCGGCCGAAGCGATGGACGACCAAGGTCGCTTCCAGCGGCCAGCGCCGCCTCGCCTCCTCCTCGATGGCCAGAAGTTGGCGTTCGGTCATGCCGGGATAGTGCTCGAGTTCAAGAGCACTCAGCTTGACAGGTGCCGTCGACAAAGGGCCACCGAACTCCCTCACCAAGCCGACAAAACTGACCACCGCACCAATCGCCGAATTGCCGGAAGCCAAGCGCTCCAGCTCCACCCCAACGTCAAAATCATCTTGCTGGACGCGCACGGCCATGATCGCTGGAATCCAACCAAGAAGTTATGGGCCAAAAGGTTACGGACCAGCCTTGCCGGCGACCGGCTTGAGCGCAATTACATAACTGTCGTCAAACCGCTGGCCACGAAATTCCGGCTTAGGCGGGGGAACGTCACCGCATTCCACCAGCAACACGTTAGGATGCATCACACTGCCCTCGTTGCGATGGGGATGAACGCGAGCCTGGGCAAATTCCGGCCCGCACATCTCAGCAACCTTCTCCGCCAGCTCCTCCTCGGTGTTCCACCACTCGCTATAGCGAATATTGAAAGTCTTTGCGGTCCATGGAACGCCATACTCCGGCGTCGGCCACACATAAGGTGCCCGGTCGGCATCAGTGCTGCATGCTGCCAAACCCACCAGGACAAACGACGCCAATGCCATGACGGAAATCGCTTTGATCATTTGCCGCCACACCATTTGCCGCCACACCATTCCGTAAAAAATCACAATTACGCATATCAAAGCGAATCCACGTTGCGACGTCCAGCGAAATCAGCCGCGACGACCGAGCAAACCTCTTGCGATAACCTGAGCCTGGATTTCGGCCGCCCCCTCAAAGACGCTAAGGATGCGGGCGTCGCATAGAACCCGGCTGATCGGGTACTCTTCAGCATAGCCGTTGCCGCCGTGGATCTGCAAGGCACTATCGGCATTTGTCCATGCGACTCGAGCAGCCAGCAACTTGGCCATACCGGCCTCAATGTCGCAACGCAAGTCCTGGTCCTTTTCGCGCGCCGCGAAATAGGTCAGTTGGCGAACCATCATGGTTTCGGCCGCCATCCAGGCTATCTTGTTGGCAACTCGCGGGAACTTGATCAACAGCTTGCCGAACTGGCTGCGCTCCAGCGCGTATTTCAACCCAAGCTCAAGCGCATTCTGGGCAACACCCGTGGCCCGCGCCGCCGTCTGAATGCGGGCACTCTCGAAGGTCTCCATCAACTGCTTGAAACCCCTCCCCTCGACGCCACCGAGCAGATTGGCCACCGGCACCGTAAAACCGTCAAAACCGATCTCATATTCCTTCATGCCGCGGTAGCCTAGCACCTTGATTTCACTGCCGGTCATGCCATCAACCGGGAAGGGATCGCCCTCACTGCCGCGGGGCTTCTCGGCCAGCAGCATCGACAAGCCGCGATGGTCGCTAGTGTTGGGATCGGTCCGGACCAACAGGGTCATCAGGTCGGAGCGCGCGCCGTGGGTAATCCAAGTCTTGGCGCCATAAATCCTGTACACGTCGCCCTCGCGCACCGCCCTGGTCCGCAGCGAGCCTAGGTCGGAGCCGCTGTTAGGTTCAGTGAAAACGGCGGTCGGCAGAATCTCGCCCGAGCTGAGCCGGGGCAGCCATTCAGCCTTTTGTTCTTCGGTTCCGCCCAGCCTGATCAGCTCGGCCGCGATCTCCGAACGGGTGCCGAGCGAGCCCACGCCGATATAGGCGCAGCTGAGTACCTCCGAGACCACGCACATGGCAGTTTTGCCCATGCCGAGACCACCATACTCCTCCGGCACGGTCAGTCCGAAAACACCCATCTCGGCCATTTGCTCGATAACCGACATCGGGATCAGCTGGTCCTTAAGGTGCCATTCGTGGGCGAGCGGGACGACCTTATCGGCTGCGTAGCGGGTAAACTGATCGCGCACCATGTCGATGGTCTCATCACCGACGCCGAGTCGACCGAAATCGCGGCGCTCAGCGATTAATTCAGCCAAGCGAAAGCGAACCGCCGCCGACGCGCCCAAACCAATCAGCCGCCCAACCTCGGGTGTGCCAAGGAAGGCCATCACCGCGCTTGACCTAATCGACATATCGACCGGACGCACTATTTCAACCTGGCTGAGCGGAATACCGCCCGCCATCTGGGCCAAGTACTCTCCGAACACCAATTGTAGCATAAGCTGCTCAAGCTCACTGAACTGCCCAGCCTCACGTAGACCGGCACCCCAGCCATACATCTGACGCAAGCCCTCGGCATAGGTGTTGAGCCAAGCGAAGCCATGGGTGGCCAGTTGCCGACTGTCCAACAGCGCTGCGTCGATCTTGCCGGAACCGCCGCTGACCAAACCCAGCACCGCCTGACGCGCAGCCTCCACCAGTTCCCCAACAGCGGCCATTGCCTCGGCACAGACGGGCAGCAGATCGGAAAACACCTCATCGCCGGCATCGGCTTTGGCAACTTCATGGGCAACGACTTGAGTCATCAGTAATGCTCCAAAACACTTAGATCAGAAAATACTGCACAACATACTACGGCAGGGCGAAACACTACGGCAGGGCGAACTCGCGAAGCATCGCAACCAGCGGCATCAGCACAACCTCACCCCACATTCGGATCACCCGAGCCCAAGCGGTCACTGGTAAGAGGAGTGTCCTGCTTGGCAAGGGAAGCGAACTCTCGACTGTGTCTATTGACGAACCGGGTAATCTTGGCCATCGCGTCGCGGTTGGAGAGTGCGCCACCGGCCCCGTAGAAGAAGTTACGATTAGCCGCCGCCGCCTGAGGCAACACCTCAGCCGACACCCCTTCCGGGTTAGACTGTGTAGCACGGATCAACTTAGCGGCACCACCCGGCCCCAGGAAATAAGCCATGCGGCTTTCGGTATCGCTCGGCTTGCGCTTCAGGACCCGAGCTAGGTCGCTACTGGCCTCGCTCAAATAGCGCGCCGCCATGGCCGAAGACAACCCGACATCCTTACGCAAATCAAGCAGTTGCTTACGCAGAGCCGGATCGGCGACCGAGGCGACACCATTGCGCATCTTTATCTGGGCCGCCTCCTTGCCCAAGCCATAAGCGGGGCCATGGCGCTTGACCATGTCGAGCCATGTCTGCTCGATGAACTGGAACGGGCCAGCAGCGCTCGACGTCCCGCTCCGCGCTTCGACATTAAAGTTGCTCTCCAGTGCCGCCTTAGCCATGACATCGGCGAAGGACACATTGGCGATCCTCGCCGCCGAGCGTGCGCTCTGCGTGAAATCGTCCATAGTCGAGTTCCGCGCCAAGGCAGGCGGCACCGGCTTACGGCCCGGCTCAGGCGCGTATCCATCGGCAGCCGACGCCAAATCAACAGCCGCAGCCGCATCAGGCTTGCGCGGAGCCGGTGACGCCAACACATAAGCATCACCGGAGGGGGGGAGCGGCTTCCGCTTGGGTTGAAGGGCCGACGTCCCGTCAGCAACAGATCCCGCCAGCTTTCTTATAAAGCCGGGGCTTAAATCATAATCCGACATGGCAGCGCACCACCTCGCATTGGCACCCAGACAAGCAAGCACCATACTTTGGAGCTTAACACAAAGGTACGGGGAGCTTAACACAAAAGAACGGGGAGCGTAACACAAACGGATAGCCAACATCCATAACGCCGCGAAGGCAATAGCCTACTTAGTTCCAAACAACCGTTCCCCCGCATCGCCAAGCCCAGGAACGATAAGTGCGTCTGCGTCCAGATGGCTATCCAGCGCAGCAAGATAAATAGGAATACGGGGATGGTCCGCGTGGAAATGCCGCACACCTTCAGGAGCCGCGACCAATGACAAAAAGCGTATCTGGGAATCCTCGACGCCATGGCGATTAAGTACGTCGGCGGCATGTACTGCAGTGTTGCCGGTCGCCAGCATAGGATCGACCAGGATAAACAAACGATCCTCGGGCGCGGGCAGCTTGACCAAGTATTCCACCGCACGCTTGGTCACCGAGTCGCGATAAATACCGATATGCCCTTCGCGAGCCGCAGGCAGCAGTTCATGAAGCCCCTGAGCCATGCCCAAACCGGCGCGAAGCACCGGCACAATAGCAATCTTCCGGCCCGCCAACACCGGTGCATCCATGCGCGAGAGCGGCGTCTCGATGCGCTCGGTAGTCATCGGCAGGTCGCGAGTGAGTTCATAGCCCATCAACAGCGATACCTCCTTGAGTAACAGGCGGAACCCACTGGTCGACCGGCTTTCATCGCGCATCAAACTCAGCTTGTGCTGGACCAAGGGGTGATCAAGGACAAAGAGATTGGGGAAATCGGGCAAGGTGTGCATGGCGGTCAAGCCCTCCGGAGGATCGTTGATCCGTAACCATAACCGGTTACATCTCTGCGGCCAAGCGACCTTCGCCGATCATTTGAAACAAGCCCGCGCAAGCAATGCCCGAGCTACTAATGATTAAAGGTCAGCACAATACGCCGGGCATTGCCGTCGCTTCTAACGGCGATACGGTCGGCGGCCCGGGCCATCAGGATGCTGGACAGGCGCAGCATCGCGCTGTCGTCCTCCAGCAATTCATCCTCGGTGGGCAGGGTTCGGGCGACCTCAAATACCCGCCCATTATAGGCGATTTCGATGGTAAGCAGGTATTCATCGAACGACGCCGTCACCGCGACGCCTTCCCCCGCCTCAACCAGCACGGAAGCATTCTCGGCAAACTCGCTAAGGCTGCGAATTGCCCGCTGAATCACGTCCTGCCGCGCGGCCCAGGCCCCTCCTTGGATATAAATAAAGTCGGAAATGCGCTGAGCCGCTTCAGGTGAGGGGACAAAGTTGGTAGAAACAGCCTTCCTCACGCCAATGCGAAAAACAATATTAAGTAACAATGCCGAGACGATAGACAACACCACCGATGATTCTACAAAGGGCTGGATCCATGGCGGCGCACCAGCAAACAAATCCGGAAGAATATCGCGGCCGATACCCAGAACCATCGAAACACCGACCACAATGGTCTTGCGCATATCAATGACTCGCGACAGAATCATCTGAAGCCCATTCATGATCACCAGACAGCCGGTGAACATCATAACCGCTCCGAGTACCGGACGCGGCATCACCGCCAACAATCCGGCAAGACCGGGAATGAAGGCCAGAGCCAGCAAAAGCGCGGCCATCGCATAGCCGACTCGGCGTGAGGTAACGCCGGTGGCACCAGACAGACCCACCCCTGAAGATGAGGTGTTACTACCTATCGAACCGAGCAGTCCGGCTACCAGATTGCCCAAACCGGATGCGAGTATACCACCCTCAATGGTGGACAAGTCAGGGCGACGCCAGTTGGAATCGTTGATTTTCTGGCTGGTGGTTATATCGCCGATAGTACGCAGACTGCAAGCCAACGCTCCGACCACGAAAGGCAGCATTAAACTCAGGTCAAACGAGAAGATTGGCCGGTAAGCCATCAATCGAGGCATACTGAATAACGCCCCGCCCCAAGCCCCGGCAATATTAGCTATATCCAGCCGCCCGTTTGCCACTGCCACGACATAACCAATGACAATGCCGATCAAAACGGAAAAGGTGCGTGCCCCCCCCTTACTCCAGATAGAACCGGCAACTATCACCGCCAGCGTGATCATGCCAAGCATAGCGTCGGCCGCATGAGCCACCAACCTACCGTCCACGGCAGCGGCCCCGACCATGGCGCGAATGCCGAACACCCCCATGCCCAGCCCAATCATAAAGACTACAAAGCCGGTAATTTCGGTGGGAAAGAACGGACGCAGCCTCGGCAGCGCCACCGACATCGCAGCCTGCACAGCCCCTGCGAACATAGTCATGCCGAACACCAGCGGCAACCCGCCCTCCCGAGCCGCCAGCAACATTCCCGGCAAATATGAAGTGGCAAAAACCGCAGGCACAAGATATCCCGAGCCAAGCCGTCCCCAACGGAGGCAGTGAAGGAAAGTCACCAGCCCGAGTGCGATCATCGAAACCCGCAGGGCATTACCTGTAGTATCGAGATCGGCATGGGCTGCGTCTAGTACGGCAATAATGGTTGCAAAGCTGATTGCCGCCGTTGCCGCCGTTTGCTGAGCAGTGCTCAAAATCAAAATAGAAAGAGGTAGGCGATCGTCAACGCCATAAAGAAGATTAGCTGGCCGCATCATCATTCTCCCAGCGCAAGTGAGCTAATAGTTGTTTGGGCCAGAAATATTATGAACCTGATCAGTGCATCAAACTACCAAGTTCTGGCATACGCAGCGCCTCGTTGCTACCCCGAACCGCTTGCACCAGCGGTGCCACCGCTTCGACTAGCGTCTGAATGCGACTGCCGCTCACGGTAAGTAGTTCGGCCAACCGTTCCAGCCGAGATTTCGGCCGGGGGAAAACTTCAAGACTGACAGGGCTATCAGGCGGGAGTCCAACAGCCTCGCGCGCCCGTCGAAGCGCCAAGTCAAGGTCGCCCAGTTCATCTACAAGTCCAAGGGCAAGAGCCTGGTGGCCGGTCCAAACCCGGCCCCGAGCGATCTCACG
Organism: Rhodospirillaceae bacterium; assembly: GCA_037135115.1. Taxonomy (GTDB): domain Bacteria; phylum Pseudomonadota; class Alphaproteobacteria; order Azospirillales; family Azospirillaceae; genus BOG-933. The sequence goes on from JBAXKX010000002.1 coordinate 29,534, forward strand.
AACCCGTTCGGGGCTGAGATGGCGGGCCTCGGCCACGTTCAACATGAAGGTGGCATAGATATCGTCGAGTACCGCATCAACTCTTAAGCGCTCGGTTGGACTGTAGCCCGAGATATTAGACCAGATACCGGCATTGCGGCCGTGCCGAACTCCGTCCCAGGCGATACCGAGACTATCCCACAGACCGACGGTTGCAACCTTACCCACCAGCACGCCGATTGAGCCGGTTAGCGACGCCGGCTCGGCAATAATCCTGTCCGCGTTCATAGCGATCCAGTAGCCACCCGAAGCCGCCATATCGGACATCGAGACTATCACCGGCTTACCAGCGGCCTGAGCCTGAACCACGGCGCGGCGGATAGTCTCGGACGCGACGGCCGAACCACCGGGACTGTCTACACGCAGCAAAATAGCTCGCACATCCTCGTCATCGACGGCTTGTTTGAAAGCCTGCACGATTTCCTCGGAACCAACGCTAGAACCGCCCGGCACCGTACCGCCTTCACCCCGCTCAATCGCGCCCACCGCAAAAATCAGAGCCAGCGTCGGGCCACTGTCGTTCGGCTCGCCAGCGGCCTCAAGATAGTCATCGGGAGTGACCAGACCGGCTTCGACCCCGGCCTTCTTACCCGCAACATCCAACGCCGCATCGACCGCCTCATCGAAATAGGCGACGCGGTCTATCAGACGGGCGCTCAGGGCCTCATGGGCGAGCAAGGGGCCACTGTCGATCAGGCGTCGCACGGCCAGGGATTCCAGGCCCCGCGCCACCGACAGCGCCCCAACCATTTGTTCGCCCAAATCGTTGAGCAGCGACTCCATCATCAAACGATGAGGACCGGACATTGCCGACTCGGTGAGGGTTTCCATCGCGCTCTTGAACTCCTCGCGATGGCCAATCTCGGGCACGATATGAAGCTGGTCAAGCGCCTTCCTTGCAAATGGCATTTCAACCGACAGACCAGTCAATCCAACCATGCCGACTGGTTGCAACCAAATCTGGTCACACGCCGTCGCAAGATAATAGCTCTTATTACCTGGACCGAACTCCCCAAAGCTCTCAGCAAAGGCGGTGGTGAACTTGCCGGCAGCGTGAAAGCGCGCCAAAGCCGATCTAATTTCCTGGACCTGGGCTAGGCCGATGCCGTCACCACCCAACCGCAACACCGCACCCCTGACCCTTTGATCATGAGCGCCGCGATCGAGTGCGCCGACCACCGCCCGCAGACTGAGATCGCGGCCAAACAAACGGTTACGAAGCGGGTCGTCGGGTATTTCTTCAACCAATTTACGGTCAAGATCGAACGACAGAACAATCGCTTCGGGCAATGGCGCGACTGCAAACATTGCCTTGTAAACAAAATAACTGCCACCGGCGACCCCGGCGAGAACCAGAAATCCGAACAGGGCGAGAACACCAAAGATGAACCTGACCATAACCTAAACAGTCTCCCCCAGCCGACGACTATGCCTGTTCAAGCTCGACCAGCGTGCCCAGGAAATCCTTGGGATGCAAGAACAAGACTGGCTTGCCATGAGCGCCGATCTTGGGCTCACCGTCGCCCAACACGCGGGCTCCCCCCGCTTTGAGACGGTCGCGCGCGGCCAGGATATCCGCTACCTCGTAACAAATATGGTGTATGCCGCCAGAGGGGTTATTGTCCAGGAACTTACCGACCGGCGACGAAGCCGTCAGTGGGAACAGCAGTTCAACCTTGGTGTTGGGCAACTCGACAAAGACCACAGTGACGCCGTGAGCCGGCTGATCAAGCGGGGCCGAAACCACGGCTCCCAGGGTATCGCGGTAAAGCGCCGTCGCCTTGGCCAGATCCGGCACGACTATCGCCACATGGTTAAGTTTTCCGATCATATCAGCTCTCCATCAAACGCGAATCAAATGTACCTCGGTCTGTGGCTTCTTGCCATGACTGGCGTGGAAGGCGCACCGGACCTCCCGGCGAACCGCCATAATCAGCGCCTGATCGTCCGCCCGCGCCGCCTTGGACAGCGCCCCCACCGCCTCGCGCACGGCATCAATCACGTCAAGCACGAGATCGCGATCCTCCTGCTCATCGACAAGGCCCAAAATAGAAAGTTTCGGAGTGGTAACGAGTTCGCCCTTAACGTTCAGCACCACCGTCACCACCACCGCGCCAGTTATGATGACCCGGTGCCGGCTGCGCATAGCACCACAATCAAGCGGAACAATCCGTTTGCCATCAATCGCCATCTTGCCATGATGCACCTCGGCGACCACCTCCGCCGGCCCCGGACTGAGCCTAATCAACATGCCATTAGTCGGAATAATAGACTCCGTTACCCCGACTTGGCGGGCCAACTCGACATGAGCACTCTGATGGCGACATTCACCATGAACCGGCACCAGAATTCGCGGCTTGACCCAAGCCAGCATCCGTAACAATTCCTCCTGCGCCGGGTGGCCCGAGACATGGACCGGCTCCTGATTTACCGTAACGACTTCGATACGCCTGCGTAACAACCGATCCTGGACCAAGGCGACGGCCCGTTCATTGCCGGGAATGTCGCGGCTGGAAAAAATTACTACATCGCCCCGTTCAAGCACAACCTGGGGATGATCGCTGGCGGCGATCCGAGACAGGGCAGAGCGAGGCTCGCCCTGACTACCGGTGCAAACCAAAACAATTTTGTTTCGGGGAAGGTATCCAGCATCGTGTTCCGAAACGAATTCCGGAAGATCGGCAAGATAACCGCAGCTTCGCGCCGCCCCATAGATTCGCCACAAAGAACGACCAATCAGCGCCACCCGCCGGTCATGGACGGCAGCGGCAGCGGCCACCGCCTCCAACCGGGCCACATTGGTGGAAAAGCAAGTCACCGCGACCCGGCCTTCGTAACGACCAATCACCTGGGTAAGCCCCTCCCGTACCGAGGCCTCAGTGCCCGAATAGCCCGGTACCGGGGCGTTGGTCGAGTCACCGACCAGGGCCAGCACGTTCTGGGTGGCCAAAGCCGCAAGCGAATCTTCATCGGTCAAAGGACCCACGAGAGGTTCAGCATCAAGCTTCCAGTCGCCGGTATGGACCACCGTGCCGGCTGAGGTCCGCACCACCAACACCCTTGAATCAGGTATCGAATGGGTCACCCCGATCATTTTGACTTCGAAAGGACCGATACTGACCGTACCCGAGCGCGGCACCTCGGTGATTTTTATGCGGTTGACCAGCCCGCCCTCGTGAAGCTTGGCCCGCAAAACAGCTGCGGTAAAAGGGGACGCGAAGACCGGACACTCCAGTTCCGACCAAAGATGCTGGACAGCACCGAGATGGTCCTCATGGGCATGCGTCAGAACCAAGCCGACAAGGTCCCGTCGCCGCTCGCGGATAAAGGCGATATCGGGTACCAGGATATCGATTCCGGGCATCGTTTCGTCACTGAAACCAATTCCCAGATCGACCATCAACCATTTGCCGGCATGACCATAAAGGTTCAGGTTCATACCGATTTCGCCCGACCCACCCAGCGGCAGGAAATACAGGGCGTCGGCACCCGGTCGGAAGGACGCAGCGAGGGCGGCCATCAAACCGAGTTCCGCTGATGAATAAGCACAAGTCCGCGCAAGGTCAATTCGATATCCACATGGTCAATGACTGGAGTCGCCCGAGCAAATAGTGTAGCAAGGCCACCGGTGGCGATAACCGGCATGACCTGGATAGGAAATGATACCATGAACTCTTCACGGATGCGCGTAACCAACCCCTCGATCAGACCAATATAGCCCCAAAAAATGCCCGACTGCATGCAAGTAACCGTGCTATTGCCGATTACCATCAGAGGTTGGACAATTTCGACACGGGGTAGCTTGGCCGCCGCCCGATCGAGCGCTTCAAGCGACAAGTTGATACCAGGCGCAATCGCCCCGCCGCAATAATTACCCTCAGCATTTACTACATCAAAAGTCGTTGCGGTCCCGAAATCAACGATGATAAGGGGAGGGTGATAGGCCTGTGCGGCGGCATAAGCATTGACCAGACGGTCGGCTCCGACCTCCTCGGGTCGCGGAACATCGGCCCTGACCCCGAGATCGTGACGCATATCGCCAACAATTAACGGCTCGCAACCGAAATGATCTTTGCACAGGCGTTTGAGATTAAATGTCGCCCCCGGAACCACGCTCGCAATGATCGCATCGCAAATCTGCTTGGGATAAAGGCCGCGCAGCGTCAGCAATTGGGTAAGCCAGACCGCGTATTCATCAGCGGTCCGCTTGGCATCGGTGGCGCAGCGCCACAGCCCACGCTGTTTCATCCCGTCATAAACGGCGAAAACTACATTTGTATTGCCTGCATCGATGGAAAGCAGCATGTCGGGTCTTTATTGCCTTTCTACCGTCCGGCCCTCAACGAGCCGCGACGACGACACCACCGTCCTTGAAAAGAACAACTGGGTTGGTTAACCAGGGAAAGAAAACATCTCCTGCAGAAACCCGTCGCGGTTTACCACAGCCGACGGGAAGAAGCAAAAGGGCACCGTCGTCGTCAAGCCCGCTGAACGTACCGGTGATCGTTTCGCCATGCAAGCGAACACTGATCGGCAAGTCGAGGCCAACCGCCCGCCTCAACCAAGCGGCTCGCACCGGCGCCAATCCTTCGCGGCACCATTGGGCGTACCAAGATTGAAAGCGGGCCAGGAAAAGCTGCAGTACCTCCCCCACCGAAAAACCAGCTCCACCCTCACAAGCTAGCGAAGTCGCTGGATAATCGGTTCCGTCAGGGAAGCTTGCGACATTGACCCCGACCCCAACCACCACCCAGGCAGTGTGCTCGGCACCGGCGGCTTCAGACTCGAGCAAAATGCCGGCTACCTTGCGGCCCTCAAGCAAAACGTCATTCGGCCATTTAAGCTGAGGCCTGGGATGACCAACTAAGCACGCTTCCAGCGCCTCGCCAAGAGCCAGCGCCGCAACCAACGACAACTGCGCCCCGGCCGCAGGGGCACAGCCCGGCCTCAAGATGAGCGAGCAATATAAATTGCCCAAGGGTGAGTCCCATCGGCGCCCACGTCGCCCTCGCCCCGCCTCCTGGCGCAAGGCCCAGACCACAGTACCAGCTGCGGCTCCGGCACCAGCACGCCGCCTCGCCTCATCATTAGTGCTGTCGAGGACATCAAACGCTAGCACAGAATGGGTCGCTAGCACAGAATGGTTCGGGGCCGTCAAATCCGGCTCCGGCTTCGGGTCAACCTCTTCGTCCTGATCGTTCATCCGGCGAAAAGGGAGGACGCCGCAACTGCAGCGGCATTGACGACAACCGCAGGAAAGAGAAAGAAAAGCGCAATAAACACACCACAAGCAACCAATACAACAGCAATCGACCGGTCATCCTGAGGATCAATTCGCAGATCCGCCACATCATCAAAATACATAATCTTGATGATCCTCAGGTAGTAATAGGCGCTAACGACACTGGTCAAGACGCCAATTACCGCCAACACGTAAAGCTTGGCCTCAACTGCGGCCAAAAAAACGTACATCTTGCCGAAGAAGCCAGCCAGCGGTGGTATACCGGCCATGGAAAACATGAAAACAGCCATCACCAACGCCATCAAGGGATGAGTTTTCGACAAACCGGCCAAGCTGGCGATATCCTCAACCATGCGACCCCGATGCCGCATGCTCAATATCACCGCGAAGGTTCCAACCGACATCACCAAATAAATCGCGAGATAGACCAGGACGGCGGACACCCCGGCCTCGCTCCCCGCCGCCAATCCGACCATTAAGAAACCAATATGACCAATCGAGCTATAGGCCATCAGCCGTTTGATATTAGTCTGCTGGATGGCACCAAACGACCCGATCAGCATCGACGCCAGCGCCATGAAGACGATAATCTGGCACCATTGGGCGGTCATACCGCCGAACGGGACCACCAACAACCGCATGAGCAGCGCCACCGCCGCGACCTTGGGAGCAACCGCGAAGAACGCCGTCACCGATGTCGGCGCCCCCTCATATACATCGGGCGCCCACATATGAAAGGGCACCGCCGCCACCTTGAAGGATAAGCCGGCCGCCATAAAGACCATACCAACGACGATACCAAACTGAGCATTGGGCACATGGAGCAGCGATGCGGCAATTTGATTGAAGTTAGTGGTTCCAGTGAAGCCATATACAAATGATGCGCCAAACAGCAGCAGCCCAGAAGCGAGTGCGCCAAGTACAAAATACTTCAACCCAGCCTCACTTGAGGCTACCGAGTTCCGCCGGAAACACGCGAGAACGTACAGAGCCAAGCTCTGAGTCTCCAAGCCCATGTAAAGAGCCATAAGATCATTGGCAGAGATCATCATCATCATGCCAACCACGGACAAAACGATCAAGACTGGAAATTCAAAGCGCGCTATCTTCTCGCGAACACCGTAACCATGACTGACAAGAAGCACAGCCGAGGCACCAAGCAACATCAAAGCCTTGGCGAATATGGCAAAGCCGTCAACCACGAACATGCCGCCAAAGGCAATATCCCGGGCACCACCATGACGAACAACCAAGCCGGCAGTAACCAGCATGCAGGCCACCGACAAAGAGGATACTAGGCGGGCCGAGCCATCGCCCCGCAGAACGCCAAAAAGCAACAATGCCATAGCCGAACAGGCCAAGAATATTTCAGGCAGTGCCGGCATAATGCCAGGAAATTCGTCCATTGTCAGGTCTCCTGCCCGCGCTTCGTTATGCCGCAAGAATTTTGCCACCGACTATGGCCGACGAGACCTAAATCGACGCCGGGCCGGCACAAGTACAAAAGAAAATAGTCACAGTCAGATAACCGGGCGCGCTCCATATCAGCCGCCTTAACCCTTCATCATGTTAATATCTTCAACCGCAATTGTGCCGCGATTGCGGTGATAGGCAACCATTATGGCCAAACCGATCGCCGACTCGGCCGCAGCAACGGTCAAAATGAACATGGCAAATACTTGCCCCGCCAGGTCATGCAGATAGACGGAAAACGCGACAAGATTGATATTTACCGCCAACAACATCAATTCAATCTACATAAGGATAATGATGACATTCTTCTGATTAAGAATTATGCCAAACACTCCAAGTGTAAACAGAATTGAAGCAACGGTGAGATAATGTCCGAGTCCAATTTCCATTAGATGCCTCCCCCGGGCGGTACCTTGCGTAGCGTTACCACGTCCTGCGGGCGTCGCCCAACCTGATCGCTTATGTTCTGGTGCAGAGAGTCAGAATGGCCCCGCAGCGAGAGTACGATGGCACCGATCATTGCCACCAGCAGAATCAAACCAGCCGCCTGAAACAGATAGGCATATTGGGTGTAAAGAACCTGCCCCAAAGCGTGACTGTTGGAAACTAGGTCGCTTGGCGGAATCGGTGATGCGGGCTTAGCAAGAGCCAGCGGTGTCACGGTCCAACCGTCCGCGACCATAACCAGTTCCAACAGCAAAACGATCCCGATCACGCAGCCAATCGGCAAGTAACGATTAAAGCCCTGACGCAGCTTGGTTACATTCACATCCAGCATCATCACGACAAACAAGAACAACACGGCGACGGCACCGACATAAACAATAATCAGCGTCATCGCCAGGAATTCCGCCCCCATCAGGATGAACAACCCCGACGCGAGAATGAATGCCAGAATTAAGAACATAACAGAATGTACCGAATTTCGGATGGTAATCACCGTTGCGCCCGCAATCAGCAGGGCGGTGGAGAAGAAGTAGAACACCAAGCCTTCGACGATCATCGCATTCCCCGCCTCCCCAATGGAGGATTGAGCACCAATACTTCCGGATCCCGGCCTGTTGCAGGTGGCACCGTAGGTAAGGTGTTCAAAACTCCAGGTGTCAACAATACATGCAACTCACCGATAGGGAGCCTCTGCCGCCAAATTTGCGGCCAAGCGAACTTCCCAGCGGTCACCGTTAGAAAGAAGTTTATCTTTATTATAGTAAAGCTCTTCGCGCGTCTCGGTCGAGTATTCGAAATTCGGACCCTCTACGATGGCATCAACCGGACAGGCCTCCTGACACAGACCACAGAATATACACTTGGTCAGGTCGAGATCATATCGCGTCGTGCGTCGACTCCCGTCCTGCCGGGGTTCGGCATCAATGGTGATGGCCATGGCAGGACATACCGCCTCGCAAAGCTTACAGGCGATGCAGCGCTCCTCCCCGTTTGGATAGCGGCGCAACGCATGCTCGCCCCGGAAGCGGCTTGAGATCGGTCCCTTTTCATGCGGATAGTTAATTGTCCACTTCGGCAGGAACATGTGGCGGAACGTCGACGCCATGCCGGTGACAATTTCCGTGAGCAGCAGGGCACGCGCCCAGCGATCAACAAACGCCATGACGTCCAGTCTCCTCTCTCACCCGCACCATCTCCATGCGCCCGCCCGAGCCGGTCAAAGCGTCACCGCAGGCAGCCAGCCAAACAATTCAAGCACGCCAGCAGTTATAACCAGCCAACCGAGGGACAAGGGCAAAAATACCTTCCAGCCCAACCGCATCAGCTGATCGTAACGATACCGAGGCAACGCCGCGCGTACCCATAGGAAAAAGAACAGCACGAAAGCTATCTTAAGGGCAAACCAGATCGGCCCGGGCACCAGAGAGACCACCGGCGCGAATATCCAGAAATTCAACGGCGGCAGCCAACCACCCAAAAACAACGTCGTGGCGATCGCACTCATGACGATCATGTTGCTGTATTCGCCAAGCATAAACATGCCAAAGCCCATTGACGAATACTCGGTAAAGAAGCCGGCCACGATCTCCGATTCGCCCTCGGGCAGATCAAAGGGATGACGATTAGTCTCGGCCAGGATCGAAATGAAAAAGGTGATAAACATCGGGAAGAGCGGCACGGCAAACCACACGGTCTGTTGGGCCAGCACAATTTTCGTCAGATTGAACGATCCTACGCACAGCAGCACGGTGACCATAATCAGACCCATGGACACCTCATACGAAACCATCTGTGCCGCCGATCTCAAGCCGCCCAAAAAGGCATAGCGCGAGTTCGAGGCCCAACCTGACACTATCATGCCATATATGCCAAGCGACGAGACGGCATAAAGGTATAGAATACCGACATTGATATCTGCCAACACCAAGCCGAACCCGAACGGCACTACCGCCCAGATAACCAAACTGAACAGAAAGGTCAGGACCGGGGCAAGAACAAACAGCACCGGGTCGGCGCCGGATGGAATCAGCATTTCCTTCCCGAGCAGTTTAAGCCCGTCGGCCACCGGTTGCAACAAGCCCAGCGGGCCAACTACGGCCGGCCCCTGGCGCCTTTGCATGGCACCCATTACTTTGCGTTCAAAATATGTCAGATAGGCCACGGCGGTCAAGACCGGGATGATGATCGCGACAATCGCGGCGATAATCACGATCAGCGGCCAAATATACGTCCAAATACTAGCCATGGGTCCCGGTCTTCCCCTCGCGGCTTTGCCCAAAGGCCTCAGTGCACTTAGCCATCGTCACTGAAGCCCGGCTGATTGGATCCGTCATGTAGAAATTGTCGAATGCTGGTGCAAAAGGCTCGGCCAGCAACTCCCCCTTGCAACCAAACGGCAGCCACGGGGAAGGCGAAAGCGCACCCGGCACTGCGAACACCGGATTAATCGCTACCATCCGTTCGCGGAGCTGGGCTAGGCTGTCATAGGGCAGGGTGTGCCCCAGCCGCTCCGACAGCGCCCGCAATATCTTCCAATCCTCGCGCGCCTCACCCAACGGCAGCAGGGCCATACGTCCGTGCTGAACCCGCCCTTCGGTATTGACGTAGGTGGCATTCTTCTCGGTGTAGGCGGCCGCAGGCAAAACCACATCAGCCCGGTGGGCGCCACGGTCGCCGTGATGACCCTGATAGATCACGAAGGCGTTACCCAAGCGACCGGCTTCGATCTCATCGGCCCCAAGCAAGTAAATCACCTCAATCTCACCCGACTTGGCACCATCAAGGATGGCCCGGGTGTCGCGGCCACCAGTCCCCGGCACGAAGCCGGCATCGAGACCGCCAACCCGGCCCGCCGCCAAATGAAGTACGTTGAAGCCGTTCCAACCCTCCTGAACCATGTTGGTGGACTCGGCGACAAGTCGCGCCTCAGCCTGAAGCGCCGCACCATCACTACGCGCCAGGGCACCCGAGCCAAGAACAAGCATCGGCCGTCCAACCCCCCGCAACACCTTAGCGAAGTTATGGCTACCGTCGGCAATGGCGGCCAACAGTGCTGGATCGTTACCCAAATGCTGATAGCTATAACCCAACTCGACCTTCTCGCCGATCAACCCGACCTGGAGATTACTAACGCGCCAGCGCTTGCGAATGCGTGCATTGATGATCGGAGCTTCGATTCGCGGATTGGTGCCGACCAGCAGCAGGGCTTCGGCCTGCTCAATCCCGGCGATACCGGTGTTGAACAAATACCCGGAACGCGCTGCAACATCGTAACGGGCTCCATCCTGGCGGCAATCGAAATTAGGCGAGCCGAGCGCCACCATCAGGTCCTTGAGGGCAACAACCGCTTCGACATCGATCAAATCACCTGAGATCGCGGCAATCCGACTCCCAGCCACGCTATTGAGGCGGTCGGCAATCGCCGCGAACGCTTCATCCCAACTAGCGGGCAACAACTTGCCATCACGGCGAACAAAAGGTCGATCGAGTCGTTGGCGCTTCAGTCCGTCCACGGCAAAACGGGTCTTGTCGGATATCCAGACCTCATTGACCTCCTCGTTGAGACGCGGCATTACGCGCATCACCTCGGAACCCCGAGTATCAAGCCGAATGTTGCTGCCGACCGCATCAAGCACGTCCACCGACTCGGTCTTGCGCAGTTCCCAGGGCCGAGCCATGAAGGCATAGGGCTTGCTGGTCAGGGCACCGACCGGACAAACATCGGCGAGATTGCCTGACAACTCAAAGTCGAGCGCCTTGCCGACATACGTGGTAATCTCCGTGTGACTGCCACGGCCAATCGCACCCAATAGCGAAACCCCGGCAATCTCCTCACAAAACCGAATGCAACGGGTGCAGGTTATGCAACGAGTCATCGCCGTCTTGATCAGCGGGCCGAAATCCTTATCGGCAACAACGCTCTTATCTTCAGCGTACCGGCTGCTTTCCCCGCCATAAGACACAGCC
>JBAXKX010000003.1:0-35535 GCA_037135115.1 Rhodospirillaceae bacterium
CGACCCGGGACTCTCGATCTGAGGACGGACCAGCACATTCGCCGCCGGAACCGGAGTGATCCATAGCTGCTTCCTCCCAACTTGTTCTCATTCGAAAGCGCAAAATGTCGTGGTTGATACTGTAACAGGATTCAACCGTCTTCCTCCACACCTCTCTCGCGCTGCGGCCTACCGCCATCCTCGCCGGCCTGGGCTGGGTCGGCGTCGAACACCAACCGATGCTCTCCCGAAAGGGCGAGGAAACGGCGGCCACGGGCGCGACCCACCAAGGTCAAGCCCACCTGCCGGGCCAATTGCACCCCCCAGGCGGTAAACCCCGAGCGCGAAACCAAAATCGGCAAGCCCATGCGAACAGTCTTGATTACCATCTCGCTGGTCAACCGTCCGGTCGTATAGAATATCTTGTCGTCGGGAACAATGTTATGGCGGGACATAAAGCCGGCTATCTTGTCAACCGCGTTGTGGCGGCCGACATCCTCCATATAGACTAACGGCTGGTCTTCACGACACAGAACACAGCCATGGATGGCACCAGCCGCAAGGTAAAGACTGGGTGTCGCGGTGATTTGACGCGACAACCCATAAAGCCAACTGGTGCGCAATCGCGCGGTCTCGGACAGCCGCGCCTGTTCGAAATTTTCCATGACATCGCCAAAGGCGGTGCCCTGAGCACAACCGGAGGTGAGAATCTTACGCTTGAGCTTGTCCTCGAAATCGGTCTGACGTTCAGTCCGCACCACAACGGTGGAAGTTTCCTCGTCATGATCAATCGAGGTAATAGCATCATCGGGACGCAGCATCGCCTGATTGAGCAGATAGCCAATCGCCAGCTCTTCCACATAGTCGCCAATCGTCATCATGGTGACGATCTCGCGCCCATTCAGGAACAAGGTGAGCGGCCGCTCGACGATGACAGGGCACTCGATGGCCCGCCCCAAATGGTCAATGCCGGTGACGCGCTCGGTCAAGCGCGGGTCTTCGGGTCTGGGCCGGATGCTGACGGTCTGCATTTGCCGACACTACCCCATCGCCGGGTTGATCGGAAGGGGATCGATCGCTTACCATCAGCCCGCCTATTAACGGTGGTGCAAGAATCGTCAAGCAGCGTTTGACGAAAGTGAGGGTCAGGCGCAGACTTACCGGCAACTGGAGGATAACCTTCGGCTGGGACGGCGCCGACATCGTCGAGGTTGATCTTGAGGATTACCACTGATGACCCGAGAGGTTGAACGCGGTTTGCCACCGCTGCACCCCGGAGCTCTTCTTAGGGAAGACGTGATCCCGGCCCTCGACAAGCCGGTATGCGAGATTGCGCGGCTGCTTGGCGTCTCGCGCCAAGCTTTACATGCGCTTCTGACCGAGCGCGCAGCCGTGTCGCCGCTGATGGCCCTTAAGCTGGGCAAGCTTTGCGGCAACGGGCCGGAGCTGTGGATGCGGCTTCAGACCCGCCACGACCTCGACCGACTAGCCCGCGAAAAACGCGACGAGATTGACGCCGTTCCCACCTTGGCGGCATGACGCAGTGACCGGAGCGACAATGTCAACGCGCGGCACCCTGAGCGCGGCATGGGACTGGATCGACGCCCGCGCCACCCCCCTACCCATTGAGGACGCGCTCTTTGAGGACATAGCCAGCGCCGACGCCGTTGACCGGGTGCTGGCCGAGGCCGTGATCAACCCCCACGACCTCCCCGACTCGGACCGGGCGATCATCGCCGGGTATGCAGTACGGGCGTCCCATACGGTGGGCGCGGGCAGCTATAGCCCACTCTCGCTGCCGCTCGCGCTCGCGATAAACGCCGGGGATGTGCCGCCGCCGGACACCGACGCGGTGCTGGGGTTCGACATGGCGGAATCTGCGGAATCTGCTGAATCTACAGAATCCATTAGCGGCCGCGTGCTGGCGCTGGCTCCGGTGGCCGTGGGAGAGGGCATTGAGCGTCGCGGGCGAGTACTCAAGGCCGGAGCCATCGCCATCGGGGTCAGCCACCGCCCCCTTCGGCCTCAAGATATCGGCGCGCTAGCTCAATTGGGAGTGGAACGGGTGCTGGTCGTCGCGCGTCCCCGCGTAAGGCTGGAGGTTGCCGAGACGCTGAACCCGATGCTGCGCGCCCTAATCGCACGAGATGGCGGGATGGTGGGTGAGCCGCCCGACCTGATCGCTCGCCTTGGCTGGCCCGACGAACCCACCCCAGAACGATTCATGGACGGGGTGGCCATGCGACCGGGAGACGGCGCCGGGCTTGGGCTGGTGGGAGGGATTCCGCTGATCGTCCTGCCTACCGAGCCGCTTTCGTGCCTGTTCGCCTACGACATGTTGGCAGGGCGGCTGGTGCGGCTGCTGAGCGGCCGAACACCCGCCCTCCCCTACACGACCACCCGCGCGCGACTTTCCCGCAAGATAGTCTCGGGCATTGGCTTTGTTGAGATGATCCGGGTGCGGCTTGTCAGGGGCCAAGCTGAACCATTAGGATCGGCGGACACTGGGGGGTTAATCTCCGCAGTCCACGCCGACGGCTTCGTGATGGTCCCAGCCGAATGCGAGGGCTTTGCCCCTGGCGCTGAAGTTACTGTCCATCTCTACGGGCTATTAGTATAACAACCGGAGAAGACGTAACAAACGGAAATGATGGAACATGAGTGAGGCAAAGCGGCGGGCGGCGCTATGGCGTGCCGCTCGGCAGGAGCAATTCCTCAATGTCGTTAGTCGCGACGAAGCCGAAGCCAGATTCCGTAGCCACCTCAAGTTGGAACCGCTGGGCGTTGAGTTGGTGTCGCTGGCTCTGGCGCTTGGCCGCGTGTTGGCTGGCGACGTGTCGGCAAATGTCGACGTGCCCGGCTTCGACCGCGCCAGCGTAGACGGCTTCGCCATCCGCGCCGCCGACACCGAAGGATGCGGCCCCGACGCACCGGCATCTTTACTGCTCAACGACGAACTTCTTACACCGGGGGTAGTCCCCGCTATCACCATCGCCCCCGGCAGCGCAACGGCAATCGCCACCGGCGGCATGATGCCGCGTGGTGCCGACGCCGTGGTTATGATCGAGCACACTGAGGCCACCAAAGCGAGTGGCGGCGACGACGGTATTTTCGTGGAGATCGGGCGCGCGGCGGTGCCCGGCCAGTTTATCGCCGCCGCCGGCTCCGACATCGCCAGTGGTGAAACCGTGCTGCGAGCAGGACAAGTACTGTGCTCGCGCGAAATCGGTATGCTGGCGGCGATAGGGCTTGGCTTTGTTACCGTCTGGCGGCGGCCAAGGGTGGCCCTATTTTCCACCGGCGACGAAATCGTCCCCCCCGGCGACCCGCTCGCGCCCGGTCAGGTCCATGACTGCAATATGGCGCTACTAGCCGCCACCATTTCGGAGCTGGGCGGTGAGCCAGTTCCGCTTGGCATCATCGCCGACAATGAGGAGGCTCTCGCGCACGCACTTAATTCGGCGCTGACTACAGCCGACATGGTGGTGCTTTCCGGCGGCACCTCCAAGGGTGCTGGCGACCTCGCTAGCAAGGTGGCTAGCCGTTTGACCGAGCCCGGCGTGGTCGTGCATGGCGTCGCACTCAAACCGGGCAAGCCGCTCTGCCTCGCGGTAAGCGCAGGCAAGCCGGTAGTGATCCTGCCGGGATTTCCGACCTCGGCGATATTCACCTTTCATGAGTTCGTGGCACCGATCATCCGCATCCTGGGCGGACGCCCGCCCAACCGCCGCGAAACGGTGGCGGCGACGCTGCCGGTGCGACTCGCCTCCGAACGTGGCCGCACAGAATACGTCATGGTCTCGCTGGTACGCGGCGCTGACGAGGGCCTTGCCGCCTATCCCATCGCCAAGGGTTCTGGGTCTGTGACCTCATTCGCCCGGGCCGACGGCTTTTTCCCGATCCCGGCGGCGGTCGAAATGGTCGCAGCCGGGACGCCAATCATGGTCCAACGCCTCACAGCCGCAACCGAACCCGCCGATTTGGTGGTGATCGGTAGCCATTGCGTCGGCCTTGATGCCCTGATCGGCCGGCTGGAACGTGAAGACATCCGGGTTAGGGCCATAAATATCGGCAGTTCCGGCGGGCTAGCCGCAGCCAAGCGAGGCGAGTGCGACGTGGCCGGAATCCACCTATTCGACCCTGCGAGCAACAGCTACAACCGCTCCTTTCTTAGCAATGAGCTGGAGCTGATCCCCGGCTATGGCCGGCTGCTGGGGGTAGTATTTCGTCAAGACGACCCGCGCTTTGCCCAAGGTCCGACCGAGGCAGCGGTAGCGAAGGCGCTGGCCGATCCTGACTGCGTGATGATCAACCGCAACGCTGGCAGCGGCACCCGGATACTGATCGACCGCCTGATCGGCACCTTCCGCCCGGCCGGCTTCTTCAGCCAAGCCCGATCCCATAATGCGGTTGCGGTAGCAGTAAGCCAAGGGCGAGCCGACTGGGGGGTGGCCATCGAAACCGTTGTGCGGCACTACGGCCTTGGCTTCCTGCCGCTTCAAGCAGAGCGTTACGATTTCGTGATCCCTAAGACTCGCCGCCAGCGGCCGCAGGTCCGCCGCTTTGTTGAACTGCTTGACAGCGAAGAATTCCGCGCCACCCTAACCACACTTGGATTTGCGCCATGAACTGCCGTTGCGATGCCTTCGCCCCCACCAGCGACATGCTGACCGCCGACCAAGCCCGCGACGCCCTGGTTGCTTCGGTTACTCCGGTAACTGAATGCGAAGAAGTGCCGCTGATAAAGGCATCAGGCCGGGTGCTGGCCGCAAACCTCATCGCCGCCCGCTCGGTGCCGCCCCATGACAACTCGGCGATGGATGGCTATGCCGTTTTCGCCTGCGATCTCTTAGCCGCCGGGGCCGCAGGATCCGGCGGGACGATACGACTGCCGGTTACCGGCCGCATCAAGGCCGGTCAAGTGCTGGAACGACCAGCCCGGCGCGGCGAGGCCTTGCGCATTTTCACCGGCGCCCCGGTCCCAAGCGGACCAGATACCATCATACCCCAGGAGGTCTGCCGGGAAGAAAATGGTCACGTAACGCTGCCCGCCATCAGTAAGGGGGCCAATTTCCGCCATGCCGGAGAGGACATCGCCACAGGCGCAGTCGTGCTACGGGCGGGAATCCGGCTGCAGCCTCAGCATATCGGGTTGGCCGCCTCAATCGGGCTCGACCGACTAGCCGTAATCAGACCGCTGCGCGTGGCCCTGCTTTCCACCGGCAGCGAGCTGCGCGAACCGGGCCAAACGGCGGGACCGGGAGCGATCTATGATTCCAACCGGTATGTTCTGGCCGGTCTGTTGCGTAGGCTCGGCTGCACCGTTGGTGATTTCGGCATCGTCCCCGATCATCCCGAAAAGCTCACCACAATATTGATCGCCGCCGCCGCCGAGCACGACTTGGTGATGGCTTCGGGCGGCGTGTCGGTCGGTGAAGAGGACCATGTCAAGACGGCGGTGTCGGCCCTTGGCGCGCTTCACTTCTGGAGAATCGCCATCCGTCCGGGGCGACCACTAGCATTTGGTCGCATCGGTACTGTTCCATTCATCGGCCTGCCCGGCAATCCGGTGGCCAGTATGGTGACTTTCCTGATGTTCGCCCGTCCGCTATTACTGACCATGGCCGGTGCCACCGTGCGCCCGCCCCTCGCCTTCCCGGTACTCGCCGGCTTTGATGAAATCAAGCGACCAGGCCGGCGGGAATGGATGCGCGCCACGCTGCGCCGCAACCCGGATGGAAGCGTCACCGCCCTACGCTTTCCCTTTGAAGGATCAGGCATCCTGACTTCAATGACCAATAGCGACGGGCTGATTGATCTGCCCGAGTCGGTCGAGCGCGTCGTCTGCGGCGATATCGTTAACTTCCTGCCGTTTTCCGAGCTACTCGACTGAGCACGAACAAATTGCGTCGGGAAAGAAAAGCTGCTCACCATCGATCTTGAAGTCAGCGATAGCGGCCTGTCCAGCTGGCGAGACCAGCCATTCGACAAAGCTACGCGCCTGCGCCACCCTGACGTGAGGATGGCGGGCGGGGTTAACCAGAATCACGCCGTAAGGGTTAAACAATCGCCGGTCGCCAGCATACAGCACCGCAAGGTTACCTCGGTTGCGAAAACTGAGCCACGTTCCGCGATCAGCCAAGGTATAACCGTCAAGACCGGCGGCCACGTTCAGCGTCGGCCCCATGCCTGAACCGGTTGCCCGGTACCAAGCTGGCACCGAAATCTGCGGGGCAAGCCCGACCGCCCGCCACAGCCTCAGTTCAGCGGCATTGGTGCCGCTGTTGTCGCCGCGCGAGACGAAGACGGCCCCCGATGCCGCAATCAGCCCCATGGCGGTAACGGCGTCACCCGCCTTGGCGATGCCCGCCGGATCGGCGCGCGGCCCGACCATAATAAAATCATTGTGCATGACATCGCGCCGCTCGATGCCAAAGCCCTTAGCGATGAAAGCGTCCTCAGCCGGGCGGTCGTGGACGAACACCATGTCAACGTCGCCATTCTCCGCCGTCTTCAGCGCCTGCCCGGTCCCCAGCGCCACAATCCGCACCGTGATGCCGGTTTTCTCCTTGAACAACGGCAGCAGATGGCCAAAAAGCCCTGACTGCTCGGTCGAGGTGGTCGACGCTACCGTGATGAAAGGCTCGTCAGCCTGCGCTGACACCGTCAGCGCGCCCATAAACATCAGCCCAATAACAGAAATCCAGCGCATCAGCCTATCCTCGCGCAAACTACCACAAAAGCTCCCCGGCCAGGAAGGCGCTGGCTTCAGCGGTAGCCGGACCGGCAAAGAAATCCTCCGCCCGGGCATGTTCGATCAACCTTCCCCGGTACATGAAAAACACCTCGTCCGCAAGCCGCCGCGCCTGGCCAAGGTCGTGGGTAGTCATCACGATCTTGGTGCCGTCGCCATGAATGCGGTCGACCAGCCGCTCGACTGCTCCGCTCGCTGCCGGATCAAGATTAGCTGTAGGCTCGTCGAGAAACAACACCGACGGTCGGCAGGCCCAGGCCCTGACGATGGCCAAACGCTGAATCTCGCCACCGGAGAGCACCCGCGCAGGGCGCTCCGCCAGCGCCTCCAGCCCGCCCACCCGCAGCGCCTCCTCAACCCGCTCGCGCCGCAGCGAACGCGGCAGACGGTGCAGGCTGATCGCATAATCAACGTTCGCCGCAACCGATCTCCGTAACATCACCGGCCGCTGAAACACCATAGCATGACGTAGCGCCGTCTCCCCGCCTGCATCACGGTTCCAGCGAACGCTACCAGACGATGGCTGCAACAGGCCATGACAGAGCCGCAACAGCAAGCTTTTGCCGGAGCCGTTGGGGCCGAGTATTACCGTGCGCGGCCCGCGCTCCAAAGCAAAGGCCACGCCATTGAGCAGCGTAACCCCCGCAACGATATAGCCCAGCCCTTCGACCCGCAACGGTAGGATATCACCGTTCATGGCCGCGCCACCGTTCATGGCCGCGCCACCGCGCTGTCATGCCGCTGACCCCTGAGCACAGCAACCGATACGGCGGCATTAACCATCAGAGCGATCAGCAGCAATACCAGCCCCAGCGCCAGCGCCAGCGGCAGATCTCCCTTATTAACCTCCAGGGCGATAGTCGTGGTCATAACCCTAGTATGGTGATCGATATTGCCGCCGACAATCATCACCGCCCCGACCTCGGCGCTGGCGCGGGCGAATCCGGCCAGCACGGCGGTCAGCAGCCCCCCCCTGCCCTCGCGAATAAGCGTTGCGACCAGCACTGGCGTGGTAGCGCCCAGCGAACGCAGTTGCTCGCCGTACTCCTCAGCCAAACTCTCGATCACCTGCCGGCTGAGGGCGATCACGATCGGCGTCACCAGCACCACTTGAGCCATGATCATGGCCCCTGGGGAATAGAGCAAGGCTAGCCAGCCAAAGGGACCGGCCCGTGAGACCAGAAGATAGACGGTCAACCCAACCACGACCGGCGGCAACCCCATCAAGGTATTGGAAACCACGATCAACGCCTGCCGGCCGGGAAACCGCGCCAACCCCAGCAAGGCCCCCAGCGGCAGCCCAAGCAGCGAGGAGAGCAAAACCGCCGTCAAGGTAACTCGCAGCGATAATGCTACGATATCAATGAGATCATGATCAAGGTGGGCGATCAAGGCGAGAGCTAGACCGACGGACTCGGTGGCGGTGGTCATCGCTGGCCGTTTCCCTGGACGCAGTCTGTAGAGATGCGGCACTGTAGGCGTTTTTCAAGGTATAAGCCACATGACTGCGGACATTCCAGGGTGACGAACATGCCTGCCCACGAAGACTCTGAAATCGCAGGCGTGGTGTTAGCCGGAGGCCGCTCGCGCCGAATGGGCGGCGCTGATAAGGCCTTGGTTCGCTTTGGTGGAGAAACCTTGCTTGGCCGGGCAATCAGGCGCGCGACGGCCCAGGTGGGTCCGCTGGTGATCAGCACCAACGGCGATGTCGTAGCCTTTGCCGCGCACGGCCTGCCACTGTTGCCCGACCCGATCGCCGGATTCGCCGGGCCGCTGGCTGGAATCCTAGCCGGCCTGGAATGGACCATCCTCCATGCCCCCCACTGCCGTTGGCTGGCCAGTTTCGCCGTCGACGCACCGCTGTTTCCCGATGACTTGGTCAAACGGCTACTGACCGCAACCGGCAGCGGCGGAGCCGATATTACATGCGCCGCTTCGGCTGGACGTCGCCACCCGGTGTTCGCCCTGTGGCCGCTGGAACTGGCCGCCCCCCTGCGCCGCGCCCTGACAATTGATAGAATCCACAAAGTCCGCAACTGGACCGACCGCTACCGGGTGGTCGAGGTGGAGTGGCCCTCCGGCCCGCCCGATCCCTTCCACAACATCAACACCCCAGAAGATCTGAAACGACTGACTCGGATAAGCCACATAGAATCTGATATGGTAATTCATGACGGGTGAGGCACGGGCCTGCCACCGATGGCGTGAGGGAGAAAGCCGCATGCATATAGAAATTCAAGGGCCGTTACTGGTCGGGAATGAAATAATCGATGGTGATCATAAGGAATTAGCATCACTGATCAACGCATTTTACGATTCGGTCGAAGCTGGGGCCGACAGGCAAAAAATCTATGATGAGGTCGACACTTTATCTCTGCGCTTCGCTGAGCATATGGACAAGGAAAAGGCGATGATCGCGAAATATCGCTTTCCCGACGCCGAAAACCACCTCGCCGAGCACACCAAGCTATTAGGCGAACTTGGCGGCTTTCTCTACCGTGTCGATGAAGCGAACGACAACGACCTTCCCAACGTCGCCCGCTTCATCGATAATTGGTTCACCAGCCACATCATCACCAGCGATGCCAAACTCGCCAAGTTCCTGAATGACCAGGAAAACAAGGCTACGCGATAAGGTTATGTCTCAAGACAGGGTACCTTAAAATTTGACACCTTAAGATGTGGAATTAACCGGGGAGGCGTCACGGTCGCTGACGCCAGCCTCGCCAAAAGTGGCCATGCCCGAAAGGCAAGCAACCGCTGAGCGCAGAACCGGAATGGCCAGTGCCGCGCCCGAACCCTCGCCCAGCCGCATGGAGTAATCAAACAGCGGCGTCTTGCCGATCTTGTCCATCAGCCGCCGGTGTCCCGGTTCAACCGAGCAATGTGCGACCACGCAATGATCGAGCAATGCCGGGTCGATCTTGTAAAGAATCGCCGCCGCCGCCGTGCAAGTATAACCGTCCAGCACCACAGGTATCCGCCCCATGCGGGCCGCCAACACCGCCCCGGCAATCGCCGCCAGTTCCAATCCACCCAGGCAGCGCAGTATCTCAAGCGGGTCGTCAAGGGCGGCCCCACTGCCCCCCAGATTAGCCCTTAATCCGGCCTCGACCGCTGCAACCTTGCGCTTAAGCCCAGCCTCGTCGACTCCGGTGCCGCGACCAACCCAATCGGCAGCATCGCCGCCAAACATAGCTAGGCACAAGGCCGCCGCAGAGGTGGTATTGCCGATTCCCATCTCGCCCAAACACAGCAAATGGAGATTGCCCTCCACTGCCATCATGCCATAGCTCATGGCCTTGGCGCACTCCTCCTCAACCATGGCCGGACCGGTGGTGAAGTCGTTAGTCGGATTGTCCAAATCCAGCTCATAAACCCGAAGCTCGGCATCGACCACGCCGCAAATCTGGTTGACCGCCGCCCCTCCCGCCGTGAAGTTGGCGACCATCTGTTTGGTCACTTCAACCGGAAAAGCCGAAACCCCCTGGGCGTTGACGCCGTGATTACCAGCGAAGACTGCGACACGGGCGCGCCGTAGTTCGGGCTGTGCCCGACCTTGCCAAGTGGCCATCCAGGTCGCCAGTTCCTCCAGCCGCCCAAGCGAACCCTGGGGCTTGGTCAAGCAGTCCTGACGCGCCCGCGCCAACTTAGCCGCTTCGAGATCAGGTCCCGGCACAGCCTGGATAATTGAGCGCATCTCTTTGAAATCAGGCGCATTATTTTGCTCGGACATTATAGACCCATTTTGGTTGTCGATGATACTGGCCGACCATGGCAGAATTTCACCGAGCATTCCAGCCGGTTACTTAGCAAACTCATCAGCACCGGTCCGTCCGGTGGTGAACCACGCCACCGCGTCGGCCAGCGCCTCAGCCGCCGGGCGATGGCGATAGCCCAATTCTTTTTCAGCCTTCGCCGAGCTGAAAAACATTTTCTTGCGAGCCAAATTTACCCCATCGACAGTAACCATCGGATTAATCGCTCCGGTCAGACGGGCGAAAAATTCGACGACATAGGCAATCGGCAGCACCAAATCATGGGGCAGACTGATGGTCGGAGGGCGGCGGCCGGTGAGGCGGGCGATTTCGCCAAGAATGTCCTTCAGCGACAGATTCTCTCCCCCCAGGATATAGCGCTCACCGATCCTGCCGCAGTGAAGGGCCGCCAGATGCCCCGCCGAGACATCATCGACATGAACGATATTAAGGCCGGTATCGACATAGGCCGGCATCCGGCCGGCAGCAGCATCGGCGATCAGACGGCCGGTCGGAGTCGGCTTGACATCACGCGGCCCGACCGGAGTCGAGGGGTTGACGATCACCGCAGGCAGACCGCGCTCATCAATCAGCTTTTGCACCACCTCCTCGGCCAGGAACTTAGAGCGCTTGTAGTGGCCGACCATGTCGTCGATGCCGACCGGAGTCGTCTCGTCGGCGGGGGAGCCATCGGCGGTCAGGCCAAGAGTTGCAACGCTGCTAGTGTATACAACCCGTCGCACCCCGGCCGACAGCGCAGCCAGCATCAGATCGCGCGTACCCTCGACATTAACCCGATAGATGCTTTCAGGATCTGGTACCCAGATGCGATAGTCGGCAGCAACATGAAACAGCGCATCGCAGCCATCAAGCGCCCGTTCAAGTGAGGCCCCGTCGTTAAGGTCGCCCTCACTGATCTCCACCGGCAAACCATCGATATTGGCACGATTGCTGTTCGGCCGCACCAATACCCGCGTACATCTACCCGCCGCCAGCAGATCGCGAACGACGGAAGAGCCGACGAAGCCCGTGGCTCCGGTAACCAACGTGATCATGGCATCGGGTCCTTTCGATAATCGACTGGAATATTATATACTAAGCTCGCCCGGAGCTTACGTACGCCTTCGATAGTAACACAAAGGTCCATGATGACCGACGGCACACGCAACCTATCCATCACCGACAACGCGGCCCGGCGCATCGGCAAAATAATCGCCGCCGATGGCAGGCCGGGCCTGATGCTGCGCCTGTCGGTTTCGGGCGGCGGCTGTTCGGGCTATCGGTACGAGTTCATGCTTGACGACAACCGCACCCCCGACGACACAGTGTTCGAGCACGCGGGCATCAGTGTCGTGGTTGACGACTGCTCGCTCGGCCTGTTGGCCGACTCGACACTGGATTTCGTTGAGGATATGATAGGATCCTCGTTCAAGGTGCGCAACCCCGGCGCAACCGCCTCGTGCGGCTGTGGCTCGTCCTTCGCGGTTTAAATTACGCGGTTTAAATTTCAATGAATATCCCGACCGGGAAACGCCCCGGCCACAAGCCCCTACTTCCGGACAACTTGCCTCCGGTAGTGTTGCAGGTGATTCCCAGCCTTGCCACCGGCGGGGCCGAACGAGGCTGCATTGATGTCGCGGTGGCCCTGGCGGTTGCCGGCGGTGGCAGACCGTTGGTTGCCTCTTGCGGCGGCGCCATGACCCGTGAACTCGACCGCGCCGGAGTCGAACATCTAAAACTGCCGCTGGACACCAAGACCCCATGGGGCATCTACCGCAACGCGGCAAGGCTGGTAAAGATCATCGAGCAACATGGCGTCGAGATAGTACACGCCCGTTCACGGGCACCGGCATGGAGCGCTTGGATCGCGGCCCGGCGAACCGGCGTCCGCTTTATGACCACCTTCCACGCCCCCTATAATTTCAAGAACCGAATCAAGCACGCCTATAATTCGGTTATGGCCAAAGGCGAACGCATCATCGCCATATCTGAGTACATTCGCGCCCACATCCTCGAAAACTACCAAGTTGACCCCGAAGTAGTGCGGGTGATCCACCGCGGCATCGACGCCGCGATATTTGCGCCCGAGCGAGTGAGCCAGCCGCGAATGATCCAATTGGCCAAGCAGTGGCGGCTACCCGATGACCGGCCGGTGATCCTGCTGCCCGGACGCTTGACTCGCTGGAAGGGGCAACTCGACCTGATCGACGCACTGGCCGAACTCGGGCGCCACGACGTTACTTGCGTTATGGTCGGGGGCGACCAGGGCCGCACCGGCTACCGCACCGAACTGCTGCGGCGAATAGCCCGGCACGACCTCGGCAGCGTCGTCCATCTCGTCGACCACTGCGGGGACATGGCGGCGGCATACGCCCTTGCAACCGTTGTCGTCTCGGCCTCGCGTGAACCGGAAGCGTTCGGGCGGGTGATCGTCGAGGCTCAAGCCATGGGACGTCCGGTGATCGTCACCGACATCGGCGCCGTGATGGAAACCGTGGTTCCGGGCGAAACCGCGCTGGTGGTGCCGCCCCGCGATCCCGTCGCCATGGCCGGTGCCTTGGCCCACGCCCTGGCCATGACCACCGAAGAGCGCGCGGCCCAAGCCAGTCGAGCCAGGACATTCGTCGCCTCCGCCTTCAGCAAGGACCGAATGTGTCGGGAAACCATGGCGGTCTACCGCGAACTTACCTAGGACCAAGCAAAGCGGGCATTAGCTGCGGGCATTAGCTAACGTATGCTGCCGGGATGGGTTATCCGGTACTCAGCGGCAGCACGGTCAAAGAACCAATAGCTGCCTAGCGCCCCCCCTAACACCGAGCCGACTATTACCGAAGACATGCGGCCTGACACCAGATAGCCCAACATCCCACCCATAAGCAAACCGACCACCACAGTATCGGTATACTGGGCGGTGAGGTGCAACAACAGCATGTCCCGCGTCGCTTCTCCGGTGGAGAGCTGCAACTCTGGCAAACGTGGCACCGCCTGCGGCACGGGCTGTAATTGCGGCACGGGCTGGGCCAGCACCGGTCCGGCCCACAATACGGCCACACACACGGCCCCCCATACTGCCCCCATCGCCGTCAATCGTCTCCTCATCGCCCTATCCTCATCTAGTCGTCGAGTTATAGTGAATTTCCAATAAATATCGATACACTCGTTTCGCAACGAAGCAAGGGAGAACAGATTGTGGCTGAACCGATCAAGCAAATTCGGCGTCTACTGATCGCCAACCGGGGCGAAATCGCCATCCGTGTTATGCGGGCCGCCAACGAACTGCGCATCGCCACCATCGCGGTGTACTCTCAGGAGGATCAGCTTGCCCTGCACCGGTTCAAAGCCGACGAAAGCTACCGCATCGGCGAGGATCGCGGACCGGTGCGCGCCTATTTGGACATTGACGATATCCTACGGGTGGCGATCCAGGCCAAGGTCTGCGCCATCCACCCCGGTTACGGCTTTCTCTCGGAAAATCCCGCCTTCGCCAAAGCGGTGCGCGATCAGGGCATCTTGTTTGTCGGCCCCCGCACCGAGACCATGCGCACGCTGGGCGACAAGGTGGCGGCCCGCGCGCTGGCGGTAAGCGCCGATGTTCCGGTCATGCCGGCCACCCTCGCCCTGCCTGACGATCCTGAAGAAATCTCAAGACAGGCCGATGAAATCGGCTACCCGCTGATGCTCAAGGCCAGCTGGGGCGGCGGTGGCCGCGGTATGCGAGTTGTGGAAAACCCTGACCAATTAACTGCAGCAGTGATCTCCGGCCGTCGCGAAGCCGAGCTATCCTGCGGCAACAGCGAAGTTTATCTTGAAAAACTGGTGCGCCGTGCCCGCCACGTCGAGGTCCAGATTCTCGGCGACCGCCATGGCAACCTCGTCCATCTTTACGAGCGCGACTGTTCGGTCCAGCGCCGGCACCAAAAGGTGGTGGAGCGTGCCCCGGCTTCGTTCCTCAATAACGAGCGACGGACGGAGCTGTGCCAGGCCGCGCTGCGCATTGCTGGCGCCTCCGGTTACGAAAACGCTGGCACCGTCGAATTTCTCATCGACTCGGATTCAGGCGAATTCTTCTTCATCGAAGTCAATCCCCGCATCCAGGTCGAGCATACCGTAACCGAGGAAGTTACCGGCGTCGACCTGGTCAAGGCCCAAATCCGACTCGCCGAGGGTCACGCCATCGGCAGCGCCGCCAGTGGCGTTCCCGCCCAGGAGTGCATCCGCCTGAATGGCCACGCCTTGCAATGCCGAATCACTACCGAAGACCCGGAGGCCAACTTCATTCCTGATTACGGGCGCATACTCGCCTACCGCACGGCAACCGGCTTTGGCATCAGACTTGACGGTGGCACCACCTATACGGGCGCGATAATTACCCGCTTCTATGATTCGCTACTAGAGAAGGTCACTGCCTGGGCCCCCACCGCCGACGAGGCCTTACGCCGGATGGACCGGGCCTTGCGCGAATTCCGCATCCGGGGCGTTGCTACCAACCTCACCTTCCTCGAAAAATTGATCAACCATCCGCAATTCGCTGCTGCCGACTACACCACCCGCTTCATCGACGAAACACCGGAACTACTCAAACCCAGCGACCGCCGCGACCGTGCGACGCGCTTGCTGCGCTTCATCGCCGAAACCACCATCAACGGCAACCCGGAAGCACGGGGAACCAAGGCTCAGCCGGACATCAACCCCCAATTGCCAGACCATTTGCCGAGCACCAGCCCCCCCGGAACCCGGCAATTGTTTGAGGGACTCGGTGCTCAGGGCTTCTCCAAATGGATGCGCGAACAAAAGCGTCTTTTGCTTACCGACACTTCAATGCGTGACGCCCACCAATCCTTGCTGGCCACTCGCCTACGCACCTATGACATGCTGGCCATCGCCCCCGCCTATGCACGCGGACTGCCTCAGCTGCTTTCGCTGGAGTGCTGGGGCGGTGCCACCTTCGACGTGGCCATGCGCTTCCTCAAGGAAGACCCCTGGCAACGACTGGACCAATTGCGCGAGCAGGTACCCAATATTTTGCTCCAAATGCTGCTGCGCTCATCCAACGCGGTCGGCTACACTAACTACCCGGACAACGTGGTCAAGCTGTTCGTGGCCCAGGCGGCCAAGGGCGGCGTAGACCTGTTCAGGGTCTTCGACTCGCTAAACTGGGTCGAAAACATGCGCGTGGCCATGGATGCGGTGCTGGAAAGCGGAAAGCTGCTGGAAGCCGCAATCTGCTATACTGGCGACATTAATAACCCGGCTCGCAGCAAGTACGACCTTAAATACTATATCAACATGGCCAAGGAACTGGAGGCGGCTGGCGCCCACATCCTGGCCATCAAGGACATGGCGGGCTTGTGCAAGCCGACTGCGGCATTCCAGTTAGTGACGGCGTTGCGCCAGGAAATAGGTTTGCCCATCCACTTTCACACTCACGACACCAGCGGCATGTCGGCGGCGTCGGTGCTGGCGGCGGTAGAAGCGGGGGTGGATGCAGTTGATGCGGCAATCGACAGCATGAGCGGCCTGACCTCACAGCCCAACCTAGGCTCGATCGTCGAGTCGCTGCGCGGCTCGGAACGTGACACCGGGCTGGACGGGCAAGCGTTGCGTGGGGTATCGCGTTATTTCGAAGATGTCCGCCGCTACTACCGTATGTTTGAAAGCGAGATGCGGGCGGGTTCTTCCGACGTCTATCTTCACGAGATGCCGGGCGGCCAGTACACCAACCTTCGCGAGCAGGCGCGCTCTTTGGGCATCGAGCACCGCTGGCCCCAGGTCGCCGAAACCTACGCCGCCGTCAACCGCATGTTTGGCGACATCATCAAGGTAACGCCCACCTCAAAAGTGGTCGGTGATCTTGCCGTCTATATGGTAACCGCAGGCATAAGCGAGGCCGACGTACTCAACCCCAACAAAGAGATCGCCTTCCCCGACTCTGTGGTGGCGTTTTTTCGCGGCGACATCGGCCAGCCCCCCGGCGGCTTTCCCAAGGCGTTGCAAGACAAAGTACTGCGCGGCGTGACACCGCTTCCCGGACGTCCCGGGGCCAGTATGCTACCCGCCGATTTCGTCACGCTGCGGACAAAGGCGGAAAAGGAATCCCGCCACAGCATCGACGATAATGATTTCGCTTCATACCTGATGTACCCCAAGGTGTACGCAGAGTACGCTAAGCATCAGGGCAAATACGGCGATCTTTCGGTGCTGCCAACCCCGGTCTTCCTCCACGGCATGGAGTCGGGCCAGGAAATCTCGATCGTGCTGGAAAAAGGCAAAACTCTGGTCATCCGCTGCCTCGCGGTAGGCGAACCGCACGCCGACGGCAACCGAGAAATCTTCTTCGAACTCAACGGCCAGCCCCGACTGATCAAGGTTGCCGACAAGACAAAGATCGCCACCACCAAGCTGCGCGCCAAGGCTGAGGAAGGCAATGCCTACCACGTCGCAGCCCCGATGCCGGGAGTAATCAGCACAGTTGCGGTGGTCCAGGGCCAACCGGTGCGGGCTGGCGACATCTTGATGACGATTGAGGCGATGAAGATGGAAACCGCGATCACCACCGAGCGTGCCGGCCACGTCGCCACCATCCTGGCCCCAGTCGGAACCTGTGTCGACGTGAAAGACTTGCTAGTGGTACTGAGCGACTGAACTTATACTTATGGCCCCCTCAGACGGCGGGGGGGGAGTTGGGGGGGGTTAGTAAAGCCCCTGCCCGCAACTTTCATTGCAATTGACGGAAATGGGAATACCGCGAGCCCCCCCGACCGCTACCCGCTCCAGGTGGTGGCCGGGCTTCGCCGGTTCGGATGGCGGCACCGAGGCGACCGGTGACGACTGGCCGTTGCGGCCATAAATATCCTTGTGAATACGGACGACTCCAGCATCATCGACGCTGGCCTGCCAATAGACGATCCGCACCGGCAACGAATGACTGAGGCCGATATGCTGAGTGCGCTCATTAGCGACGGCAACGCCAATCCGCTCAGGCGTCCAGCCATCGCGACCCAGCAGCATTTCGGCGAGACGACGGGGCTCGGCGAGACGGACGCAACCGGAACTCAGCGCCCGGCCCTGGCGAGCAAACACCGAGTGATCATTGGTGTCGTGCATATAAATGCTTTGGCCGTTAGTCATATTGAATTTGTAGCGGCCAAGGGCATTCTGGTCGCCCGGCGACTGAACAATTCGCACCCGCTCGGGGGTAACGGCAGACCAGTCAACGACCGCCGGATCAACCTCCTGTTGGTCCAGGTAAACTGTGGCGCCTTCGATGCCGGGATGGCCGGTGCGACGCAACGACGGCAGCTTGTCCTGGGCCAGCACGGTGGTCGGTGCCGTCCAGGTCGGATTGAGAATGACATCGGTAATCTGGTCATTGAGAATGGGGGTCGGACGCGACGGTCGCCCCACTGCTACCCGCATGGTCATGACTACCGTGTCGCCCTTGATCAAATAGGCGGTCTGTGACGGAATATTGATCATGAAGAACTCGCGAGGCGCGTTCACCGCCAGGGCGCGCACCGCGCCTAGCGTTGACTTTAGAGCCGCCACAGCCGCAGCCGGACTCCGATCAAGACTTTCAACCGTGCCCTCTCCGGCCACGCCGTCGGCATTGATTCCGGAGGCAAGCTGAAAAGCTCGCACAGCGGCTTCCAAACCGGCATCAAATAAGCCGTGATAGCCATCCGCAGCCAGCATTCCACGCGCAATCAACTGGTTGGCCAGTCGATCAACTCGGCCGCCACTAGCCCCCGACTTGAGCGTCACCCCGTTTCCCACCGCTGGGGCGGGTGCCGGGGCGTCGGCATCAATTCCAGCCAAGGCACCCTCAATAGCCTGGCTCCAACGGTCGAGAACAGGGCGAGATACGGACGGAGTGCCGGGGTGGACGTTATCCGCCGCCGTTTGGGCGAATGAACCAGCACACAGGACCAGAACGCAAGCAGCAACGACGATCGCACCCGCATTCATAAACAAACTATTAATCTTCATGGCTACTCACGCATCCAAACCCGATAATTCTTCCCCTAATGTGGCGCTTCGATCCGGCATGTCAATCCCCCCAAAACTTCATCTCGCACTGCAGCAACTGCATGTGGCATTTTAGTCTTGACGTCACGCCGTCTTATGCTTGCTCAGCCTTCATACTTAACTTACACTGCACCCAGGAAGACCTTGTTCGAACGAGGAATTTAACAGTCTACACCCCCGCCCCCCTCATTCCCTCATCCCCTCCCACCTCCGTGCTAGCGACCAGCCAAAACCTCTGGCGGAAAATTGAACCGAAACCTTGCAATCCCGACACCATGAACAGCGCCAGCTTGCCAAAAAAATGACAAAAAAAATTCGCCGGCTTGATTTCGACTCGTGTATAATCAAAATGATCATCAGATTTAGGCGGAATTTACCATGACCCCCAAGATTTCCGATGAGGAATTCGAGCAACGTCTGCGACTTGAGTTCGTCGACGACGCGCATGATCGCCTCCAGCGCATATACGATGCCGTAGAACGGTCAGTTACCGGCCAGTGTCCCGACACCGAGATGATCACGTTACTGCGAATGGAGGTGCATAGCTTTAAGGGCTCGGGCACCGCCTTCGGCTATCCGGTGATCACTTTGGTTGCCCACCGCATGGAAGACTATATCGGTGGCCTCAGCCATTTCAGTGGGCGTCAGATCGAGGACATTCACACATTCCTTGACCTGTTCGCCAAACTGGTTGACCGCAAAGATCAACCGCAATTGGCCGAAACCAACCAGATACTTCGGGCACTGCCGGTGCGCTACGTCTTCGACATTAAAGACGTCGAGGTCCGCAACGTCGAAATCATGGTGGTGACGCCATCCAAAGTGGTAGCCAAGAAGGTCGGCACCGAATTGGCGGCATGTGGCTTCCGGGCCATCACCGTGCAGGACCCCATCGAGTCGATCGGACTCGCAGTGCGGGTGCCGCCCGACATGCTGATTGCCTCTATGGTGATGGACGGACTCTCAGGCATTGACCTTATTCGCGGCCTTCTCGCCATGTCGGCAACCCAAAAGGTCAAGATGGCGTTACTGACCAGCCTTGACCTTGACAATCCCAAACTCAGAGAAGTTCCCACCGGAGTCGGAATGATCCGTCTCGGTCCCAAATTTTCCGAAGACATTGCCACCATCATCACCCGATTTAATCTCGGCTGAGAGGTTTAAAGGCCAAGCCCCCCCCCCGTGAGGGGGGGGCTTTAGGGCAACTTACCAAGCTGTCAAATCAAGTCGCAGCAAGTTAACCACCGACCAATCATCCGCGCATGGCCAGAGGAACGTAAGGCCGCCGGGTGGGGCCGGTATAGAGCTGGCGCGGGCGCCCAATCTTCTGCTGAGGGTCTTCAATCATCTCCTTCCACTGAGAAATCCAGCCAACGGTTCGCGCCAAAGCGAACAGCACGGTGAACATCGATGTTGGAAAACCGATTGCCTTAAGAATGATGCCAGAATAGAAATCAACGTTGGGATAAAGCTTGCGCTCAACAAAGAAATCGTCCTCAAGCGCGATGCGCTCAAGTTCCATCGCAATGTCAAGTAACGGGTCATTTCTTATGCCAAGCTCACCCAGAACTTCGTGACAGCTGCGGCGCATGACCTGAGCCCGTGGGTCATAATTCTTGTAGACCCGATGACCAAAACCCATTAGGCGGAAGGAGTCGTTTTTATCCTTAGCCCGTTTGACGTATTCGTTGACACGATCCTTGCTGCCGATCTCTTGCAGCATATTGAGTACCGCCTCATTGGCACCACCATGTGCAGGTCCCCACAGCGAGGCGATGCCGGCGGCGATACATGCGTACGGGTTAGCCCCCGATGATCCAGCAAGGCGCACCGTCGAGGTCGAAGCGTTCTGCTCGTGGTCCGCGTGCAAAATGAACAAACGGTCCATCGCCCTCGCAACAACAGGATTGACATGATAAGGTTCAGACGGGACGGCAAATGACATGCCAAGAAAATTCTCAGCGTACCGTAGATCATTTCGCGGATAAACAAATGGTTGACCAACCGAATACTTGTAAGCCATCGCCGCGATGGTCGGCATCTTGGCGATTAGCCGGTGCGAGGCGATCAGCCTCTGGTGCGGATCGGTGATATCAAGTGAATCGCCATAGAAGGCCGCCAAAGCGCCGGTGATGCCGCACAAAATCGACATCGGATGTGCGTCACGACGGAAACCACGGTAAAAGAAGGTGAGCTGTTCATGTACCATCGAATGACGGGTGATGACGTGCTCAAATTCATACTTCTCAACCCGATTCGGCAACTCCCCATTCAAGAGAAGATAGCAGACCTCCATAAAATCGCTGTTCTCCGCCAGTTCGTCGATCGAATAGCCGCGATGTAGAAGAATACCCTTATCACCATCAATGAAAGTCAGCTTTGACTCGCAACTTCCTGTAGAAGTAAACCCCGGATCAAATGTAAAGCAGTTGGTCTCGGCATAAAACTTGCGCACGTCAACGACGTCCGGACCCATCGAGCCTTTGAGCACTGGCAGGGTGAATGATTTGCCGTTCCGATTGTCGATTAATGTGAACGTATTATTGGCAGGCTTGTCTGCGGAGGAAGCGGCTTGGCTCATTCGGCAAATCCTTTGTGCAATTGTGCAATGCGATAGGGCATGGAAAACAGCGGGCGGTTACCTGGAGAACGCTACGATTGAGCATAGGCCCGGAAAAGAAAAAGCGCAACCGCCCGAAGTTAGTTAGGAAAAAACGGCCTGTGCCTCTCGTAACCTTGCGATTGATTCATCTTTTCCTAACAATGCTGCAACCTCAAAAATCGGGGGAGACACGGTACCCCCAGTTAGGGCAGCACGCAAAGGTTGGGCTAACTGCCCAAGCTTCAAGCCAAGTTGATCGGACAAAGCCCGCGTTCCAGCTTCAATTGTATCGGCATGCCATGTCTTCAGCCCCAGGAGGTGATCGATCAAGGCTCTGAGCCTGTCGAGCGCGGCGGCGTCCAGCACCTCAGCAGCCTTGGCATCAAACGCCAGTGGGCGACTCGCAACATAAACCTTGGCCCCGACCGCGAGGTCGACCAGGGTCTTGGCTCTGACCTTCAGTCCGGGCATAGCCCGACGCAGCAAATCGCGCTGGTCTGGCCCCAGGCATCGGCCCAACTCGCTTTCAAGGCGCGGGGCGATCAGATCGCTCAGCCGGGCATCGTCGGCCCGACGCAGGTAGAGGGCATTCAGACTGTCAAGCTTGGCCAAATCGAAGCGGGCCGCAGAACGACCGACACCCTCAAGGGTAAACCACGCGACGGCCTCGGCGTCTGAAATGATCTCAGCGTCGCCATGGCCCCAACCGAGTCGCAACAGATAATTGCGCATAGACTCCGGCAGGTAGCCAAGTTCACGGTACGCCTCGGCCCCAAGCGCACCGTGGCGCTTGCTCAGCTTGGCACCGTCAGCACCGTGGATCAGCGGGATATGAGCGAACTCGGGCGGCTCCCATCCCATAGCCCGATAGATTTGGACTTGGCGAAACGCATTGGTCAGATGATCATCACCGCGAATTATGTGAGTGATACCCATGTCATGGTCATCGACTACCACCGAAAGCATATATGTCGGTGTGCCATCGCCACGCAGCAGGACCATATCGTCGAGTTGGTCGTTGCGTACCCTGACCTCCCCCTGAACGCGGTCTAAAATGACTGTCTCGCCATCGCGGGGCGCCCTCAGCCGCACCACAGGCATCACTCCGGCGGGGGCTTCCGCAGTGGAGCGCTCACGCCAACGTCCATCATAGCGCATCGTCTGCCCTGCCGCCTTTTGCGACTCGCGCATCAGGGCCAATTCATCGGGGCTGCAATAGCAGTGATAAGCCTGCCCCGCTGCGACCATGGCATCGGCGATTTCGGCATGGCGACTGCGGCGCTCGAACTGGGAAATGACATCGCCATCCCAAGCTAGGCCCATCCACGACAACCCGTCTAGTATTGCCACCACCGCAGCATCAGAAGAGCGGGCGCGGTCGGTATCCTCGATACGCAAATGGAACCGCCCACCATGATGGCGAGCAAACAACCAGTTAAATAGCGCGGTACGAGCCCCGCCAATATGCAGGAAACCCGTAGGCGACGGGGCAAAGCGTGTTACTACTTGCATATAATTAGCCAATAAAACCAGATGGTAAGGAACAGACCCGCTCCACCCCCGCTAGGTCAACTGCCTTTGCGCCAAACTTTGTAGGACGGCCTGGGGGATGTCGCGCCTATCCGCGACAACGCGGTTGCGACCGGAACGTTTGGCCTCATAAAGGGCCGTATCGGCTCGTTTGATCAGATTTTCGACTGTGTCACCAACCCGGCCGCCGACCGCCACGCCAACACTGACAGCAACACTGATCACGCCAATTGGCGCCGTGATCGTGAATGGCGTCCCACCAATGCTAAGCCGCAAACGCTCCGCAATTATCAGTGCGGCCTCACCGTCCGTATCGGGCAGAATAACTACAAACTCCTCTCCACCAAACCGGGCAACTAGGTCAAAGCTACGCAAATGCCGGTTGGTCCTGACCGCGATTTCGCACAAAACCTCATCACCAATGTCATGACCGTAGGTATCGTTGACCAGCTTAAAATGATCGATATCGAAGATTAGGACCGACACCGCCTTGTTGCTGTCGGCGGCACGATCGAGCAGACGCGGCAGATGGGCGCTGACATAGCGTCGATTGAAGACGCCGGTCAGCGAATCAATGAGAGCCAACGACAGGCTTTGCTCATAGTTGGCCCGCAGCCGGTCCTGAAACCGCTTGCGCCGAACCTGAGTTCTGACCCGGGCGTGAAGCTCGTTGCGGTCGATCGGCTTGATAACATAATCGTTAGCACCCAATTCAAGGCCCTTGGCTACCCGGTTCATGTCGCCATCGTCCACCATCAGAAGGATCGGAACCTGACGAGTGCGCTCATTGGAGCGCAACTGGGAACAGAGGCGCAGGCCATCCTCGTGGAGCAGAGTCAGGCTGACGATGACCAATTCGAATTCTTCGAACAGGGTACGATCAAGGGCCTCAGCCCCAGTCAGTGCCGTATAAACATCGCCGCCATCGCGCTTGAGGGTATCTAAAATCTTATCGAGGTCGTGAACGCTGTCTTCAAGTACCAACACCCGCGCCTTTTCTGTCGACTCGGACGAGATATTAACGCCGGAGTTAAGCACGCCGAAATGCCCCGACGTGCTTTCGCGCATGCGCCATTCGTCCATCATCATTTTGAGACGAACCAGCGAGCGCACACGCGCGAACAAGGCTATATCATTGACCGGCTTAGTCAGAAAATCATCAGCCCCGGCCTCAAGGCCGCGCACACGATCAGATATGTCAGAAAGCGCGGTGACCATCACAATCGGAATATGCATGGTCTGAGGATCGGAGCGAATCCTCTGACAGACCTCATACCCATCCATTCCTGGCATCATAACATCAAGAAGAACGATATCAGGACTTTCTTTCTTGACCAAGTCAAGTGCCTGCTGACCGTTATAAGCTGTGAGAACTTCAAAGTACTCACGGGTTAGCTTAGCCGCGAGCAGCTTCACGTTCGGTATTACATCGTCGACAACCAGGACACGCGCTGACATCGAGGGTTAGTTTCCAACTGTATATATAATGACCCTGATCAACCCAGGAATCTCTGCACAGCCTGTATGAACTTGGTGACAGATATCGGCTTGGCAAGATAGTCCTCGCAACCACCCTCACGTATCTTCTCCTCGTCCCCCTTCATGGCGAAAGCGGTCACGGCGATGATCGGAATGGACTTCAAGTCCTCATCCTCCTTGATCCATTTAGTAACCTCAAGTCCGGAGACCTCAGGGAGCTGAATGTCCATAAGAATAAGGTCAGGCCGATGCTCGCGAGCAAGACGAAGGGCTTCCATCCCATCCTTGGTCTGCAATGTCGCGTAGCCATGTGCCTCCAACAGGTCGTGGAACAACTTCATATTAAGCTCGTTGTCCTCCACAATTAGCACACACTTACCGGCGGAATTTCCGCTCACAACTTTCGCGGAGCCATTCACTGCGGCAGACATCGCTCGGACCTCCCCCCAAAACTATAACCAGCTATCACCTACAACCGACTTAGGTGCTTTGCAAAGCGGGACTGAAGATAACCCGCCATTCCTCGACATGCACCCACAAACGACGTGTAACGCATTTGAATTAATAGAGCGTTGCGCCAAAACCTCGTTATGTCGAGCCTACCACGAACCCTGAACCGCCGCCAAGCCATCATAGCACCGCTCCGCGCGCCGCCTTCCGCTCCCGAATTTTCGCCCAGTAATCGAGCCGCTTGCGAATTTCCCTCTCAAAGCCCCGTTCAACCGGACGATAGAATTCCTGTCGGGATAGTTCATCAGGGAAACAATTCTGCCCGGAAAAACCATCCTCCGTATCATGGTCGTAAGTATATCCGGCACCATAACCAATTTCCTTCAATAGTTTAGTTGGAGCGTTGAGGATATGCTTTGGCGGCATGACCGATCCGCTGGCCCTTGCCGCCAGCATTGCCGCCTTATGTGCGACATAGGCGGCATTAGACTTAGGCGCAGTGCCGAGATAAATTACACATTGAGCCAATGCCAGCTCACCCTCTGGGCTACCCAATCGCTCATAACTTTCCCAGGCCGCCAGCGCCTGCACCAAGGCGTCGGGGTCGGCAAGACCGACATCCTCGCCGGCAAAGCGAACCAGTCGGCGCGCGATGAAACGGGGATCCTCACCCGCAGCCAACATGCGCGATAACCAATAAAGGGCGGCGTCGGTGTCAGAGGAGCGCAGGCTCTTGTGCAGGGCGCTGATTAAATTGTAATGGCCCTCCTGAGCCTTGTCATAAACCGGGGCCCGCCGCTGAATGGTAGCGGCCAGCCGCTTGGTATCAAGCAAAACGCCGGACGGCAGCGCCAACAGCTCTTCGCAAAGGTTCAGCAGAAACCTGCCGTCGCCATCGGCCATGGCCGTGAGCGCCTCCCTAGCGTCCGGTTCGAGCGGCAGCTCCCGGCCAGCCGCCGACTCGACTCGAGATAAAAGCGTTGCCAGAGCAGCCTCATCAAGACGCTTGAGCACAAAGACTTGGCTTCGCGACAGCAACGCCGCATTCAGCTCGAACGAGGGATTCTCGGTGGTGGCGCCAATCAGCGTTACCGTACCGTCCTCGACATAAGGCAAGAAGCCATCTTGCTGGCTGCGGTTGAAACGATGAATCTCGTCAATAAACAACAATGTGCCCCGACCGGCCGACCGACAGCGTCGCGCAACCTCAAACACCTTGCGCAGATCGGCCACTCCCGTGAAGACCGCCGAGAGCGGCACGAAGTCCAGGTCCACCGCGTCGGCCAATAGCCGGGCTATGGTAGTCTTGCCGCAGCCCGGCGGCCCCCACAGCACCATCGACGCCAGCCGCGACGCCGCCACCATCCGCCCCAGCGGGCCAGCCGCTGCCAGCAGATGATCTTGCCCCACCACCTCGGCCAGTATCTGCGGCCGCAGTCGGTCAGCCAACGGGCGGGGCGCCTGGGATTCAAACAGCGTCACCATCGCACCGTTACATTCAGAACTTGACGATTGCGGCGCAAACTAAGACGCCAGCCCCCACCAACTTCACGAATCAGACTGCGAAGATCACGAATGGTGGATATCTCGGTTTCATTGATTCGCATCAGCAAGTCGCCGGGCCGCAGCCCAACCTGAGCCGCCGGGCTGCCTTGACCAACATCAATCACCACCACGCCCAGGGCCGGTCCCTTAAAATTAATCTCATCGGCGAAGGCGGGC
This sequence comes from Rhodospirillaceae bacterium, assembly GCA_037135115.1. Taxonomy (GTDB): domain Bacteria; phylum Pseudomonadota; class Alphaproteobacteria; order Azospirillales; family Azospirillaceae; genus BOG-933. The sequence continues at coordinate 26,300 of JBAXKX010000003.1, forward strand.
GAAAGGTTGGCAATAGTGGCCCCGCTCAAGGGACTGGCACCGGCCACCCGAGTTATCTCGCGCGGCGGTTCCTCGGGCGGAGCGACCAGTGCAAAACTCACCACTCGCTCAGAACCACCGCGCAAGACTCCAAGCGTGACCGGGGTGCCCAAGTCAAGGGTCGCTGCGCGAAAGCGCAAGGCATCAGGGTCATCAACCTCGTGACCATTAAGAGTGAGGACAACATCACCGACCCGCAGCCCTCCCCGCCATGCCGGACTGCGCGAGTCAACCACCTCTACCAGCACGCCGGCAGGGCGGGCAAGAGCCAGCGAGGCAGCAATCTCGGCCGTTACTGGTTGACCATTGATGCCGAGCCAAGGCCGCACCAGCTTGCCTCCGCTCGCAACCGCCGCCAGCACCGAACGCACCATGTTGGAGGGAATAGCAAAACCAATACCGATCGAACCGCCACTTTTGGAAAATATCGCGGTATTGATGCCGGCCAGCCGACCATCAAGGGTAACAAGCGCCCCGCCTGAATTACCGGGATTGATCGCGGCATCGGTCTGGATGAAAAAGTTATAGTCAGTGATGCCGACCGCCGTCCGCGCCACCGCCGAGATAATCCCGCTGGTCACGGTCTGGCCAACCCCGAATGGGTTGCCGATGGCCAGAACCAAATCGCCGACCTCAATCGCGTCACTGTCGCGCAGTTCCAGAAAGGGTAGCTTCTCGCTGCCACTGGCGATACGCAGTACAGCAAGGTCGACTCGAGGATCCTTGCTCACAACCTTAGCCTCGAACTCGCGACGATCGGCAAGGACAACAGTAATTTGGTCGGCATCCTTAATGACGTGATGATTAGTCACAATCAGGCCATCGGCACTCACCACCACCCCCGAACCCAATGAATTCTGCACGCGATTACGCGGCATGGTCCCGAACGGGGAACCATCGCCGAAGAACCGCCTGAAGATAGGATCATCAATGAACGGATTATGCGACCGCTCCCGCACCAGTGTTTTGGTGAAGACGTTGACCACCGCCGGCGCCGTGCGCTTGACTACCGAGGCATAGCCCAAGACCACCTGCTCCCGGGTCTCAGGCACCTGCGCAACCGCAAGCGGCACCGCCCGGAGCGGAACCGCAGCGGCGACCAAGCCAATAACCACAACCCAAGCTGTCCACATAGCTGAACGAAGCATCATGGCCGGTCCACAGCGTTGTCTGGTGACTTGTCTGAAACCTTAAGTTTGGGATCGGCCGCCACGATTACCTTGCAGTGATCGACACAAGAAGATACTTGGCGTCGACATGCGGCACCGGCTCCAAAAAAGGAAGCCCCACCCCGTCCCGCTCCTGCACCGTCGGCACAGACATCGTAATCACGGCTGCAGGCCCGCTCACAAGCTGCTCGCCCAACCGCCGCCGGCGAGGGATCTCCCGCAGTCCTGACCGGAGTAGCACAGCCGACCAGCATAACCAATCCCGCCAGTCCGAGCCAAATATGCCCGTTCAAGGCCATAATCTCTCCCTCCACCGAAGCGTTCTTAGCTAAGCATCATACCGCGCCTACGACAGCCTGGATACAAGCGGACACAGCCGATAGAGTGAATGTTATAAGCTTAATGTCCCGATCGCCGGTCCCTGTATGTCCCATATCCAAACCCTCACCGAATGGCTGGCCACAACCCTGGCCGTGCTGATGGCCGCGCTGATGGCCGGACTCGGTTTCGCGCCTAACGGTGGTGGGCCGACAACTCTGGCCGGCTATGCCGACGCCGATTATATCCGAATCGGCCCGGAACTGGCCGGACGGCTGGTGGAGCTGGGAGTGACGCGCGGCACATTGGTTAAACCCGGTTCCTTACTGTTTCGTCAGGACACCACCGCCGACCAGGCTACGCTAGAGCAAGTGCGAGCACAGCTGGCCGCCGCCCGCGCTCTGCTGGCCAATCTCCAAACCGGCAAGCGCCCGGCAGAGATCGAGGTGCTGACGGCCCAGCTCCATGAATCCGAAGCCCAAGCGCAGTTGGCCGAGAGACAGCTGGCGCGACGTAGCCGCCTCGCCGAGACCAAGGTCGCATCGGTTCAGGATTTAGACATCGCCCGCGCCGATCTCGAAGTCAAACGCGCACGGGTCGGTTCGCTGGCCGCCCAAATCAAGGTGGCACAGCTCCCCGCCCGCCCCGATGAGGTCAAGGCCGCCGAGGCCCAAGTAACGGCCAATCAGGCGGCAAGCGAGCAAGCGGCATGGCGGCTGGCTCAACGAGCGGTAACAAACACTGCGTTTGCCCGTGTCGAAGATGTGCTGCACTGGCCGGGGGAAATGGTGGCGGCAGGTGCGCCAGTGGTGGTGATGGTGCCTCCCGCCGCCATCAAGGTCAGGCTCTATGTCCCGGAGCCGCTGGTCGGCGGCATCAAACCGGGGCAAACTGTCGCCTTGCGTTGCGACGGCTGCGGCCAGGGCATCAGCGGTCACGTCGTTTTCATCTCCTCCCAGGCCGAATACACCCCGCCGGTAATCTACAGCACCGGCAACCGCGAAAAGCTGGTGTTTCTGGTCGAAATTCGCCCCGACTCTGATCCAGAACGCCTGCATCCAGGCCAGCCGGTTGATGTAACGCTGGGGCCGCCCCCCCAAAAATACCAAGGCCGGGGACAAGACCATGACTGACCGTCCGGTTATCGACGTTCACAGCCTGTTCAAGAGCTTCGACGGTAAGCTGGTGGTCGATGACTTCGCAATCCAGGTTGGTCGGGGCCGCATCTGCGGCTTTCTTGGTCCCAACGGCAGCGGTAAGACCACCACCATACGCATGTTGTGCGGCCTGCTCACGCCCGACAGCGGCGGCGGTTCCTGCCTTAATCTCGACATCATCACCGAAGGCGCCGCCATCAAGCGTCAGGTTGGCTATATGACCCAGAAGTTCAGCTTCTACGAGGATTTGACCATTCGCGAAAATCTGGACTTCGTCGCCAGGGTCTATGGCCTGCCGCAGCGGCGACGAGTTGTGGACGAAGCCCTCGACCGTCTCGGACTGGCCCACCGCAGTCACCAACTGGCCGGGACGCTGTCAGGCGGTTGGAAACAGCGGCTGGCGCTGGCTGCATGCATTCTGCACGGGCCAAAACTGCTGCTGCTCGACGAGCCGACAGCTGGCGTCGATCCGGTGGCGCGGCGCGATTTTTGGGACCAGATTCACCGCTTGGCCCACGATGGTATCACCGTGCTGGTCTCGACCCACTATATGGACGAAGCCGAGCGCTGCCACGAAATCGCCTACCTCGCCTACGGCAAGCTGCTGGCCTTCGGCAGCGTAAACAAGGTAATAGCAGATTCGGGCCTTACCACCTGGCAAGTCTCCGGGCCTGATATTGCGGCACTTGTTTACGCCGTCGAGACCCGTCCGGGTGTAGACATGGTTGCGCTGTTTGGGCAAACACTGCACGTCAGCGGCCGCAACGCCGAGGCGCTGGCTGCGGCGCTGGAGCCATTCCATCAAACCGGCCGGACTTTTATCAGCGCGCCACCAACCCTCGAAGACGTATTTATCCACCTCATGGGCAACGCACGGGACAATTTCTCATGACAATTTCCTGGTCCCGCTGCATGGCGATGATCGTCAAAGAATTCATTCAAATTCGCCGCGACCGCATGACCTTTGGCATGATGATCGGCATCCCGGTGATGCAGCTGTTACTATTTGGATTTGCCATTAACTCCGATCCAAAGCACCTGCCGACAGCAATTCACGTCGCAGAACCTGGAATCTTTACCCGTGATCTTGTCGCGGCTCTGGAAAATACTGGTTATTTTAGCTTTACCCACAAGATTGATGCCCCCGCACAACTCGAGTGGCTGCTGGCCTCCAATCAAGTCCAGTTCGCCATGACCGTGCCGGCCGGATTCTCCCGCGCCATCCAACGCGGAGAGACGCCGGTACTACTGGTTGAGGCTGACGCCACCGACCCCGCTGCCACCGGCAATGCTCTTGCGGCTCTTGCCACGGTCAGCCGCACCGCCCTCGAGCGCGACCTTTCGGGACCGCTGGCCGGGCTTCGGGTTCAACCGCCCACCTTCGATGTGCGGGTCCACCGCCGTTACAACCCCGACGGCATTACGCAATACAATATCGTGCCCGGCCTTATGGGGGTAATACTGGCCATGACCGGGGTCATGCTCACCGCGCTTGCCGTCACCCGCGAACGCGAGCGTGGCACAATGGAAAATCTTCTAGCTATGCCCGTCCTGCCATCAGAAGTAATGATCGGCAAAATCATGCCCTATATCATCGTCGGCTATTTCCAGGTTGGCCTAGTCTTGCTGGCATCCCACTTTATTTTCAATGTACCGATGATTGGCAGCCTCTTGTTATTATCGATTGGTGTACTATTATTTATAGCATCCAACCTAGCTGTCGGATTTACCTTCTCTACCCTAGCATCGAACCAACTTCAGGCCATGCAGGCATCGTTCTTTTATTTCTTGCCGTCACTACTGCTGTCTGGCTTCATGTTTCCGTTTCGCGGCATGCCGCGTTGGGCACAGACCATTGGAGAGGCCCTTCCACTCACCCACTTCCTGCGCATCGTCAGAGGGATTTTATTGAAAGGGAACGGCATCGCCGAGGTAATCCCCGACCTCTGGCCCATCGCCTTGTTCCTGTTGGTGGTAACTATGATAGCACTAAAACGCTACCGCGTAACACTGGATTAATAACAATGCACACCTAATCAGCAACCTTAAACTAAAATAGTTTAAAACTAAGAACACCCAAAACAATAATTGACACTAGAGCGCCAGTCACCAGCATAAGCCGTTTCTCGATGAATTTCTCCACCTCTGGCCCCCAATAATGCAACGCTACCGTGATCATGTAATAACGGGAAAAGCGGGCCACCAAAGAGCACAAGACGAACACACCAAAATCAAGCTTGGCAAAGCCAGCGGCAATCGCCAACAACTTATATGGAATCGGCGTGACGCCCTTAAGAATCAGGAACCAGGGTCCATAAAGGGCGAAAGCTTCCTGAAAATGAGCAAAGGACTCCGCCGCATTGTAAAATTCAATTACCGGGCGCCCTACTGATTCAAACAAATAAAAGCCAACCGCATAGCCGAATAATCCACCAATTACGGACGCAGCAGAGCAATAAGAGGAATTCCACCACATGCGCTCGGGATATTTGAGCGCCATGGGGACAAGTAATATATCAGGGGGCAGCGGGAAAAAAGAGCTTTCCGCAAACGAAACTAGGCACATCCAAAACACTGCATCTGGTCGTTTTGCTCGCTCAACGAGCCAGTTATAGACCGGCCTCAGCATCAGCACCTTCCCCGTAGCAAATATTCGGGCGCAGCTCAGCCACTGCCCGGCCTTTCCAGCATCATTATCGCTGCACCAGAACAAATACCTTACCCTGTATCCAACATGATGGATTTGATAGTTTGTTCTTGGTGACGCTATACTGACTTAGTTACTGGCACTAGGCCCGTCAATCAGTCGGCTCCATCGGCTCCGGTCTGAGCCGGACCGCTATCCAGGCCTTTTGCATCGGGGTTGCGTTCAACAAACTCAATTACTGCCATCGGGGCCGCGTCACCATAGCGAAATCCTGCCTTCATCACCCGTGTATAACCGCCAGCACGGCAGCCATAACGGGAAGCAAGCGTCGTAAACAACTTGGTTACGACAGTGTCGTCTCGCAGCATAGCATAAGCCAAACGGCGATTATGTAACCCGCCTTTTTTGCCTAGCGTCACCAGCTTTTCAACTATAGGCCTAATTTCCTTAGCCTTGGGCAAAGTGGTGGTAATCTGTTCATGCTTGATCAAGGCAGCGGCCATGTTCGCGAACATCGCCTTGCGATGCGTGCTCGTTCTGTGCAATTTCCGTCCACTAATACCGTGACGCATCGCCCCGCCTCCTCTTCATGGCCTCGCCCCGCGAAACCGATAGCACATTTCACCGCCCGTTAACCGGTTCGGCGAAGTTGGTCACCACGACCCAAAAAATTAGAAATAACCCCGGTCGAATTGCCACAGTCTGGTTGCCACAGTCTGGTTGCCTCAACGAAACGTAAGGCAACAGGAATTATACAGTGCGCGCCCCGTTCATTATCAATCCCACCAGTTGTTAATATGGATCCTCGAGACGTTTAGCCAGCTCCTCAATGTTCTCAGGCGGCCAGCTTGGAATTTCCATACCCAAATGCAGACCCATCTGAGCCAACACCTCTTTTATCTCATTTAGTGACTTGCGACCAAAATTGGGCGTACGCAACATCTCAGCCTCAGTCTTCTGGACCAAATCACCAATATAAACGATGTTGTCGTTCTTAAGGCAATTTGCCGAACGAACGGATAACTCCAGTTCATCAACCTTTCGTAGCAGATTCTTGTTGAACGGTGGCTCCTCGCCACGCTCTTCACGAACTGCGTGACTCGGCTCCTCAAAATTAATGAAAAGCTGAAGCTGATCTTGAAGGATACGCGCAGCAAGCGCCAATGCGTCTTCTGGCGACACGGCACCATTGGTCTCGAGTTGCATCGACAGCCGATCATAATCGGTAACCTGTCCAACGCGGCTGTTTTCTACTCGATAAGAAACCTTACGAACCGGACTGAACAGAGCATCGACCGGAATTAGTCCTATCGGCGCGTCCTCCGGCCGATTTTGACTGGCCGGGACATAACCTTTGCCCGCCTCTACAGTAAGCTCGATGACCAACTTGGCACCGGCATCAAGCGTGCAGATCACCAAGTCCGGATCCATAATATAGATATCGGGACCGGTCTCTATCTGCTTGGCAGTTACTTCGCCTGGTCCATCAGCACGCAGTCGCATCCGCTTGGGGCCGTCCCCATGCATCTTCAACCCCATCGACTTGATGTTGAGGACAATATCCGTAACATCCTCACGCACGCCGGGAATCGAAGAGAACTCATGCAGAACGCCCTCGATATGAATCGAGGTTACCGCAGCACCTTGAAGCGACGAAAGCAGGATCCGCCGCAACGCATTGCCCAAAGTAAGGCCGAACCCGCGTTCAAGTGGTTCTGCCACCACCGTGGCGCCCCGTCCCGGATCATCTCCCGGATGAACGTCGAGCTTCTTCGGCTTGATCAGTTCCTGCCAGTTTTTTTGCATCACGGGAACGTCCTCTTGCCTTTCCGGAGTTGCGACCAATCTTCGCCGCTAACCCACCTCTATGAGGCCAACCCGTCAATGGCCAACCCGCCTCAGATGGAATAACGGCTGCCCGTCAAACGGCAGCCATCGGCCCAAGTCCAGAATGCTGCACCAATGATTAGACTCTGCGCTTCTTAGGCGGCCGCACACCATTGTGCGGAATGGGCGTCACATCCCTGATCGACAGGATCGAAAACCCAACGGCCTGCAGGGCGCGTAGCGCCGACTCGCGACCTGACCCAGGCCCCTTGACCTCCACCTCCAGGGTCTTCATGCCGTGCTCCATCGCCTTGCGCCCCGCATCCTCGGCGGCGATCTGAGCGGCGTAGGGCGTCGACTTGCGCGAGCCCTTGAATCCCTGACTTCCCGATGACGACCAAGCAATGGTGTTGCCCTGGGCATCGGTAATCGTAACCATGGTGTTGTTAAAGGAAGCATTGACATGCGCAACGCCTGAGGAAATATTCTTTCGCTCGCGACGGCGCAGCCTTTGAGCGGCTGCTGACGGTTTGGCCATGGACTCGAACTCGATTCGTTATTTCTTCTTGCCGGCAATCGGCTTGGCGGGGCCCTTGCGGGTACGCGCGTTGGTATGCGTCCGCTGACCATGCACCGGCAAGCCCTTACGGTGGCGTAAACCACGGTAGCAACCCAGGTCCATCAGACGCTTGATGTTCATCGCAACTTCGCGACGCAGATCACCCTCGACACGGTAATCACTGTCGATTACCTCACGAATTCGCAAAACCTCATCGTCGGTTAGTTGATTAACGCGGCGTTGCGAAACGACTCCGACTTTGGAGCAAATCTCCTTAGCCTTGGCCGGTCCGATGCCATGGATATATGTTAAACCAATCTCCACACGCTTCTGCGCGGGAATATTGACGCCAGCAATACGCGCCACGCCTCGCCTCCTGATTCTCGGGCACTGCGTCTATTTGACGCCAGTCCCCTCATGCTCCACACCTAACGCCGATCAAACGGCGCATGCTAAAATCGCTTAACAAACAAGTCACCTAAACCTCCGGGAGCGGCACTCGCTAGTCCCAGCACCTCAGATCCAGCAAACCACAAAAATACAAAGCCCGCTACAGGCATGTCCGATGATTCCCAGGGAACCAAGAAATCGGACACTAACCTAATTCGTGCGCCAGTCAACCTCTTTTCCAACTGATTTCATTATCAACTTAAAATAGCTGCCAACTGCCGCGTCACTTCGCCGATTTCGGCCATACCATCCACACCCTTGAGGATTCCCTAGCCTTGGTAATAGGGTAGAATCGGCGCGGTCTGGGCGTGATACTGCGCGAGTCGCGTCTTGACGGTCTCGGCATTATCGTCGGCGCGCCGCTTAAACTCACTGCCGCCGCAACCATCACAAACTCCATCCACCTTAGGCTTTTGGAAACTATCGTGATACCCAAGGCCGCACCCGACGCAAGAGTATCGTCCAGTGATACGCTCGACCAGTGCTGTATCGTCTACTTTCATCTCGATCACACAATCGAGCATTATACCCTTCCGAGACAGCATTTCATCCAATGCTTCGGCTTGGGGAACCGTGCGCGGAAAGCCATCAAGGATGAAGCCATTCCCACAATCTGCATTATCGATCCGATCTGAAATAAGATCAATAACAAGTTGGTCGGGAACCAATTTGCCTGCCTCCATAATCGCCTTCGCCTGGCGACCAAGTTCGGAACCAGACTTAACTGCAGCCCGCAACATATCACCAGTTGACAACTGTATGATCTTGAAGCTGTCCTCAAGGAACTTGGCCTGAGTACCTTTGCCCGCACCCGGCGGACCCAACAGAATGATATTCATCCCTTCCTTCCCCTAAGCTTCGACTTCTTGATAAGCCCCTCGTATTGATGGGCTAACAGGTGCGAATGTATTTGAGCAACGGTATCCATTGTAACACTGACCACGATCAGTAGGCTCGTTCCACCAAAGTAAAACGGGAGAGACTGCGACGAAATCAATAGCTCAGGCAGCAAACATACCAAAGCCAAATATCCAGAACCAATCACCGTCAGACGAATCAGCACGTAGTCA
>JBAXKX010000004.1:0-35233 GCA_037135115.1 Rhodospirillaceae bacterium
TCATGCCCGGCGGTTAGCCCGGCCGTCACAATCTTGCTGATAGCGTCTTCAACCCGGGCCGATTGTTCGGCGGATACTTCTTGGGTGGCCCGCACGGCATCAAGGAAGCGGTCCGCGATGTCGTTGGCCGATCGTTCGGAGCGGGTTTGCTCATCGGATAGCGTTCGGTGCGCCTCAAGGCTCTGGGCTCGCAGATGATCGAGTAATTCGGCGATTGCTGCCACGTTGGCGGCCCCGGAGTTCTCGATGCTCAATACCGCTAATGAGAGTTGTCTGGTAATATCATGATTTGCATGTACATTTAGATCTCGTTGAGCTGATGCATCAACGAGAGCCGACCGCAAGGCGGCGACGCCGTCGCCAACCTCCCTAGCCGCAATGACCAGTGGGTCGTCGTTGCGAGGTGCTGGCGACATTAAAAGGACATGGGCGCGCAGGCCATCCAATCCTAGGATTAGTTCGGACAAAACCCGCTGTAAGTCACTGGCGGCGAAGGAAATCTGGTCGGGCAGAACGGCCATGGTTTCGGCCACCGCCCGCATTTCCCGTCCGGCCGCCGCCGAGACCGCAGTGCCGAACTCTTCAATCATCGCTTGAAGCGGGGCTTGCCGGGTGGAGATGATGGCCTGGATTGCCTCATCAAGTTTCTCAACTACCGGTGACAGTGCCTTGCCGACGACCCGTTCGAACCCTTTTATGAGCGTATCGGGCAATCCATGCAAAAGTTCGGTCTGAACGCATTGTTTCAAATATTGACGGTTAGCAAGTTGTTCCGGCGTCACAACCAGGGTGCAGCGCTCAAGCTCGCAGCAAAGGTCTTGAAACTTTTCCTCGAGCAGGTTTGCCCATTTGCGGTCGTAGAAGCCAAGAACTATCGAGCAACCAAGGCCGGCGATCGAGGTCAGGAATTTAAAGGTTGCGGTGTTCAGTAACTGGGCCAGTGCTCGCTGGATAGCCTTGGTTTGGTCGGCGGCGGCAATCCCGCTTGCGCCGTCAATGACAAGGTTAATGGCGCTGGATGAAAAGTACAGTGCAGCAACTAGTCCAATAAACGTTAGTAGCAGCCCAATGCCGACAAATATCCCGCTTAGGCCGTGGAACCACTTTATGCTCAATCCGGAGTGTTCAGCATCCTCTAGGTTAATGTATACATCAGGTCGGATTGAAATCTCGATATTTACTACGCCGTCTTTGTTGGTAAACAGGCATGTATCAATAAATTCACTCCAACCGTGGGCGAGGAAGCGTTCCGACGACATCAGGCTGTCGAACTGGTCGATGCGACTGTAAAAGTCAGCCGGCGAGGTGCAGCCCCTGAGAAACGTCACCCGCCGGTCGAGCGAATTGCACGCCGGCCGGATGCAGCGGAAGCAGTGGACTAGCATGAGAACTAACGCCACGACCACCATCATGGCGGAAAGATTGGGCGCCACGGTTTCCGACCGAAACAGGTCGAGCGCCGGCCTAATCAAGCTCAGCGTCAGGTGCCCGGGGTTGAGAGCACCCAAAGCCGTGGTCATGAGGCCGATGCCGGTTTCCATCTCTCCCGTTCCACCTCCCCCGTTGCCTTGAAATCAATACCCTCCAGTCGACTGCGAACAGCTCACGGGGGTGGAGGCGGACTGGTGTATTTAGAGCGGCGCGGAAGCAACTTAACCATAGTTCCCAAGTATGGGACTGACTTTATGAAAGCACTCAGGCCGTGCCGCCAGTATTCGTACTTGACGTACCATTCGGCATCGACCCAGCATAGTTGCAGACTCATGCGCTGTCCCTTCTGGGGCAGGAATCCATGCCAAGAGCGGTCGCTGACCCTAAACATCAGCATCTTGCCGAACTCTGGTGAATATTCGAAGGCACAGTCGTTTCGGTCGGAGCTGTTAAGTATGCGTAGCCGTCCGCGTTCGAACGGCCATTCCTTACTAAAGCCGACCAGGACAGTTATGATCTTATGTTTTGAATCGGGATGCGCGTAACCTTCATTATAGGCACCAGAGGTGTTGCCCATCATGAGCAATACCTGGGGCCGGGTGCTGAGATCGATATCGAACTTGTGTTCGATCAGCCGACGGAAACGCGGCGCGGCTAGGTCGTCCAGCACAGTCTGGAACTTTGGGCCATAGTGAAGGTTGGGCACACCATAGCTGCCGCGGTCCGGAATCCGAGGAACGTCGGCTAACACTTCATCCTTAAATTTCAGTGGGATGGCCTGTTCGACGAAAGCATAGTCGTAAGGTTTGCGGTTCAATTGCGCCGCCGCTATCGCGGCTTCATCAAGCATCTTGAACTGGGGATCAGTGTTTTCCACCATGACCTTAACCTTCCCTTGCCGTAATGGGACATTCATCGCCGCTGGTCTTTGACCTGGATGGTCGGCCTAAGCCGGCTTTAGGCATGGTAACTTAACTTGCCCCGCAGCGCGACACGCCTTGCCCAGCCCCCTCTTGATAGCAACTTAACTGCGGAGTCGCAAGATTCCCGTTGTTGCCATTAGTCGTTATGCCGTCAGTGGTTCACACAAGCGGTCAATGATGTCGTCCACGCTTAGTCCGTCGGCGCGGGCGGCAAAATTCAGTGCCATGCGGTGACGTAGCACCGGTTTGGCTAGGGTCAGCACGTCGTCGAGTGAGGGTGAGAGCCGACCATCGAGTAGGGCGCGGGCGCGGCAGGCCAGCATCAAGGCTTGACTGGCTCGCGGTCCGGGACCCCAGGCGACATTGTTGCGAACAAGTGTCAGTTCGGTGCTGTCGGGCCGACCGTTGCGAACCATTCCCAGGATGCCGTCGACCACCGACATGCCGACCGGAATCTGTCTAACTAGTTGTTGAGCGGCGAGCAGGTCGGCGGGGACGAGGATGGCGCCTACGGTTTGCTCGCCCGGACCGGTTGTTGCAATCATCATTCGACGCTCTGCCTCTTGGTCAGGATAGCCGATATCGATTTGCATCAGGAAGCGGTCGAGCTGGGCTTCGGGCAGGGGATAGGTGCCCTCCTGCTCCAGCGGGTTTTGGGTGGCCAGCACATGGAATGGCGCGGGCAGGTGGTGGTACTGTCCTGCTACCGAAACCCGGCGTTCCTGCATCGCCTGAAGCAGGGCCGACTGGGTGCGCGGACTGGCGCGGTTGATCTCGTCAGCCATTAGGAGCTGGCAGAATACCGGGCCGGGGATGAAGCGGAACGAACGGCGACCGCTCTCGCTTTCCTCCAGTACCTCAGAGCCCAGGATATCGGCCGGCATCAGGTCGGGCGTGCATTGGATGCGCTTGACGTGCAGCCCGAGAACAATTCCCAGCGTTTCCACCAGCCGGGTTTTCGCCAAGCCCGGTACTCCGATCAAAAGTACATGCCCGCCAGACAGCAAGCCGATCAACGTCAGGTCGATCACCCCGCGCTGGCCGAAGATGACTTGACCGATGCGCTCACGCACAGCCACCAGTTGAAGCCCCAGCGCCTCGACCTCCGCGATGAACGATTGTGCCGTATCCATAAACCTGCACCTTCCCCCAAAAAAAACTAGTTATACTAATTTGCTTTAGCTGATAAAGATCACGGAGTTGCCAAAACCAAGCCCATCGGCTAGGATAAGAAATGTTTTATATCCGCTCCGCATTACTGCCGCTTTTGGCCCTGTTGACCCTGCTGGTTGCCGCCCCCGCTGCGGCGCAGGCGCCCCGGGTGCCGCCGGTGTTCGACCAGCTTGCTTCGCCCTTCACCGATGGCGAAACTGGCGGTATTGGCTGCCTGGCCGTGAGCGCTGTTACCGCCGCCGTCATGGTCGCCCTGGTCGGTGGCCCCTCGGTGCTGCGGTCTGCCGTCACCAGCTTGATCACACCTCGCGACGTGCTGGAGGCTTCCGCAGCCACTGCCTTCGTGTTTTCCAGCGCCTGCTATGTTGGACAGGCGACGGCACCTGTGGCCATGCTCGGCTATTTCAACCTGCTTGACCTGCTGACGCCGTCGCACCAGTTCAAGGTGCCCGCGGTGGCATCGGCGCAGTAGTTCTGGCGGCAGGCCGGTTCATTTCGCAGCACGCGCCCGACTTGGTCTTCGCCTTTGGCTCCGACCGCATCGACATCGGCTTGAGCGGTTCCCACATGACCGCGCCCTGTGCGGTTGCGCGCTGACGCAGGGTGCCTAGCCATTCTTCACGAATCTGCTGGCGTCGCGTGGGGTCGCGGTTTGCCGCCCGCATCGAATGACGGTAGGCTTGACGCTCAGGGTGTGTCATCAGGTCATAAGGCTTGATCACCTGGCGTTGGACCGCAACCGGGGCTGGAACCGCAACCGGGGCTGGGGCCAGGATGGCTTGGGCTGGTGCGGCTTGGGCTGGTGCGGCCCGAGTCGGGGTGGCTTGTTGGGCCGACGCCGTCGTAGAGCCTCCGGCCAGCGCCGTCATCATGACGCCGACGGCCAGAAGTCCGCACAGCTGTTTCCATTGGTGCATTGAGCCCTCCACGATAAATTTGTTTATTACTGATTCGTCCATTCCGGATCTTACGCACCGGATATCCGCATACTATGCTCCCAAGCGGTACCCCGTGTCCAATACCGGAAATACGCTTTCTATGTCATCTCCCTTATGTCATCCCACAGCGGCCCTATCTTTTTGACTCCACCGACCACTTGCCCTCCTGACTGGAACGAGCCGTCATGCCCTATGCTTCATTGCGTGATTTCATCGACCGGCTGGAAGCGGCCGGGCGGCTGGTGCGGGTAAAGGCGCCGGTGTCAAGCGTGCTTGAACTCACTGAAATTCAGACCCGGCTCCTGGCCGAAGGCGGTCCGGCGGTGCTGTTTGAAAATGTTATCCGCGTCGATGGCCGCCTTTCCGAAATGCCGGTGCTGGTCAATCTGTTCGGTACCATCGAACGGGTGGCCTGGGGCATGGACCGCGAGCCCCATCAGCTGCGTCAGGTTGGGGAGATGCTGGCCTTTCTGCGCCAGCCTGAGCCGCCAGGCGGCTTTCGCGAGGCGCTCGGGTTGGTGCCGCTGCTCAAGAGCGTACTGGCCATGAAGCCGCGCACCACCAACTCGGCCCCCTGCCAGGAAGTTGTGTTCAAGGGTGACGATATTGATCTGGGGCGGCTGCCGGTGCAGTCCTGCTGGCCCGGCGAGCCGGCACCGCTGATTACCTGGCCATTGGTGGTGACTAAAGGCCCGGGTGATGGCCGTGAGGACGGTTTCAATCTGGGCATTTACCGGATGCAGGTACTGGGGCGCGACCGCTGCGTCATGCGCTGGCTCAAACACCGAGGCGGGGCGCAGCATTTTGCGCGCTGGAAGGCCGCAGGAAACACCGACCCGTTTCCCGCAGCGGTGGTGCTGGGGGCCGATCCTGGTACTATCCTGGCGGCGGTTACTCCTGTTCCCGATACACTTTCGGAATACCAGTTCGCCGGCCTGCTGCGTGGGCGCAAGGTCGATCTTGTCGCTTGCAAAACTGTGCCGCTCAAGGTTCCGGCTCAGGCCGAGATTATCCTTGAGGGGCATGTCAGTCTGGACGATACGGCGCTGGAAGGGCCGTACGGCGATCATACTGGTTATTATAATTCGGTTGAGCCGTTCCCGGTGTTTACGCTAAGCGCAATTACCATGCGTCGCCAGCCGATATATCTGTCGACCTTCACCGGACGCCCGCCTGACGAGCCCAGTGTGCTGGGAGAGGCGCTCAATGAGGTATTTATCCCGCTGCTAACTCAGCAATTCCCAGAGATCGTCGACTTTTGGTTGCCGCCAGAGGGCTGCTCCTATCGGATCGCGGTGGTCTCGATGCGCAAGGCCTATCCAGGGCACGCAAAACGGGTGCTTATGGGAGTGTGGTCGTTCCTGCGTCAGTTCATGTACACGAAATTCGTTATTGTAGTCGATGACGACATTAACTGTCGCGATTGGAAGGATGTGATGTGGGCGGTGTCAACCAGGATGGACCCAGTGCGCGACATCACCATGATTGAGCGCACGCCGATCGATTACCTCGACTTTGCTAGCCCCGAATCAGGTTTGGGCGGTAAGGCCGGTCTCGATGCCACCAACAAGTGGCCGCCTGAAACCCACCGTGAATGGGGCCGTAAACTCCGCATGAGCGATGACGTGATCAACACCGTCACCCGCAAATGGGCGGAACTGGGTCTTCCCGGCTCGGGAAAGCCAATTTGGAAGTAAGCTATCGCGTCGGCACCGGCGGGTTTTGCGAGTAATCATAAAACCCGCGACCTGTTTTCTGACCGAGCCAGCCGGCCTCAACATATTTGACCAGTAGCGGGCAGGGGCGGTATTTGCTGTCGGAGAGTCCTTCGTAAAGGACCTGCATTACCGACAACACCGTGTCAAGTCCGATGAAGTCGGCCAGCTGCATCGGCCCCATCGGGTGGTGAGCGCCGAGTCTGAGGGCAATATCGATCGAACTTACCGTGCCGACACCCTCATAAAGGGTGTAGATCGCTTCGTTAATCATCGGCAACAAGATGCGGTTGACGATGAAGGCGGGAAAATCCTCGGCAACGGCGGCGACCTTCCCCATTTTGGCCACCACGTCCCTGGCCAGGGTGAAGGTGTCCTCATCGGTGGCGATGCCGCGAATGACCTCCACCAGTTGCATTACCGGAACCGGGTTCATGAAGTGCAGGCCAACGAACTTTTGGGGCCGGTCGGTAACCGCCGCCAGACGGGTGATCGAGATTGACGAGGAGTTAGTGGCGATCAGCGCCGATGGTTTGAGGTTGGCGCACAACTTCTTAAGAACGTCGCGTTTGACCGCCTCGTTTTCGACCACCGCCTCGATTACTAGATCGCAATTGCCGAATATGTCGTAATCGGTGCCGCTGTCGATGCGTGCCAGTGTCGCAGCCATGTCTTCTACCTTGACCTGACCCTTGGCCACTCGGCGCTCGAGGCTGGAGACGATGCGGTCGTGTGAATGGCCGAGGGTTTCATTGGTGAGGTCCAACAACCTGACTTCGTAGCCTGACTGGGCGCAGACCAGGGCGATGCCGGTGCCCATCTGGCCGGCACCGATGATGCCGATCTTTTCAATCATGGCGCACCCTTTCTTACATGCGGAGGTTTGCAGCCGACGCACAACAGCTATCGCTATCTTGGCTTATTAAGCGCCAGGGTCAATTCCGGCACCGCCTTGAACAAGTCGGCGACAAGTCCATAGTCGGCAACCTGAAAGATCGGGGCATCTTCGTCTTTGTTGATGGCCACGATTACCTTGGAATCCTTCATCCCGGCGAGATGCTGGATCGCGCCTGAAATGCCGACCGCGATGTATAACTCTGGAGCGACGATTTTGCCGGTCTGGCCGACTTGAGCGTCGTTGGCGATAAATCCTGCGTCGACCGCAGCACGTGATGCCCCTATCGCCGCCCCCAGCTTATCGGCCAGAGCTTCCAGCAGCTTAAAGTTGTCGGACGAGCCAATGCCGCGACCGCCAGCAACTACTATCCTGGCCGAAGTCAGCTCGGGTCGCTCTGATTTGGATAACTCTTGGCCTATGAAGCTCGACAGGCCGCAGTCGCCTGTGCCGACCACCGACTCGATCAGTGCCGAACCTCCGGTTCTGGCCACCGGTTCGAAAGCGGTGCCGCGGACGGTAATAAGTATGATTTTATCGAATGATTGCACGGTAGCGATGGCATTGCCAGCGTATATCGGTCGGGTGAAGGTGTCGGGAGCCACAACGCCGATAATTTCGGATATCTGCGCCACATCAAGTTGCGCCGCAACTCGCGGTAGCAACGCCTTGCCGGTCGATGTGGCGGGCGCCAGCACATGGGTATAGCTTTTGGCCAGATGAACCACC
Source organism: Rhodospirillaceae bacterium (assembly GCA_037135115.1). GTDB lineage: Bacteria > Pseudomonadota > Alphaproteobacteria > Azospirillales > Azospirillaceae > BOG-933. The sequence goes on from JBAXKX010000004.1 coordinate 7,805, forward strand.
AGCGGCGCCAAGTTTTCCGCGATGTCGTGGGCGTATTCTTTATGATCGGCGACCAGCAACTTGGTCACGCCGACTATCCCGGCGGCGGCGGCGGCGATTTCGCCACCAAGCTTGCCAGCAACCAACAGGTGAACTTCGCCTCCAATACAGGCGGCGGCCCCGAGAGTGGTCAGGGTTGCCGACATGATAGTTGTGTTGTCATGCTCGGCGATAACTAAAATAGCCATTTCAGATCACCCGCGCTTCGTTTTGCAGCTTGTCGAGCAGCGCCTCAACCGAGGCAACCTTAATACCGGCCTTGCGCTTAGGAGGCTCGGTGACCTTGAGCGTCTTGATGCGCGGCACCAAGTCTACGCCAAGTTCATCCGAGGTTAGCGATGTAATCGGCTTTTTCTTGGCTTTCATGATGTTAGGCAGCGTGGCGTAGCGCGGTTCGTTCATGCGCAGATCCACAGTTACCACCGCTGGCAGTTTGAGCCTGACCGTCTCCAGGCCGCTGTCAATCTCGCGAACCACGGTGGCGAAGCCGTCGGCAATAACCAGCTTGGAGGCGAATGTGCCCTGAGCCCAGCCCAATAGCGCCGCCAGCATCTGGCCGGTTTGGTTGCAGTCGTCGTCTATCGCTTGCTTTCCCAGCAGGATCAAGTCGGGATTCTCGCGCCCGGCGATGATCGCCAGCGCCTTGGCGACGGCCAGCGGTTGCAACTCCTGATCCGTGACAACGAGGATGCCACGGTCGGCACCCATGGCAAGGGCCGTCCGTATGGTCTCTTGCGCCGCCTGGACGCCCAGGCTGACGGCAATGACCTCGCTGGCCTGGCCGGCCTCCTTGAGACGGACTGCTTGCTCAACCGCAATCTCGTCGAAGGGGTTCATCGACATTTTGACGTTGGCGGTTTCGACGCCTGAGCCGTCCGGCCTTACGCGAATCTTGACATTGTAATCAATGACGCGCTTTACGGGCACCAAAATCTTCATAGTATTACCTTCGTCTCGGCTCGGTCGCAGATAAACTCAGCGCAGATAACACAACCAAGGACCTCAACCGTCTCGGCGATGCAGCCCAAGTGCAACTGGTTACGCAGGGTTAAGCGCGCTTACGATCCAACGGCCCGTGATAGTCGGCCATGTGGTCGGCCAGCATGCTCGCGACCTGATCGATCCGGCCAATGACCCTGAAATGGTTGGCGCTGGTTACATGCCGCAACTGCTCGATTTCGCCGCCAAGCCGAACACCCATCGCGTCTACCTTGGTCTCCAGTGCGTCAAACCTAGCCTCCAGTGCGTCAAACCTAGCCTCCAGGGTACCGACCCTGGCGGTCAGGGCCTTCACGTCGGCCCGAGTTTCTTCGGCCACTTTCAGTAGCTGCGTAAGAATGCCTCTCGATTCATCATCCATGTATCACCTCCTTCATGATTATTTCCTTTCAAGTCTTGGAAGTCAATGGTTACTCCCATTTTGGTTCAGTCCCATTTGGTTCGGTCACGGACGGTCACGAGGAAGCGCTATTTTCCTTTGGCTGCTGGCTCCGGCTTGGAACCGGTGAACAAAAACTCCATCGGGCTGCGTTCTATCTGGGAACTGACACGGGATAAGCCGACAGTAAGTTCGCGCATTTCCGAGATCAACAAAGACAACTCGTAGAGTCCGACGCTAGTGAAGTCACGAACCGGCACTCGATTTTCCTTGATGGCACCGGCGGTTTGCTCAGCGAGTTGGCGTAAGGACTGAGAAAGTTCGCGGGCCTCGGCTGAGGTCTTGACCACCTCGGACATGGCAATGGTGGTGTGCCCGTCGATGCTGCCGAGAGTTGAGCGGACATGGGCCATGGTGGCGTCGGCGCTGGCGGCGATGGCGGCGCTTTGCTGGCGAATATCGCCCATCAGCCCGACCATGTGGGTGGCGGTTGATCTGACCAGCGCCATGGTTTCACCGGCGTCACGACCCGCGACGGCGAGGTCGGCGCTCATGTGATGCAGGTTGTCGAGGGTATCCGTGATCCGCTGTTCGTTTTCAGGGCTAAGGAGCCGGGTCAGGCGGTCGCCAATCTCGGTCAGCTGGTGGACGAGGCGGGGGGCGGCCTCAAATACCTCCGACAAGCCGGATGTCTTGGAGGCGATCACCGGAATTTCACCGCTGCGGCGCTCCACCAGCGGTGCGTTGCGGCTGCCACCGGATATTTGGATATAGGCGCTGCCGGTCAGGCCGAACATCTCAAGCGAGGCGATGGCATCGGTCTTGATCGGCGTTGTGGCACTAAGGCTGACCTTGACCCGTACCCGCTCGACGTCGGCCGGGTCGATGCCGATTTCCGAAACGGTACCCACCAGGATTCCGCGGTAACGCACCGGGCTGCCTTCCTTGAGCCCAGTCACCGAACCATCAAAATGGATGAAGTAGGGCGGGCGTTTTTCCCCCATTTCTATTTTGGCCACCCATAGGGTGAACGCGATCAAAGCTGCGCCGAGCGTAAGAACAAAAAGGCCGACGAGGAAATTATGTGCGCGGGCTTCCATGGCTCAACTCCCCGTTCGCAGCATGGCTCGGCCGCGTGGGCCGCTGAAGTAGGCGCGAATCCATGGATTGGTTTCAAGTTGTAGACTGCCCAAAGTACCCACCAGAAGCTTGCGGCCATTAAGAACGGCAATGCGATCGCATATTGCCGCCAGACTGTCGAGATCATGGGTTACCATGAACACGGTCAGTCCTAAACCTTGTTGCAGCGACAGGATAAGTTGGTCGAAGGCGGCGGCACCGATGGGATCGAGGCCGGCGGTCGGTTCATCCAATAGCAGAATTTCAGGGTCGAGCGCTAGCGCTCGCGCCAGCCCCGCTCGTTTGCGCATGCCGCCCGAGAGTTCGGCCGGAACCTTGAGTGCTGCGTCGGCTGGCAGTCCGACCATGGCGAGCTTAACCCGTACTACCTCATCAATCAGGTCGGTAGCAAGGCTGGTGTGCTCGACCAGTGGCAGCCGCACATTCTGGGCCACTGTCAGTGAGCTAAACAAGGCCCCATCTTGAAACAGTACGCCGCAGCGGACCTGAAGCGCGATGCGTTGACGCTCGCTGAGGCTGCCGATGTCATTGCCGAGCACGACTATCCGCCCCGCCGAAGGCCGAATCAGCCCGACCACCACCTTGAGCAGCACCGATTTGCCCGATCCGGAGGCGCCAACAACTCCCAGTACCTCGCCGCGGCGGACGTCGAGGTCGACGCCGTCATGAACCGGATGTCCGGCGAACCGGGTCACCAGGCTGCGGATATGGATCACGCTGTCGTCGTGGAGCATCGTCGGGTCCGGTGGCATTGGCGCTGGTGTCTGAAGTTAAATATGGAGGAATTGAAACAGTACCGAGAAGACGGCGTTGAGAACGATCACCAGAAAAATCGATTCAACCACCGACTTGGTGGTGCGTAGACCGACGCTCTCGGCGCTGCCAGAAACAAGCAGGCCCTCATAGCAGCCGACCATGGCGATCACCAGTGCAAACACCGGCGCCTTGATCATGGCCACGGTAGCATCGGTAATGTCGATTGGAATCCGCATTTGGTTGATAAACTGAAGAAAATTAATATCAAGCAGAACGTAACTCATGGTTGCGCCGCCGAACAGCGCCACCATGTTAGCGAAAAAGGTCAGCAGCGGCATCACCAGCATCAGGGCCAGAATTCGCGGTACCACCAGGAACTCGATGGGATCAAGACCCAGCGTCCGCATCGCGTCTATTTCTTGGTTGACCTTCATGGTGCCGATTTGGGCAGTAAAGGCCGAGCCTGACCGCCCAGCGACGATGATCGCGGTGATCAGGATGCCGATTTCGCGTAAAATCGACAGCCCCAGCAAATTTACCACGTAGATTTCCGCTCCGACCCGGCGCAATTGCTCCGCGCCCTGGTAAGCGAGTACAACCCCAATCAGGAATGCCAGCAGGCCCAGAATCGGCAGGCAGCGCAGCCCCGTATGGTCCATGTGATAAATTAGCGCCGTCGTCCGTAACCGCCGTGGATGAACCAGGACTCGGGCCATGGTGGAAATGACTAGCCCAAAAAACGCGATGAGTTCAACCGATGCGCGCATCATTTTGATGCAGGCCCGGCCGGTCCCCTCGATCGACTCGCGGATGGGCTGACGGGCCGGGGCCGAAACCGGCCCGATATCCGCCGCCCGCCATACCGCGTCCAGAAGGGCTATGTGTTCGGAACGGACGTTGACGATCATTACCGGATGGCCCAGCCCGGCCAAGCGGTCACGGAACCGCCGTAGCAGCAGCGTCCCGACGGTGTCGAGCGCCTCCAAGCGTCCCATGTCCAGTTTGATTCGTCCACCCGCATTGGCTGGCATCTGCACGGCATCGAGGGACTGAGCTAGACCTGCAGCCGCCGATAGGTTCCAGCAGCCGGTGCCGGCTAACACCAGTGAGCCGCTGTCGGATATCGAACTCAACCACTTCTGTTCAGGCACGTTCAGTTCAGACATGAGTAACCCCGAATTCAATCGCGTTGGCCACCAGTACAGCCCAGGCGGCACAGCCATCAATGTCGCTAATCAGATCCTGCCTGATTTCGATCGAAACACCGAAAAGACCGGTATCAAGAGCGTGGGTTTCCAGGGTGCCGCCGCTGGGATTGCGGGCAGTATAAGGCTCATTGTCGCCGACGCAAAGCTCGCCGCCGTTAGCTAGGGTCGCCATCAGCGGCCGGGCCAGCGCACAGTCGCCATCCCAGAGCACGCCGATATGCCAGGGTCGTTCTTGCCCGTTCATCACTGGCGTGAAGCTATGGATACCGATCAGCACCGGTGGTTTGCCATGGCGCTCGGTCAGCCGTTGGAGTTCGGCGGTGACGGTGTGGTGCCAGGGGCGGTACAAGGCTGATAGTCGTTCAGCTCGGGCGGTTTCTTCAAGATTGAGGTTGCCGGGAATGATGACGCCGTCGCTGGCTTCCGGTATGAGGTCCGGCCGCTCAGCACCACGGTTGAGGTCGATCACCAGTCGTGAATAGCCCGCCAGCAGGGCAGGGGCATTGATCAGCGCCGCCAGTCGCCGCGTTACCTCCGCCGCTCCGATGTCATAGGCGATGTGGCGGTCCAGCACCTCATCCGCCAGCCCGAGTTGGCCGAGGCGGGCCGGAAACGCCCGCGAGGCATGATCGCAGACCAGCAGCAGCGGTGCGCCGCCGGCACTGTTGATCAGTTCGAAAGGCGGGGGGTCTCCGGTTAACAAGAGCGTCAATGCCCGCCCTCGAGATACGCCGCCCGCACCTCCTTGTCGGCCAGCAGTTCGGCTCCTGTGCCCGACATGGTGATGATGCCGTTGACCATCACATAGGCTCGATGGGCCAGCCGAAGCGCGCGGTGGGCGTTTTGCTCAACCAGAAAAACGGTCATACCACAATCGCGGTTGATGTCGCGGATGATCTCGAAGATATGCTTTACCACCAGTGGTGCCAGTCCCAACGACGGCTCGTCAAGCAGTAGCAGACGCGGCCGGCTCATCAGGGCGCGGCCAATGGCCAGCATTTGTTGTTCACCGCCCGACAATGTGCCGCCGCTCTGATTGCTGCGTTCCTTCAGTCGGGGAAACAGGGTGAATACTTGCTCCAAATCGGCGGCGAACCCGGACGCTGGCGCGGTGATCGCCCCTAGCCGCAGATTCTCCAGCACGGTCATGCGCGAGAAGATCCGGCGTCCTTCAGGTGCCTGGGCAATGCCGCGACGGACAATCTCCGGGGTAGGCAGCTTAGTTATGTCCTCGCCGTCGAACACTATGTGGCCATAGCGGGCGCGCGGGTCGCCGCAAATGGTCATCAGCAGCGTTGACTTGCCGGCCCCGTTGGCGCCGATCAAGGTGACAATCTCCCCGCTTCCGACATGGAGATCAACGCTCTTTAACGCCTCGATAGCGCCATAGAACGTTTGGACGCCGGTTATCCTCAGCATTTCCCCTCATGACTTCCGGATCAATCTTTCTCTGGAACTAGCTGGCCGGTTTCGATGCTATTTTTCAGATCAAACAATGCGCGCTGAAGATTTGGCCTGTTTTGCAAATTTACAGTCTGTCTAAAACTCGATACGAGACATACGGACTTTACCTTCTGCTCGATTGAGGGGTCTTTGAGCCGCACCGGCATATGGTTTTATTCCCTGCAAAGCAACTCCAATACCTTTTCATCCGAAAGACCGGTCAGACGCACGTAGTTGTTTCCGTCAGCCTCCTTAGCATCCTTAATGAGCCACGCGAGATGTTCAATTTGACTTGGCGTGCAATCGGCCTGTGACTGCTTGCACTCCCGCTGCGGGCTCTGCGTTGCCTGTGCCAACATGTCTTCCTCCCAGCACAATCTAACATTCTTAACACAATTCCACCCGCCTGGCAAGGACAACCCAAGTTTCCTGGACCGCCAGCATCACTCCTCCTCCTCGCCGAGATAGGCGCGGATCACGGCCGGATCGTTGCGGACTTGGGCGGGGGGGCCTTCGCTAATCTTGCGGCCATAGTCGAGCACTACGACGTGATCGGAAATTTTCATGACCACGCTCATGTCGTGCTCAATCAGTAGTATCCCGATTCGGTGCTGGTCGCGGATGAAGGTCAGTAGGTCGGCGAGGTCGGCGGACTCGCGGGGGTTAAGCCCGGCCGCAGGCTCGTCAAGACACAAAAGCCGGGGATCGGTACACATGGCCCGCGCGATTTCGAGGCGACGCTGGGCTCCGTAGGGCAGGTTACCGGCCTGCCAATCGGCCACACCGACGAGGCCGACCCGGTCAAGCCAATACCGCGCCAGTTCAACCGCCTCACGCTCGGCCTTGCGATAGCCTGGAAGTCCGAACAGGCCGGCGACGGTGAACCAGGATGCTCCCATCAACTTGACGTGCTGGGCGACGATCAGGTTCTCTAGAACGCTCATGCCGCTAAATAGCCGCACGTTCTGAAAGGTCCGGGCCACCCGTGCCGCCGCCGCAATGCGATATGGCTCCATCCGCTCCAGCAACCAGTGGCTGTCACCGCTATTGAGGCAAAGCCGACCCTCTGACGGCGTGTAAAAGCCGGTTAGGCAGTTGAATACCGTGGTCTTGCCGGCGCCGTTGGGGCCGATGATCGCGGTTATCTTGCGATCGCATGCCCAAAATGAGACGTCGCTGACCGCGACCAAGCCGCCGAAGCGCTGTGTCAGGTGTTCGACTTCCAGTAAGGCGGGAGCGGCATCAGTTGTCATCCCCGCGCCTCTGTGTCGGCCTGTTGCTGGCAGGCGCTCCGACGCGGATGCATCAGGATGGTCGGTTCGCGGTGTGCGAGTAGGCCGCGCGGCCGCCACAGCATGATAACCACCATGCCGGCACCAAAGGCCAGCATGCGGTACTGTGCCAGTTCACGGAACGCCTCGGGCAATCCGACCACCAGCAGCGCCGCCACCACCACCCCGACTTGGCTGCCCATGCCACCAAGAACCACGACCGCCAGGATAATCGCCGATTCGATAAAGGAGAAGCTCTCAGGGCTTATAAAACCTTGACGAGTGGCGAAAAATGCTCCGGCGAAGCCGCCGAACATGCCGGCGATGGCGAAGGCGGCCAATCTGATGGTGGTGCGGTTAATGCCAAGCGCGGTGCAGGCGATTTCATCCTCACGCAGCGCCTCCCAGGCCCGGCCGAGCGGCAGCCTGCGGATGCGCAGGGTAAAGAAATTAACCACTAGCGACAGTGCCAGAATTATATAATACAGGAAAATAATCCGGTGAATTTGTGCGAATTCCAGGCCGAATAGTTTGTGGAACGCGATCGCGCCTTCCGGCGGATTTTTGGCAAAGACGGCTAGACCGAAGAAACTTGGGCGGGGAATGCCGGAAATGCCTATGGGGCCGTTGGTGAACCAAGCCCAATTCAAAAGAACGATGCGGACGATCTCGGCGAAGGCAAGGGTGACGATGGCGAAATAGTCGCCCCTAAGCCTTAGCACCGGAAAGCCCAGCATTAGCCCGTAAATCGATGCGAACAGCCCGGCCAGTGGCAAGCAAAGCCAAAACCCAAAGCCGAAGGTCTGAGCCAGTAAAGCGTAGGAGTAGGCACCTACAGCATAGAACGCTACATAGCCCAGGTCCAGCATTCCGGCCAGCCCGACCACGATATTAAGGCCCCAGCCCAGCATGATGTAGGTAAGTAGCAATATGCCAAGGTCGATAAGCGCCCGATCGGCAAACGGAAGTAGCGGCAGCAGCAGCGCGAAGATCACCGCCACCGGTCCGATCAGCCGTGATGCATCCTGAAGACGGGCTCCGATCCGGTCCATACGGCGGTCGCGTTCGGCCTCGGTCAGGGTGCCGTGACGGGCACGCAAGGCGACCAGGGCGCGCAATCCCACCAGAATTCCGCCAGCAACAGCTAGCCAGCGCAACGCCTGGGTTGGAAATGGTAGCAGCCAGCCGGAGCCTACGACCGTAAGGGCTGCGGCTAAAACCGACCAGGCCGGACCCTTCGCCGCCCCTGCTAGTGTCAGACCAAGTCGGCCGAGGAAGACCAGCGCTACCGTTACCGCTACATCGATGAAGTGGGGCTCGACCACAAGCCGACTGTTACTCTCGACTGTGCGCAGGCCGATCAGCGGCATGGTCAGCAGCAGGGCGACCATCGCAGCCAGCGCCGCATCCCGCAGCGCCGACCGCAACACGGCCATTCCGGTCGCAGTGTTCACCGGCCTAAACTTTTTCGATTTCGGGCCGGCCGAGCAGACCGGTCGGGCGGAAGATCAGCACCAGAACCAGAATCCCGAACGTCGCCACGTCCTTGTATTCTACCGTGAAATAAGCCGACCAGAACGCCTCGATCAGCCCGATAGTTAGCCCGCCCAGCATAGCCCCCGGTAGCGAGCCGATCCCGCCCAGCACCGCCGCCGTGAACGCCTTGATGCCAGCGATGAAGCCGATATAGAAATCGATCACGCCATAATACATGGTTACCATCACCCCGGCAACCCCGGCCAGCGCCGCTCCGATCACGAAGGTCTGGGAAATTGTGCGGTCGACATCGACGCCGAGCAGTCCGGCCATCTTCATGTCCTGTTCGCAGGCGCGTTGAGCCCGGCCGAGCGCGGTGTGCTGAATAATCAGGGTAAAACCGGCCATCAACACGATCGTCAGCACAATGATGATGATCTGAAGGTAACTGATCGCGACCTTGAAGCCGTCGGCCCGCTCCATCAGCACGATGACTTGAGGGATTACCGGCGGCACCGGCTTGACGCGGGCGCCTTGAACCAGCTGGACGTAATTTTGCAGGAATATCGACATGCCGATGGCCGAGATCAGTGGTGCCAGCCGAAATGAGCCGCGCAATGGCCGGTAGGCGATGCGCTCAATGGTCCAGCCATAGACCGCAGTAAAAAGCATGGTCACGAGCAAGACGATCACCACCGCTAGCGGCACCCACGTGATCCCGACGGCACCGAGCACCAGAAAACTGATCACCGATATGAAGGCACCGATCATATAGATTTCACCATGGGCGAAATTGATCATGCCGATGATCCCATAGACCATCGTATAGCCGATCGCCACCAGCCCGTAGATCGCTCCGAGCGTCACGCCGTTGATCAATTGTTGTAGAAAATATTCCATGAAACCCGATGCGGCGGTGTTGACCACGACGCGTCATCAGCGCACGTCGCTTATCAGCTGTGCGCGACCCCGCCGCCGCCCCTGTTTATCCCACTCACTCGGGGAAGGGCAAGGAAATATTTGTGGTGGCGCGTAAAAGAGGTTGGCACTTCAACCTAACGTAACATAATTTTTTAAAAACGTGTACATGGTTCGTGGCATTAAAGACCCTTTTTCCCTTCACGGCGACTCGGGGTCACTTGTGACAACATTGTTACCGGATGGAACGCGCGTCGGTGTCGGTCTAGTTTTCGCTGGCGTCATGCCAAACTGCACCTATATGTTAAAGTTGGTAGACGTTCTGAACCAGTTGAATATGTCGCTTGTTCATGAGCACAATGTCTGAATCCGGATAGCCTGGGTTTGGAGGTGGCATGACCGGCACGACCAAAGAGATCGCCACGGCGCTGCTGGCGTTGATTGACGCGCCACGAGGGACGGTGCGTATCGAGCGGCGCTTGACACCTCAAGGGCCGGAATTGGTTGTCCTACTCGCTCCAGGGATAAGAATCCCTCGGGAGCGAATGCCCAGCGAGTTTCTCGGCCGCACCATCCATTATAAAACCCGTAAGCCGGTGACTCCTTTTCGTCAGCGGGCCTAATCACTCGCTGGCGTCGCATCGCTAAGGCAATAGCCTCAACAGGGCAGTGGCGAATATTGACGTAGAATCTAGTCATGGTGGATATGGCAAGATTGACAGATCAAGCCAGATCGAGCATACTTGGCTGATTGTGGCTTTAGAGCTTGAGGGTGTTATGAGTCTGCAACTTATGAAACGACTGGCGACGACTGATGATGTGGTTAAGGCTGTGGAGGTTCTTGGCTGTTCCGTCGATCGGCGCCTTACGCTAGTCGAGCAAGGGCAAAAGACCTTGGTGGCCGACGTTGCCGCCCTCAAGACCGACGTTGCCGCCCTCAAGACCGACGTTGCCGCCCTCAAGACCGACGTTGCCGCCCTCAAGACCGACGTTGCCGGCCTTAAGACCGATGTTGCCAGTCTCAAAGAAGGGCAGATCATCCTGCTCGAAAATCAGGTTTTACTTAAACGTGAGGTTGGCGATGTAAAGCGCGGAGTTGACGCCATACTTGCCCACCTTAAAATTACGCAGGTTGCATAGCTCACGATGTTACCCTCACTCCTGCGGCGGTCAGTATGGTTAGGACCAGTACGCCAGCCGTTGCCCCGATGGCGACGTTGCCGCGTGTGAGGCGGTGAGTGGCTACGGCTGCGGCGATTGCGATCAGTCGGCAGCCAAGATCGGTGTCCTGGAGTGCGCTGATGGGCAGGACGATCATCCGCACTGTCAACCCTGCGAGCAGGGCGTAGGCAACGGCACCCACCCACTCGAACAGAGGTCCGTCGGGGTCGATGCGGCCGGCGACCATAACGCCCAAGACTCGCCAGCTATAGGTGGCAAGCGCGGCTACCAGTACTGTCAACCAGGGCGACGGCTCAGCCACGGCTTATCTCAATGCGATGTGAGAGACGGTTGATAATGAATGCGATGGTTCCGCCAGCCAAGCCGGTGGCCAACAACCCCCAATCTGGGTCAATAAGATGGAGCGTCGGCCCCAACACGCCGCCCACCGCCAGCGCCAGCCCGCTTGCCCGTCGGCTGAGGTCGGCAACAAACAATAGCAGGAAATAGCAGGGATTGAGGAAGACTAGGCCAAGGGTCACCGGCCGGGGCAGGCTGCCAGCCAGCCAGAATCCCGCTGCGGTGGCCACGAAGCTAATCACCCACAACGTGACACCAAGGCCAGACAGAAAGGCAAGGCGCTTCTCTACCGATAGTTCGGGCAACCGCCGTAGCGTCACCGCCCAGCTGGTGAGCGCGATGACATGGGCGACTAGATAATGGCGCCAGCCGATGCTGCGGCCATCGGCTAGCAGGGGTAACAGGGTGATCACCATTGGCATCAGCCGGGCATTGGTCAGCCAGACGGCCACGCCGCTGACTAGCAATGAGGCACCTATTCCGTAAAGTTCCACCATGGCGATCTGTCCAGGCAACGCCCAGGTCGTGGCGCTAGAGACCAGGCCGGCCATGAGCCCGATACCGCTGCCGTGAACCAGTGAGCCGAAGCCGATGAAGCTCCCGGCAATCACCAGCCCGGGCGCGCCGCAGCCTTCGCGCGCACCCATCCACCACGCTCGCCACCATACCCGCCGGATCGCCTCGTCCCGTTGCTTGCCGCCAATCGTCCCAATTGTCATTACCCATAGGCCCGGCTGTGGAGTCGCGACAAAGCTATACCCGGTATTATTGGTCTTCCGCCACGGCGTTGAGGCTGCCATGCAGCAAGTTCTTTGTTGCGTTGCAGCGACTCGACGCTGGGCCGGTTGCCCCTTTACGCTCCGTCATGCTATAATCCGAGGATATATTGATTTGGAATCTGATCTGGTATCTAGCCGTGGACCAGCGGACTCGGTGGTTATGTCGTGCTGGGTGTGGCAGTGAGGCCAACTATGGACGGCGAAATCACCGGGATAGCCTGCAAACTCTTGACGCCGGTAATTGTGCGCCACACTGTCGTGGGACTATGAATACGATACATGGAACTAGTATTCTTATATCTGGAACCGGCGTTTTGCTGCGGGGAAAATCGGGGGCCGGCAAGTCTGACCTGGCGTTGCGCCTGATCGACCAGGGAGCCGTTCTGATAGCTGATGACCGGGTGGAGGTGTGCGTGGACCAGGGCAGAGTTATGGTGAAAGCACCGGAAAGCCTGGCCGGCTTGTTGGAGGTTCGCGGCATCGGCATAGTCCGCATGCCTACCGTTGCTGCGGCCGAGTTGCATCTGGTCGTTGATCTGGTGGCGCCATCGATGGTCGAGCGTTTGCCTGAGTCCGAGTGGACCACCGTTCTTCAGGAGCGCTTGCCCCGAGTGGCGCTGGCAGCCTTCGAGAGTTCGGCCCCGGCCAAAGTTCGGATTGCGGCGGCTGCCGCTCGTGGCGGCTGGCTCGGCACAGTACCGGGAGTAGCATGAGCGTCCCAGATCGCCTTTCCTCGCCGCTGCCGCCTACTGCGCCACAGAATGCGCCACAGAATGCGCCGCCCTGCCCCGCTGGCGCGCGTCGCCGCGTGCTGCTGGTGACCGGACTATCCGGGGCCGGGCTGTCGGTGGCCCTGAAAGCCCTGGAGGATCTGGGCTATGAGGCGGTGGACAATCTGCGCTTGTCGCTGGTGGCGGCGCTGATCAGTCAGGATGAATGCTCGAGGCGACCGCTGGCCGTTGTGATCGATAGTCGCACTCGTGATTTCAGCGCTGAGGCGTTCCTGCGCCAGCTCGACACCTTGATCTCCCGGCAGGACTTGGACGTAAGGCTGCTGGTGCTAGAGTGCGGCGACGAGACCTTGCAGCGCCGCTTCACCGAAACCCGGCGCCGTCACCCGTTGGCCCTCGACCGTCCTGTGGCTGATGGGATTCAGCGTGAGCGTGCCCTGCTGACTCCACTGGCCGACCGCGCCGACGTGACCATCGACACTACCAACCTGTTGATCCATGATCTGCGGCGGATGCTGTCTGGGCACTTTCGGCTTGACGGCGCTCCCCTTTTGCAGGTCTTTGTGACGTCATTTTCATTCCGTCGCGGCTTGCCTCGTGAGGCCGATTTGGTCTTTGACGTTAGATTCCTGGTCAATCCTCATTACCAGCTTGCCTTGCGACCCTTGAGCGGCCTTGACCCTGCGGTCGCGGCTGTGGTGGCCGCCGACCCGGATTACCCGGACTTCTTCGCCCGTCTGACCGGCTTGTTGGGGCCGCTGTTACCGCGTTATAATCTTGAGGGAAAGAGCTATTTGACCATCGCTGTGGGTTGCACCGGCGGCCGCCACCGCTCCGTGTTCGTTGCTGAACGTCTGGCGGACTGGTTGCGCGGCTGCGGCATGCGGTTTGGCCTGGAACACCGTGATCTTGAACGCGCGACGTCGTGTCCAGGATGATGAACCCAGGATGAATAAGCCAGGATGAATAAGCCAGGATGAATAAGACTGTGTGGACCGGACAGGGCCGCCCTGGAGCAAAGGGAACGTAGATGATCGGAATGGTTTTGGTCACGCACGGACGCCTGGCAGAGGAGTTCATCGCTGCCCTTGAGCATGTGGTCGGACCCCAAGAGCAGGTACGTGCCGTCTGCATTGGCCCCGACGATGACATGGAGCGACGCCGCAGCGATATTCTCGACCGCGTCGGCGAGGTTGATGATGGGAACGGCGTTGTGGTGTTGACCGATATGTTCGGCGGTACACCTTCTAACCTTGCGATCTCGATCATGGACAAGGCCAAGGTTGAGGTCATTGCCGGTGTGAACCTGCCGATGCTGATAAAGCTTTCTTCTGTGCGTGCCTATGAGCCGCTGGCCATGAGCGTGGCGGCGGCCCGCGACGCTGGTCGTAAATATATTAACATTGCTTCATCCCTACTCGCCGATGGATGACCGGATGGAAAGTTGTAGTCACGTGATCGAAAATATGGTTTCGCATGTGGGCAGGATGGCGCAAAGCTCCGAAGTCTGCCAAGCTGTTACCATCTGCAATCGGCGCGGCCTCCATGCCCGTGCAGCCGCCAAATTTGCCAAGCTGGCTTCTCAGTATGATTGCGACATTGAGGTTCGGCGTCTTGATCAGCAGGTCGCGGCGCAGTCGATCATGGGGTTGATGATGCTGGCGGCTGCCCTCGGCACCACCATTGAAATCTGCGCCTATGGCCTTCAGGCTGCTGAAGCCTTGGATGCGCTCGCTGATTTGGTGCAAAGAAAATTCGATGAAGACTGACGCGCTTCACGCTGGCGAAATTGTCCTTACTGGCCTTGGCGTCTCGCCCGGAGTTGCCATCGGCCCCGCCTATGTCATTGAAACTGGTGCGGCGCACGTTCCTGAATACACGATAGCCCCCGAAGACATCGACGCCGAGCGTCAACGCCTTGCCGACGCTGTGGCGAAGGCGCGCCGTCAGATTAAAAAGCTCAAGACCAAGGCGCTGGTTTTGCCGGAAGCGGCGGCGGAGGAGGTTGGCTTCCTGCTTGACGCCCACCTCTCGATGGTTTCCAACTCGCGCCTGACCCGTGGCGTTGAGCGCCGCATCGTCGAGGAACGGATCAATGCTGAGGCGGCGATCCAGGCTGAAATAGCGGTAATTGCTCATAGTTTTCAAGAGATGGCCGACGCCTATTTGGCGGCGCGTATCACCGATGTCCGTGAGGTTGGCACCCGCCTTATTCGTAACCTGATGGAGCGCGAGTATCAGGCATTTTCGGTGCTGCCGCAGGGCGTAATTATCATCGCCGAGGAGTTGTCACCGGCCGAAACCGCGCTGATGGACCCTAACACGGTCGCTGGCTTTGCCTCCGTCCAGGGTGGTGCCGAGGGTCATACCGCGATCATGGCGCGCTCGCTCGGCATTCCGGCCGTGGTCGGCATTCATGGCTTGCTTGGAGCGCCGCGCAGCGGTGACCGGGTCATTGTCGATGGCGAACACGGCAAGATTTTTGTCAATCCCACCGATGAGACCATCGAGAGTTACCGTGATCGTAAGGAAGTACTGGCCCGCGACCGAGAGCAGCTAAAAAGTCTGCGTCGTCTGCCCGCGATTACGGCCGATGGCACGACGATTGCCCTTTTCGCCAATCTGGAACTGCCGCGCGAGATCAACGCCGCGCTGGAGGCCGGGGCCAACGGCGTCGGCCTGTTTCGAACCGAGTTCATGTTCATGAACCGAGTCGACCTGCCCGATGAGGACGAGCAGTACGAGCAGTTGCGCATTGTTGTCGAGGGCATGGGCGGCAAGACGGTTACTGCGCGCACCCTTGACGTTGGTGGCGACAAGCTGGCGGCAGCTCTTGAGAACCGCTTCAATCCAGCCGACAATCCCGCACTTGGTCTGCGTGCGGTTCGGCTAAGCCAGCGCGAACCAAAGCTGTTGGAAACTCAATTGGCGGCGATGCTGCGGGCAGGTGCCCATGGCCCGTTGCGCATCCTTTTACCGTTGATCACCACGGTTAGTGAGGTGTTGTGGGTGCGCGATGTGCTCGCCACCGTCGTTAAGCGTTTGAAGCGTCGCGGTGCTCGCATTGCCGATCCGTTGCCGCCGTTGGGCGTGATGATCGAGGTCCCGGGGGCTGCATTGACCGCCGACGCGCTGGCGGCCTGTTCCGACTTCCTGTCGCTCGGCACCAATGATTTAACTCAGTACACCCTGGCCATAGACCGCGGCGACGATCAGGTTGCCCATCTTTACGACCCTTTACACCCAGCCGTGCTTCGCTTGATCCAGTTTACCGCTCAAGCTGCGTTGCGCGCCCGGATTCCGGTTAGTATCTGCGGTGAAATTGCCGGCGATGCGCGGTTCACACCGCTTTTGCTGGGGCTCGGGGTTCGTGAGCTGTCGATGACCCCGATCCGGCTGCCGGTGGTCAAGCGCCGTATTCGCGCGCTCGACCTTGGTTCCGCTACCCGTCGGGCCCAGACGATTATGGACCAGAGCGACGGCGCGCGCATCGCCGCCCTCCTTGACGAGTTTAACGCCTCCGAGATTGGCTGAGTGGGTCCCTACGTGCCAACAATGGTGGGCACAAACTGCGGCCGCGCTGTATAGTAACCTCTTAATTACTTGACTTTCGGCGTCGTTTGTGCGGTACTTACAACCGGTCGGCAGAAGGCCGATGATGCGGTTGGTGTGGGGGCAGAAATGGCCATGGACATTGCGTTAACCGGGTATGCTCGTTACTCGATGAAGTCCTTGCAACCTGTCCAGGGCGCTGCGGGCTCGCGTACACAGGTTGCGCCGAACTCATCTCTGGCCGCGTTCGCTCCGGGCCGGCTGAAATTAGCCGATGGCACGGCGGTGCAACAGACTTTGTCAGGGCAGGCGTCGGACCTTTCGGGCCAGAAGCTCAAACTTGACGATAGCATCAGCACCGTGCGGGCGGGCCAGTCAGGCGCGATTTCGGCGACGGTACTGCTTGCCAAGATGAAGGGGCTGGTGCAGGACGCGCGACAGCAGAGCGCGACCGGGCAGGCGGTTGATACCGTCAGCTTCAATAACTTGGCCAAGCAGCTTAGCACGGCCGTTAGCGAGGGCTCCTACCGGGGGCTCAATTTGATTAATGATAGCACCGCTTCGCTTGCCATATCCTTTCACTCGGGCAGTGGCTCAACCCTTACTGTGTCGGGGGCCAACCTCAATGCTTCGGCGGTGCTTAGTGCGGTGGGCAAGGCCGGAGGGGCGGTATCGAACGGTGTTTTTGCCGATATGGCAGCCGCTGCGGGCGCAGTCGGTGCGCGTGGCTTCTCGGCTTTGAACGCCGGAACTGCATCGGGCGCGGCCGTCTTTGACAAGATGCTGGGCCAGCTCGACTCAGCAATCAGCAACACTCAGGCTACTGCCGACCGACTCGGCAAAAACATTGGTCGCTTGGTCAATCGGTCGGCTGACTTGGGCGGGCAAAATGGCGGACTTAATGGCGGTCTAAATGGCGAGAGCGCTGGCCCGTTTGCTGCGAAGACCGGGCAGCAGATCGCTAGTCTGTATGGTAATGGGTACAGTAATGGGTCTGGTAACGGGTACAGCGGCGGTATCGCCGGCTCGCAGTGGCAGGCGATGTACGCCATGTTGCGCTGATCTGGCTGGGCGCGTCTTTGGTGTATGTGGGGGTGGCCGTGGGGTGGTGCCCCTTATTTCGCTCATTGCGGCGCTAGGCTAATGTGGGTGCGCCACCAGGTCGCGGTGGCGTTGCGTCCATAGAATGCTGCGTGGGTGGCCGCGTTTGTTGCGACGGTAAAGGCCCCGGCATAAAGTACGTCACTGAGGAAGTGGGCGCCTTGGCCGATGCGCATTAGCCCGATTAGCAGCCCGGCTGCCATGCCGGCGACAAAGATTGCCCGCTGCCGGCGTTTGGCGATATAGGCAAAGACGCTTAAGAAAAAGCCGAATGAAGCTTCGCCGCTCACGAATGAGCAATTATGGTGGCACTGGTGGCTGACCACCAAAGGCGGGGCGAACCGAGCCCGGCCGCCGAATTCCTCGATCTGGACTGGCCTGGCACGCTCCCAATTTTCCTTGAACACCGTGTTGACCATCAGCCCTGGCCCGACTGCCAACGCTGTTGCCAAGAACAGCCATTGCATGGTGCCAAGACCAAGTATCGGCCGCCGCATTGCAGCAGCGCACAAGAGCCCCGCCCCGAACAGCGCCGCCAGCGAAAAGGAGCCGGAAACAACCGCTTCGTGGATCTTGTCCACCAACGGCAGTCCCCGCCAGATAAAACTTCGCGAGGGGTCGGTAAAGCCGGGCATGAAAAAGAGCCTGGAAAATCCGAGATCAATTCCGGGAAAGAAAATCAGCGCTAAGCCCACCGCCCCGGCGCAGCGCAAAAACCACGTCTCCGACACCAATGCGGCTCCTCAGTCGGCAACCGTAAGTCCGGTTCGAATTAAACGGAAGACCCCTGGTCGGGGACCGGCAGAAAATAACGCGCGTCGCCCAAGGTGGCTACCGCAATGGTGATTTGGTCGTCGTGCGGCGTACTTGCCTTGAGCCGTGCATGAGGCGGGTGATGCGGTCGCTGATCGATTCTCGTCACGACAAAAACTTTGTTAGCCTGGCCCGCTCGGACGAAGCGATCGCCGATGGCTACCGTATGGCCTCCGCCCATGCAAGACCTCCCTGGGCATACCGGACGCCCACAACATTTGACCGAGTTTAACGAGATTACCACAGCTCATCGCCAAGGCAATGATGCGATTGTATTTGGCTAAAGGTTCTTACTTTGCCCGTGTTGACGGTGCGGGGTAGAAAGCATGGCGCGGTGGCGGCGTGGTTGTTAAAGTTACACTGCAGGATAAGGACGAGGTTATGACGGTGGCAGAACAATGGCGGGTAGCGGTGAATGTGCCCGGGACGATGGCCGATGCATTTGCTGATGCGGTTGCCGATGGCGCGCTGGCGGTGTCGACTTTTGAGCTGGAGGAGGGCGGCGATTGGCTGGTTGAGGCGACCTGGGCTGCGGAACCTGATCGTTCCAGGCTGGTGGCGCGGGTGGCGGTGCTGGCGAGAGTGCTGGACCTTCTGGAGCCGGTGTTGACGGTTGAGCCGCTTCCGGCAATCGATTGGGTGACGCGGTGCTACCAGGGCTTTCCGCCGCTGCGGGCCGGGCGATATTTTATCTATGGCTCCCATTTCGAGGCTCGGCCGCCGTCGGGAATGGTGGCTTTAAAAATTGATGCGGCCACCGCGTTCGGCACCGGCGAACATGCATCGACCAGGGGCTGTCTGTTGGCGCTTGATCGTTTAGCTAAGCAGTGGAGTGGCCGAGGTCGGGGCTGGGGCAGGGGCCGCAACTGGTTGGGGACTGTGCTCGACGTCGGTTGTGGTTCCGGCATTCTAGCGCTGGCTGCGGCCCGGACATGGCGGGTCCCGGTTTTGGCGGTTGACATTGATCCTGAAGCGGTTCGAGTGGCCGCCCTTAATGCCCGCATCAACGGCCTCGCAGCCCTGGTGCGTACCGGTCTTGCCGATGGCTATCGCGCTGGGGCTTTGGTGCGGCGGCGGCCCTGCCGGCTGATTTTGGCAAATATCCTGGCCCGGCCGTTGGCCCGGCTGGCACCCGGCTTACGTCGTCATCTGGCGCCGGGCGGCGTTGCCGTGCTGGCGGGTCTGCTCGGACGGCAGGAACGAATGGTGCTGGCCGCCCATCGTGCTCAGGGGCTGGTGCTGCGTCGTCGCTATGCCATTGGGGAATGGCGGACCTTGGTGGTCGGGCGGCGGTGATTTATACCAACGGCCCGAGGCTTCGTCTCGGGCTGTTGGTATTAGGCGGCGACTGCTGCCGCGCGCCTCGTGGCGCGAAGGCATTTGTATTACAAACCATCGAGCTGTGGTGTCGGAGTAGCGTAATGTGATTTGACTTGGTTGGTAAACTTGGGAAGGCGAACCGTCACTGCGGTGCCCTTGCCGACCACGCTTTCAATGCTTATTGAGCCGCCATGAAGATTAACCAGGCCTTCGGCGATCGACAGCCCAAGTCCTGTTCCGCCGTGGGCGCGCGCGTACTGGTTGTCAACCTGCTCGAACGGCTTTAATGCCCGCATGATTTCTTCGGAGGGAATGCCGGAACCGGTGTCGGCAACTACAATGTTGATGAATTCCCCGGCCTCCAGCGTAGTTATGTAGCTCCAATCTTTCGTCGGTACCGGGAATGAAGGTGCCGGTTCTTAGGGCTATGTCGACTAGAGTTGGCCGACGTTTGCTGTAAAATAGTAGGGCGTATTCGCAGTCGCCCTTGGCGACGGCGACCGCGCTGTCTTCCTCAACGCGGCCAAGACCGGGTCCGCCATGCGTGGCGAGATTGATCGCAAGCTGTTCTAGGCCGCAGTCGTTCCGGTTTATGCGAAAGTTTACGGATGTGCGGCCGGCAGCAGCAAGTAGACGGTTGTAGTTACGCTGATTATAGAAGCGACTGCTAGCATGCAGCCGAACCTGATGGTCAGGCGGCGTTCGAATTGCCGCAGATCGGCACGCAGTCCGACCAGTTCGCCCTTCAGCTCTTCCAGGCATCGCGCAATTCGCAAGGCAACGTCACCTGACTCCCCCTCGCCAACCAATGGCGGCGGGGGCAGTTTGGCCTGTTCACGACGGGCGCGAGCTTCCTGAAGAGCTTCGTATGTAATGATTGTCGTCACTTGCCACCTCCTATGTAACCATACCCCAACTGCTAACCGGAGTCACGAAAACGTTACTGTTGCGATGTTTTTTGCTAGGCGGGGTTTTTTGCTAGGCGAATGTTTGCTGCCGGGCGATGGTCAGTGGCGAGTATAGTATAGACTGCCGGTAGCACAAATAAGGTAAAAACCGTACCGATCGACATGCCAGCAACGATCACCACACCGATGCTGAAACGGCTGGCGGCTCCGGCCCCACTTGCGGACAGCAGCGGTAAAAGACCAACTACCATGGCGGCTGTTGTCATAAGGATCGGACGCAAACGAACCTGGGCCGCTCGCTCAATCGCGGTGCGGCGGTCGGTACCTTCGCGTTCCTGCAACTGATTGGCGAACTCAGTCATCAGAATGCCGTGCTTACTGATCAGCCCAATCAGCGTTACCAGGCCGACTTGGGTATAAATATTGAGAGTGGCGGCGCCGAAGAACAGCGGCAGCAGCGCACCACAGATCGACATCGGCACACTGACCAGAATAACCAAGGGATCGCGCAGGCTTTCAAACTGGGCGGCCAGCACGAGGAAGATGGCAATCAGGGCAAAACCGAAGGTGATGGCGAGTTGCCCGCCCTCTTGAACGAACTGTCGCGACTCGGCGAGATAGTCGTGATTGACGCCGGTGGGGAGCAGCTCTTGGGCTGTGGCTTCCAGGAATGCCACGGCCTGTCCCATTGTCACCCCCGGCATCGGTACGGCCGAAAAAGTGGCGGCATTCATCTGGTTAAACTGGGAAAGCGCGTTGGGGTCAACGCCACTGTCGATTGAGACCAGGGTTGCAAGCGGGACCGAGCCGCCGCTCGCGGTCTTGACATAGAAGCGGGCGAGGTCGTCCGGGGCCAAACGCTCGAAACGCGGCACCTGCGGGATTACCTGATATGAACGGCCGTTGAAATCGAAGCGATTGACGTAGTTCTCACCCACCATCAGCGCCAAAGTGTTGCCGATCGATTGCATGGTGATGCCGAGGTCATTGGCCTTAGAACGGTCGATATGCACACGTACAATTGGATTATTGTAGTCAAGGTCGCTGTCGACCACGATGAACTGGCCGCTTTGGCGCGCCCGCGCTTTTATTTCATTCATAGTTTTGAATAGTGCCGGAAACCCGATTGGCGAATAAATCACCATCTGTACCGGCATGCCGCCACTGCCACCGGGCAACGGCGGCAGGTTAAAGGCAAACACGTTCATACCGGCGATCTTGCTCAGCGCATGTTGCACCGGCCCCTTGAGGTCTTTGACCGAGCGCGTACGCTCGTTCCATGGCTTGAGGATCATGCCCGAGAAGTTGTTGTTGGGGCCGCCCTGGCCGTTGACGATGAAGCGTGTCTCGGTCTCGAAAAAGTTGCTGTACGTCTGGTCGATCTGCTGAGCGTACGCATTAGTGTAGTCAAGATTGGCGTATTGTGGCCCCTTGCCAACCGCGAACACTACGCCTTGATCCTCTTCGGGGGCTAGTTCGGCCCCGCAATGGCTGTAAAGGTAGCCCACAAGACCCAATACCACCACTGCGAAAAGCAGTGTCACCGGCCGGTAATCAAGCGAACCTTCCAGCCGGCGGCCGTACCATCTGGTTAACGCTGTGAAAAAGCGATCGACCCGGCGGGCGAATCCGCCTTCAGCCATCTCCTTGGTTAGCAGCAAAGAGCACATCATCGGCGACAGTGTTACCGCCACTACCCCGGAAATAATAACCGAGCCGGCCAGGGTGAAGGCGAACTCACGGAACAATGCACCGGTAAGCCCGGTAAGAAACCCAATCGGAGCATAGACCGCAGCCAGGGTGATGGTCATGGCGATTACTGGGCCGGCGATTTCGCGAGCACCTATAAGCGCCGCTTGAAATGGTGTGCGGCCCTCTTCGATATGGCGGTAGACGTTTTCGACCACCACGATAGCATCGTCGACTACTAGTCCGATAGCCATGACCATGGCAAGCAAGGTTAACAGGTTAATGCTGAAGCCCATAGCTTGCATAAGGCTAAAGGCTCCGATAAGCGACAGTGGAATTGTCACAATCGGGATTATCACCGAGCGGAAACTGCCCAGGAACAGGAATATTACGACCATGACGATGCCGACTGCTTCAATCAGGGTATTTATTACCTCGTTGATGGAAGATTGAATAAATTTTGTCGAGTCATATACGATGTTCATCTTGACTGTAGGCGGCAGTCCGCGCTCGAGTGTGGGCACCAGTGCCCGTACGTCACGTACGATGTTGAGTGGGTTACCCGTCGGTCCAGCCTGTACGCCGACGAAAATCGCCTGTTCGCCGTTCATCATTACCGACGAGCTGCTGCTTTGGGCGCCAAGATCTAGGGTGGCAATGTCCTGAAGTCGCACCAACGCCCCCCCCGCCGCCTTGACCACCATCTGGCGAAACTGGTCGAGATCGGTCAGGCCGGTGTCGGCACGGACGTTGGCGATGGTAAAATAGCCCTTGGTCTGGCCCGGTGCCGACTGGAAATTGTTGGCCTGGAGTGCCGCCGCCACTTCCGGTGCTGTTATGCCTCGCGCCGCCATTCGCTCGGGGTCGAGCCAGACCCGCATGGCGAAAGTCTGGCCACCCAGTATGTCGGCGGAAGCGACGCCGTCTACAGTAGCAAGTAATGGCTGTGCTACACGGCTGAGGTGGTCTGAAATAGCCGGGCCTGACAGCCGGGGGCTAGAAAAGCCAATATACATTACTGCAACAGACTGACCGGCGGATTTGAGGATTACAGGATCATTGGCCTCCTTGGGGATCAGGTATTTGACCTGATTTACCTTGGACATAATTTCGGTCATTGACTTGGTTGGGTCAAAGTTGAGCTTAATATGGGCTGTCACCACGCTCATGCTTTGGGTCGAGGATGAATTCAGGTAGTCGATGCCCTCCGCCGAGGCCACCGCCTGGGCGATCGGCTGGGTTATGAAGCCCTGCATCAGGTCGGGAGCGGCGCCGGGGTAGACTGTCGTCACTGTAATAACGGTGTTGTCGATTCGGGGATACTGGCGAATCGGTAAGTCAAAGAACGATCGCACTCCGACCAATAGTATCAGCAGGCTGATTACCGTGGCCAATATCGGTCGCCGGATGAATAAGTCGGTGAAATGCATGGCGTAACCGCCCCCTGGCGTTGAACTGCTCGGATTTCACGAGATGCTTTATATTATGTCCAAACAGAATATTAGTGGACCGGTGGTTGGGCAGGCTTGGTCAGTGCGGTGTCAGGGGTAAGTTGTACCGCTGAGCCATTGTGCAGTTTTACTTGGCCCGCTATCACTACGCGCTCGCCTGATATCACGCCATTAATTATGGCGACCTTGCCATCATGGCGGGTGCCGGTCTTGACGAAGCTCTGAATTGCTTTCAGTACGGGCTTGCCGTCGGCTCCAATTGCATCCTCGCGTACGAGGTAGACGGTCTCGCCATAGGCTGTGTAATCGACTGCGGTTTCGGGCAGGGTGACGACGTTTTCTTGCGGCGGCAGTACGACCCGCACCGACGCGAACATGCCGGGCAGCAGCAGATGGCCGGGGTTGACCAGGGTGGCCTGAACCTTGAGGGAGCGGGTAGCCGCATCGATCTGAGGTTCGATCGCGCTGACGGCGGCGGAGACGGTGCGGCCGGGCAGGGCGTCAACCCGAAGGTTTACCGTTTGGCCAAGCTTGATCGCGCCGCTGGCCGCCTCGGGCAGGGTAAAGTTGACATAGAGGCTGTCAAGGTCGGTTAAAGTTACTATCGGGGTGCCGGTGCTAAGGATTTGCCCGATTTCTACCTGGCGGACGCCGAGACGGCCCGAAAAGGGCGCCCGCACCAGCTTTTGCGCAATCATAGCTTCGGCTTTGGCAATGCCAGCGCGGGCCGTGTCAAGCAGGGTTTGGCCCTGATCGACGCTTTGCTGAGTGCCGAAATTCTTTCCAGCCAGGGTGCGTGAGCGTCCAAGGTTGAGCTGGGCCAAGCGTTCCTGTGCTTGAAAGTTGGCAAGATCGGCGCGATCCGTGGCATCGTTAAGCTGAACCAGCGGCGTTGCCGCCTTCACGGTTGCTCCGGCCTCGAACATGATGGCGGTGATGCGGCCAGCGATTTCGGGCGCCATCGTCACCTGATGAACGGCGGTCAGCGTGCCGATGCCGTCGAGGAAGCGCGGCAGTGCCTCCGTTGTCGCTGCAACCGCCGAGACCGTAGCCGGTGGTGGCACATTGCCGGCGAAGAACTTGGCGATCATCGTCTTCTTGAATTGGTCGAATGCATAGAGCCCACCGACCACCAATGTCAGCGTTACCGCCATCAGGATCAAGTATACTGTCAGCTTGAGCCGGGTTGGCCGCGTCCGGCGCGGCATTGTCTCGATCATCTCGGCAGCTGCGAATTTCGGCGCCAGAGTATCCATTTTAAATCCCTCACCCACCACAGCGTTCAACTTTTAGCCTTGCAAGCGTTTACTTAGTGCCGGACAGGACGCACAGGCGTGCCAGATCAAACGGAGCCACAACCAGCTCATCCTTGAGTCCGATGCCGCGCAGCACGAATTGCGCCGCCTCCAGGAGTACGGCGTCAAGTTCGCCCTGATATGAAAAAACACCAGCTTCGGGTAGCAGGCCATAGGCCATCTGTGCAGCTAGGTGCTCGACGAACCAGAACGCATTTACCGGGGACAGGCGGCACGGTCGCAAATCTCCTGCTTGCCGCGCCGCCTCTATGCTGGCGATGAAGATCGCCTGTACGTAGCGGCTGACATCAGCAAAGTGAATCCGGGCGTAGTCTCCATCCTCCAAGATGCTGTGGGAGACCAGCCGTAGTCGAGTCGTCATCAGCCCCTTGTCGCCCAATTCGCCCAGCACGATATGCCGGATCATGCCGTAGGTCAGCAACACCAGGGTATCGGTTGAGGGCGACAGCGTTTCAAGTCGGGCGAGGTCAGGGTCGCCCTGGCAGCCGAGGCGCAGTATCTCCTCGTAAAGCGCCGCCTTGGTCGGGAAGTGGCGAAAGACCAGGGCTTCCGAGACGCCCGCCGCTTTGGCGATCTCACGGGTAGTCACCCCGGCGAAGCCCTTGCGCGCGAACAAGGGCGTCACCGTTTCGATGATCAGGTGCCGACGCGCCGCGCCGTCCATTCTCGTTCTTGCCATAAGAAACAAGTAAGTTAGCGCACACTTTCTGTCAAGTGGCTTTTCGCACGCTATTCATCCGGGGCGGCCGTCGACTCGCGGGCTGGTCAGAATGCCACCATGGCCAATGACAAAAGCCGCTAGCGAAGCCATCCACAGTAGGCCGGCCAGGGCGAACAGCCATATTGTTTGGTCCGTGACCGCTTCATTTGCTGGCAGCCAGGGTGTTATAACCCGGAGCAGTGCCGACGCCGTAATCATGACAAAGGCCGCGACTGCGAATGGCCCGGCCAGGAATGCGCGGCCAGTATGACCGAGGCTGACTCGGCTCATCATGCCGAGGGTCAAGGTCCCGACGACGCCGATGGTCAAGGCATGTAAAGCCGAGCTGGTGGGAATGCCGGGGAACCAGGTAACAATGAACTTCAGAAATAATCCGATCACCAGCCAGCCAAAGCCCAGATGCAAAACCCAGAGAATCGGCTGGCCCAGGGTGCGATGACCACGCCAGCCAGCTAGGCGAAGGCCCTGCACCATGGCCGCCACTAGGGCGGTCAGGGCACAAGCCGGACTGGTTTCGGCCACCACATCAAGAACCGCGAGCAGAATCATCAGGGCCAGCGCCAGTCGTTCCTGCCATGCATGGGCCTTCGGCAGGATTGTCTCACCCTGTTGGCGTAGGGCATTTGTGGTAAAGGCCGGGATGACCCTACCGCCCATTACCGAAATAATGGCCATCAGCAAGTCAACGGCCAAAATTAGGCCGATGTGCCCCCCATTTGTAACAACGCCGAGTGCTTCTAGGTGGACCAGCAGGTTGGCGACGGTTAATAGGGTCAGGAAAACTAAAAAGACGTATTGTCGCCGGTTGCCTGTCGCTATAAGCGGAATAGCCAGCATTACCCCCAGAGCCGGGATGAATGACAAGTCAATTATGGCGGTTAAAACCGGCGGCAGGCATCCGCTACAGTTGACGGCAATCCTCCCTGCCAGCCACAGCAGTCCAAGCAGGGCCAGCGGCTTGCCGCGCCATGGTGGAGTCCCGGTCCAGTTGGCTGCGGCAGTGAGCAGGAATCCGGCAAGTACGGCCATGGTGTAACCGAAAACCATCTCGTGACCGTGCCATATCGAAGCCGGCATCGCCCCGGACCAGCCGTGCAGACCAAGAAGTACTGGCACCCACAAGCCCATGGCGGCGCAGCCGAAAATCGTAGCCGTCAGAAAGAACAGGCGGAACGGCGTTGCCAGCAGAACGGTAAGGCGGTTGACCATTAATGTTCACCTTTTGAAGCGCGGGGGGTAATATGGGGGGAAGGGGTGCGTATCTGGTCTCAATTATCGTCAAAAACTGGCAATGGCCCTCAGCTGATTGACACGGCGATGGTACTTGGTGAAACTGTGCGGGGGAGCCGAGGATATTGCCAGCATCGTAACAATATCCGTATCCGGGCTTCCCGAAGCCAGCAAAATATCAGAGCCGGCACACGAGGGAGAGTCAAATGGTGGTCCAGGACGAAGTCAAACACCCGCTCACCCCGGACGATGAACCGGCAGTTTCCGTGCCCCATTCGCTTTTGCCACATTCGCACTTGCCCGACCCCGGTGTGATCTGGCGAAGGGAGCCGATCCAACGGCTTCCGCCTACCGATCCGGCTCTTTTCGACGCATATAATCCTAAGCCGCGCCCGCGCAAGCCTGAACCCGTCTGCGAGGCTGAGTCGGTTTTAACCAATGAAACAGAAGCGCCGGCCAGGGTGGACGCGCGACAGGTAGTTACGGGAGTTTACGCGGTCAGCCTTACTGATGCCCAAGCTGCGATGGACGCCTGGACCGAGATTGCGCCAAAACGGAAAAAGCCGACGCGACCATTGTAGCGGTTATTGTGGGTAGGTGGTTTAATGTCCGAACGAACTGACTTGACCGCCGCCCAATCCGACGCCCAATCCGCCGTAATAATTTAA
>JBAXKX010000005.1:0-33438 GCA_037135115.1 Rhodospirillaceae bacterium
GTGGCCTTTTTATCATCGAAGGGTAGAATGGTTGCTCATGCGTCCGATATTCACAGGAAAAAACCGTGTTCAAAACGCACAACGCTGAAGCGATCCGAGCCGCCACCGAGTCTCGTGCGGCCACCCTGGCCTCGGTCGAGACCGGCACCCACATGCTGGCCGCAGCCTTCCGGCAACTAATTGCCGCCGACGCCAAACTTACCCGGATGGCCCCAGAATTGGCGCCGCAACTTCTCGACGATATGGAGGAGGTCGGCAAGTTCGTAGCCGAACTTATCGACCAGTACCTGCCGCCGGGACGACGCCGACCACCAAGGAATGGCGTTCGACCACTCCCCGCCCGCGTCGCATCGGCCCGGACGATCGAGAATTCAGTTGGCGATACATGAGGCTTGGTGCCAAGATTTCTCTATTTGGACTTCAACCCCGCCCCTTGAGCCGCATTGAGATATTCCTCCTGCTGTCGAGGAGTGAGCGTGGCCCACCAACTCTGCGCGGCATCCATAATTGCCGGCACTTGGGTTTGAGCTGATGCTTCTGCAGCGGCTCGTTCAGCCGGTGACATCCGGTTAAATTTTACGGACTCCTCACGAGCCTGAGCGGCAAGCTCCGCTGGACTGGTTGCTTTGAGGCGTTCGATAATGTCGGAGGATTGCTGCTGAGCCAGGGCGGGAATGGCGGCACACAAACCGGCCGCGACGGTCAAAGCGATACGCCACATCGTGTTTGAACCTCGTCGATGAGTTGTTTTAACACCAAATAATACCAGATAATTTTTTCAATAGGCCACAACAATCACGCCCACTCTCTCATGCCCACCCTTTCAAACAAGGCAACTTGACAAGCGCTTGAGAAATATCCCCAATTCGATCGGTGAGGCTACCGGACGACACAGTGATGACCCTCCACAATCTTGACGCCCTGTTCCAGCCCAGCGCCATCGCCTTGATCGGCCTGACCGGTGGGCAAGGGTGCGTCGGCACCCAAATGGCCCGCACCCTATTTCATGGCGGCTTTCGTGGGCCAGTCATGCCGGTATCGCCCGATCAAGTCGCAGTTGAGGGAGTGCTTGCCTACCGCACAGTGGCCGACCTGCCGATTGCACCAGACCTAGCGGTGATCTGCGCACCGCTGAGCAAGGCACCGGAACTCATTGCCCAGTTGGGCGCGCGAGGAGCCCGCGCCGTCGTACTTACCGCCGACGGGTTCAACGAGGCGAGCTGGGATGAGGTGCAGGTATTGCGGCGTCGCGTGCTTGAGGCAGCCCGCCCCAATCGGCTGCGCCTGCTTGGCCCCAACAGCCAAGGCATCATGGTGCCGGGACGGGGGCTTAACGCCAGCCTCGCCCACGCTCGCCCGGCCAAGGGCGACATTGCGCTGATCGCCCAATGCGGCACGGTGGTTAGTGCCGTCGTAGAGTGGGCCGGTGAACGCGGTATCGGCTTTTCCCATGTGGTTGAGTTGGGCGACACCGTGGACATTGACGTCGGTGACCTGATGGACTACCTGGCAAGGGATGGCGGCGTGCGGGCCATCCTCCTTCACCTGGAAGCGGTAACCAGCGCCCGCAAGATGATGTCGGCAGCGCGGGCTGCTGCGCGTCACAAGCCGGTGATCGTCATCAAGGCGGCGCGCAGCATGGAGGCCACTTGCCGCGCCAGTGCTCGAGTCGGCGCACCGCCGGGTTCCGATGATGTCTACGACGCCGCGTTCCGGCGCGCCGGCATCCTGCGCGTCAACCGCCTGTCGGAGCTGTTCGACGCCGCTCAGACCCTGGGTATGGGCGTCACGATCCAGGGAATGCCCAACTCTCCGGGTCGCCTTGCCATCCTAACCAACGGCAGCGGCGTCGCGGTGCTGGCCACCGATACCTTGATAGACAGCGGCGGCAAGCTGGCATCGCTATCGCCAGGGACTATCGAGCGCCTCAATGTACTGCTGCCGACTAACTGGTCTCATGGCAACCCGGTCAATATCGGCCCCAACGCTCCAGCCAAAAGTTATGGCGAGGCGCTTGATGTGCTGCTCCAAGATACCACCAACGACGCAGTGCTGGTGCTGAACCTGCCAACACCGACCGGTGACTGCTTGGCTGCCGCATCGGCAGTGATCGAGTCCGGGCGCAAACCGTCACAGGGGCGCCGTCGGGCGGTGCTGACCAGTTGGCTTGGAGAAGGAAACGCACTGGAAGCCCGGCGGCAGTTTGCGGCCAACCGGATTCCCACCTACGAAACCCCGGACGGCGCCATTCGTGGCTTCCTCCAACTAGCCGAGTTTCATCGCAACCAGGAACTCCTGATGGAGACGCCGCCATCGGTGCCCGACCAGTTCAAGGTCGATGAGGCGTCGGCACGTCGGATCATCGAACTGGCACTCAAGTCGGGCCGGCAATGGCTGAACGAGGACGAAGCGCTCCGGGTACTCGGCAGCTATGGCATAGCCATTGAGGAGACTTTCCGAGTCGACACCCCCGAGGAGGCTGCCGCAGCGGCGCAGTCCATAGGGCGGCCGGTTGCGCTCAAGCTGCGCTCAGAGGATTTCAAGCACCGCAGCGGCTTCAACGATGTGATTCTGAACCTGCGCGACCAAGAGCAAGTGCTGAATGCCGCCACCCGCCTGCTGGTGCAGGCCAGTCAGGCCGAACCGCCAATTGCCGTCGATGCGCTGGCAGTTCAGGGCATGGCCGATCTCGTCATGGCCCAGGAGTTGTCGATCGGCATGTCCGAGGATCGGCTGTTCGGGCCGGTGATTCGCTTCGGCCAGAACGACCCCGGCGGCGAGACGCTTGGTGACGCGGCGCTGGCCTTGCCGCCGCTCAACATGAACCTTGCTCGCGACCTTATGGCGCGAACCCGGGTCGGCCGCTTGATGTGCGGCTATCGTGGCCGCAGGGCGGTCGATCTCGATGCCGTTGCCATGACGCTAATCAAGGTCTCGCAACTGATCGTAGATGTCCCCGAAATAGCCGAGCTGGAAATTGAACCTCTGTTCGCTACCAGATCTGGCATGCTGGCGCTGAGCGCGCGCATCCGGGTGGCGTCTCCCCTCCTGCCCGGCACCGCCCGCCTAGCCATCCAGCCCTACCCCAAGCAGTTGGAAGAGCGCACGGTGCTGAGGGATGGCACGTCAGTCCTGATTCGGCCGATTCGCCCCGAAGATGAACCGGCACTGCACGACATGATCGCGAAAATGTCGGCTGAGGACCTACGCCTGCGGTTTTTCGCGCCGACTCGAAGACTGTCGCACCAGACGGCGGCGCGGATGACGCAGATTGACTATGACCGCGAAATGGCCTTCGTGCTCATTACGCAAGACCGTCCCGATACCGAGATTTTGGGCGTGATCCACTTGATCGCCGACCCCGATTTGCGGCGCGCCGAATTCGCCCCGATGATTCGCAGCAACCTGACAAACAAGGGATTGGGGACCCTGTTGATGCGCAAAATAATCACCTTTGCCAGAACCCGCAGCATCCGCGAGGTCTATGCCGAGGTGCTGCGTGACAACCAGGGCATGATCAAACTGGCGCAAAAGCACGGTTTCACCCGACACGACAGCCCGGATGAACCGGGCGTGCTCGAAGTAACTCTCCCCCTCGACAGCGGCGACCGGTTGCGGTAAAGTGACGAATTGGGTTGCAAGGGTGCTTCAGTTTGACTTGAACGTCACTTATGCCTTGCAATCGCCGCTGAGGTTGCCATTCTTAGCGGGTTAACTTATCACATTCGACGAGACAGTGCATGTACGACCGTCCCACCCGTTCCAGCAATTCCCCCGCGATCTCCCAAAGTGGGGCCCGCGCCACAGTGAAGTGGTTCAACCCGACCAAAGGGTTCGGTTTCGTGACACCGGAGGACGGGTCGCCAGATGCGTTCTTGCACATATCGGCAGTCCAGGCGGCCGGGCACGAGACATTGCCGGAGGGTGCCATTATCGTCTGCGACCTGTCCCACGGCCCCAAGGGACCTCAGGTAGCCGCGATTACTTCCGTTGATACGTCAACCACTAACGCTGGCGGACGGCCCCAACGCGCGCCCTCGAATCATGGCGACTCTGGCTATGGCGCGCCGCGAGGCGACTCGGGCTATGGCGCGCCGCAAAGGTCTGGCGGTTGGGCCGGCGACGGCGACAACGGCGATGGCGGCGCGACCGTCGACGGAACGGTGAAATGGTTCAATGCCGATAAAGGATTCGGCTTCGTGGCACCTCATGGCGGTGGCAAAGACATTTTCATCCACCGCAGCGCCCTCGAAAGATCGGGACTGCATGGCCTGACCGATGGTGAGCCAGTACGCTTGACAGTTCGACAAGGCCAAAAGGGTCCAGAAGCAGTGCGCGTCGAAATCATCTAGTCCGTGATAACTGGCGGCCAATTGTCACAGCCAGTAGTAACGGTACCCCGAGTCGGATAGGTGCCAGGCCGAAGTTTTAAGGTATGTTAAACTCAGGGTATGTTAAATGGTAGACGTTGGCAATCAGGAAGACCCCGATAGCAAAGGGCTGGCACCGACGACACGGCGTCAGCTTCTCGGCTACGCTGCTTCTTCGGCTTTTGCCGGCCTCTTCGCACTGAAGCCTAGCCCGGCTGCAGCCGGATTGGCTGATATGCTTGGTTCCCACTACTTGTCATTTTTTAATGTTAACACATCTGAGCGATTGACCGTGCCATATGCTGGCGGCGGTAAAGTTGTGTCCGGTGCGATGCCAGCGGTTAGGCAACTTTTGCATGACCACCACGACGGCAGCCTCCACGATATCGACCCCAAATTGTTCGAAGTCCTGTTCTCAATTATGCGGTTACTCGGTGGCGGTGCCGGCAGTACCATTCAGGTCACCTCCGGCTATCGTTCCCCGCACACCAACGCTATGCTCCGTCTAAACTACGATGGCGTCGCCGCCAACAGCTACCATATGCGTGGCCAGGCCATTGATTTCTGGATACCCGGCGTTCCGCTGGATGCGCTTCACCGCGCCGCGCTCTCGGTCCGCGGCGGTGGCGTCGGCTACTACCCGGCCCACCATTTCATCCATGTCGATGTTGGGCCAGTCCGTCAATGGGGCTCGATGGGCGGTGGTGGTGGTTTCGCATTTCCCCATATCAGCAACCAATACGTCCTCAACGGCCATACCATGCGCTTGACGCCGATTCAGGCCAGGACCCTCGCCATGCATCGGCGCGCCCTGCTTTGGGACCGTACCCGTCGCAAGGTGCTGGGCCGTTAAACGGGAATTTGACGCAAATACCATAAACGCAAATGCCGGACAGGAACAACCCCATCCGGCATGTTTTTGTTCAGGAAACGAGAACCTTAATTATCTACCGGGGCTGTAGTTATAGTACGCCCAGTT
Source organism: Rhodospirillaceae bacterium (assembly GCA_037135115.1). Taxonomy (GTDB): domain Bacteria; phylum Pseudomonadota; class Alphaproteobacteria; order Azospirillales; family Azospirillaceae; genus BOG-933. The sequence goes on from JBAXKX010000005.1 coordinate 5,350, forward strand.
AGCTGCCCACAGGCCAGCAACGGCACTAGAAACCGCGATTACCCGGTTGATCGCCTGCTGTCCTTCCCACAAACCAGCGACCTCAATCGATGAGGTTGCAAAGGGGATTGCCGCCCAACCACCAGTAATCAGATTGAACAGAGCGACGCCACCGATTGCACCAACACCCAGGATGAAGGGATAATAATCGCCCTTATTGCTCTCCTGAGCCCGCTGCGCTTCAGCGGATGCCGTCAACGGCATAAATCCGATGATAGCAATCAATGCGACAAACAGAAATTTTCTCATATTGTTTCTCCAGTCTTCTTTTTTCTCTTCTTTTTTCAGCAGCCTCCGGTCCGCTAGAGACCGCCGCAGACGCACTTCTAACACAAAGCGATGCTGAATACAACAAGAATCATAGCGGCGAGGGTAACGACGAAGGCGCCTCAACCAGCACGCCATCGCGCAATTCCAGCACCCTATCCATGCGCCGTGCAAGATCGAGGTTATGGGTGGCGACCAGCGCGGCCAAGCCGTCATCTCGCGCCAACTTGACCAGCACAGCAAACACCGCTTCGGCAGTGTGGTGATCGAGGTTTCCGGTGGGCTCGTCTGCGATCAGCAGGCCGGGAGAATTAGCAAGCGCCCGAGCAATAGCGACACGTTGTTGCTCGCCGCCCGAGAGCTTACCCGGACGGTGTCCCGCTCGCGCCGATAAGCCGATACGATCCAGCAACTCCCGCGCGCGCAAACTAGCTACTGACCGCCGAATGCCCGCAATCATCTGGGGCAGTACAATATTCTCTTCGGCCGAGAATTCTGGCAGCAGGTGGTGGAACTGGTAAACGAAGCCGACTTTGCTCCGACGCAGCAAGGTTCGCTCACCATCGCCAAGGGCTTCGGTGGCCGTACCGTCGATCCACACCTCACCTTCATCCGGGTGCTCAAGCAATCCGGCGATGTGAAGCAGCGTCGACTTTCCAGCCCCGGACGGGCCGACCAGCGCCACCATTTCACCAGGTCGCACCCGCAACGAGGCCCCGCGCAAGACCTGCAGCTGGGTCCCGGCCTGAACGAAGGTTCGGATGACCCCCTCAAGCTCGATCATAAACCGTCTCCCGTTATTCGTAACGCAGGGCTTCGACCGGATCCAAGCGGGCGGCACGCCAGGAGGGGTAAAGCGTCGCCGCAAACGATAGGCCAAGCGCCATCGCCGCAACCTGGGTAACTTCGCCCCAATCAAGTTGGGCTGGCAATCGACTAAGGAAATAGATTTCCGCCGAAAACAGGTTGGTCCCCGTCAAACCCTGGATGGCAAGACGGATCGACTCGATATTCTCGCAGAAAACCACGCCAAGAACCAACCCGACCACAGTACCGAGAACGCCGATGCTGGCCCCCGACAGGAGAAAAATACGCATGATCATACCGCGCGTCGCCCCCATAGTTCGTAAAATAGCGATATCACGCCCCTTATCCTTTACCAGCATGATCAAGCTTGAAATGATATTGAACGCGGCCACCACGATAATAAGAGTCAGGATCAAAAACATCACATTGCGTTCAACTTGAAGTGCCGTGAAGAAACTTGAATTAGTCTGTTGCCAGTCAACCAGTCGCCCACGCTCGGCCACTGCTGGATAAATGGCACTGACAGCTGCCCGCACATCATTGGGATCCTTGACGAAAATCTCTAGCGAGCTAACCGTACCGGAAAATTGGAAAAAAAGCTGTGCAGCCTCCAGCGGCATAAACACGAAATTATTGTCGTATTCGAACATGCCGACGTTAAACACCGCCCCGATAGGGTAGGCGCGCATCCGTGGGATTGTACCAAACGCGGTAGTTTTGCCCTGTGGGGCGATCAGGGAGATTGTATCGCCAACTCGCAGCCCTAGTCTTTGGGCCATGCGGTAGCCAATGGCAACCTTGTCTCCGCCATAATTGGCTACTGCGCCCTCGATGATGCTGGTCGACAAGGTCGGCCGCGACTGAAAATCCTCGGCCCTGATGGCACGGACCACAGCGCCAGACGCCGCGCCGCGCATGCTCACCAAGGCCTGTCCCTCGACGGTCGGCGTGACGTTGATCACCCCTGGCATCTTGCGAATGCGCCCGGCCAAGTCGTCAAAATTTGCGAGCGGCCCCGGCACCAGATTAAAAACGTTGAGGTGGCCATTGAGACCAAGCACCCGCGATAGCAACTCATGACGGAAGCCATTCATTACCGACATCACAATAATAAGCGTCGCGACACCAAGGCCGATGCCAAGCAACGAAAAACCGGCAATTACCGAAATGAAGCCCTCCTGGCGCCGCGCGCGTAGATAACGCAACGCCACCATTCGCTCGAAAGGTGTAAAAATCATGACCTCATCCGTCTTTCTCGATAAGCAATTGACCGAGTTCGGCCATGCTCAAAAATCCGCTGGCGCGTCAATCCCACTCCTCAACAATTGCTTGGCCAGGAGCGATTTAAGCCGCACCAGCCCCTCATCGTTGGGGGATTCAGCCCGGGCCACCAGCACGTCCTGGGTATTGGAGGCGCGCAGCAGCCACCAGCCATCCGGCGTATTGACGCGAACGCCGTCAATATCGTTAAATGCGGTACCTTCGGCGAGCAGCCGAGCCCTTACCTCCGCGATTACCTCGAATTTGCGCTCCTCGCTGACCTGAAAGCGAATTTCCGGGGTATTGATTACCGTCGGCAGTTGATCGCGCAGAACCGCCAGCGATTTCCCAGCGTTATTGACAAGCGACAACAGACGCACGGCGCAATAAAGGGCGTCATCAAAGCCGTACCACTTATCGGCGAAGAATATATGGCCGCTCATCTCGCCGGCCAAAGGTGAGCCTGTCTCCGCCATCTTGGCCTTGATCAATGAGTGACCGGTTTTATACATCAGCGGCTTGCCGCCCAAGCGCGCAACCTCGTCAAACAAGGTCTGGCTGGCCTTAACGTCGGCAATGATGGTCGCGCCGGGATGAGTCTTTAACACTACAGCTGCGTACAAAGCCAACAACTGATCACCCCAAACGATGCGGCCCTTGTTATCAATGGCCCCTATGCGGTCGCCATCGCCGTCAAAGCCGATGCCAAAATCGCAGCCATGTTCGGCCACCGCCTGTTGCAGGTCGACCAAATTCGCGGCCACCGTCGGATCAGGATGGTGATTGGGAAAGGTACCATCAATCTCGTCGAAAAGGAGAACGTGTTCGCCGGGCAGCCGCGCGGTTAACCGGCGCAGAATCTCGCCCGTGGCACCGTTGCCAGCGTCCCACGCCACCTTGAGCGGGCGCGCGCAGTTATGATCGCCGCCATAATCGCCGTCATAATCCTTAAGCAGACGCTCGACATACTTTTCACGAACATCGGTGGCGAAAGAGGAGCCGGCACCATCGACGTAATCTGCGCTAGCCGCCAGCTTGCCCAGGCGCAGGATGTCCAGGCCGTAAAAAGGCCCCTTACCCAGCATCATCTTTATGCCGTTGTATTGGGGCGGGTTATGAGAGCCAGTGATCATCACACCGCCGTCGGCGTTATGCTCGCAAGTGGCGAAATAAAGCATCGGCGTCGGTCCCAGGCCAATGCGCTCGACAGTGATGCCACAGGCGACCAAGCCCTCAACCAACGCCGCTTCAAGCTCCGGCGAACTAATCCGACCATCATAACCGACACACACATGTGAGCCACCGCCACGCGCCACCACCGAGCCAAAGGCCCGACCGACGGCACGAAGATCAGCAACGCCTAGGGTCTCCCCGACCACGCCGCGAATGTCATATTCACGCAGGATGGTGGGATGAAAACGATGTAGTTCGGTCATTATTGGTCAGCCCCCGACCAAGGAGCCCGATTCGTTTGCGGGCGCCCGATCGAGAAATAGGAGAAGCCGACGCCGGCGATTTCGTCAGGATTGTAGACGTTGCGCAAATCGACGACGACATGCCCCCTCATCACTTTACGTACGCGGCTGAAGTCAAGCGCCCGAAACTCATTCCACTCGGTGAGCAAGGCCATGGCGTCAGCTCCGTCCAGGGCGGTGTAGGCATCTTGATGCCAGTCAACTCCAGGCAGCAGTCTGGCCGCCTCGGTCATGCCCTCCGGATCGTAGCCGCGTATGCAGGCACCGGCAGCCTGGAGCGCCGGCACAATCTCCAGCGACGGGCTATCGCGCATGTCGTCGGTGTTAGGCTTGAAGGTGACTCCGAGTACAGCCACCGTCTTGCCTTTCACCGAGCCGCCGCAAGCGGCAATGATGCGCTCGGCCATCTGCTTTTTACGACGGTCGTTGACCTCGACCACGGTTTCGATGATGCGAACCGGAGCGCCAGCGTCTTGGGCGGTACGGACCAGCGCCAAGGTATCCTTAGGAAAGCACGAGCCGCCATAACCCGGCCCAGGATGAAGGAACTTCTTGCCGATTCGGCCATCAAGACCAATGCCGCGAGCGACATCATGCACATTGGCACCGACCTTCTCGCATAAATCGGCCATTTCATTAATAAAGGTAATCTTGGTCGCCAGGAAGGCATTGGCCGCATACTTGATAAGCTCGGCCGTTTCCAGCTCTGTCATGACGATCGGGGTCTCTATCAGGTAAAGCGGTCGATAAAGTCGACGCATAACCTCGCGGGCACGCTCTGATTCAGTGCCGATAACTACTCGATCGGGCCGCATGAAGTCGCTGATCGCCGAGCCTTCGCGCAGGAACTCGGGATTGGAGGCAACATCGAAGTCGGCGTCGGGACGAACCCGGCGAATGATCTCCTCTACTTTGCGACCAGTTCCGACCGGTACCGTAGACTTAGTGACGACCACGGCGTAACCGCTCATTCCTCGTGCCAGTTCCTCGGCCGCCGCAAAAACGTAGCTAAGGTCAGCGTAGCCATCACCGCGCCGACTCGGCGTGCCGACGGCGATAAAGATCGCCGATGCTCCCTCGACCGCAGACGGTAGATCCACGGTGAACGAAAGCCGCCCAGCCAAGACGTTCTTGCGCACAAGATCGTCAAGCCCCGGCTCGAAGATCGGAATCTCGCCAGCGCTCAACCGCGCAATCTTGCCGGCATCTTTATCGACGCAAACCGTTGTTACACCAAACTCTGAAAAACAGGCACCGGACACCAGCCCGACATACCCGGTCCCTATCATCGCAATGCGCATTCAACTCCCCCGCCACCGCAGATTACCGCCGCACATTTGACCATTAACCAAAAATCGGAAAATACTCGTTAATTACACATATTTACGCAGAACTTCGCGCACCTTATCGGCCATGTCAGGTCGAGACAAGGCGTGAGCGATGCTGGCCTCAAGGAAACCGACCTTGCCGCCGCAGTCAAAGCGTGTACCCTCGAAGCGCAGGCCATGAAAGGGCTGACGACCGATCAGCCTGGCCATAGCATCGGTAAGTTGAATCTCGCCACCTGCGCCCCGTCGCGGGCTTGACAGGATGCCCATTACCTCGGGCTGGAGGATATAGCGACCGATAATAGACAGCGTCGATGGCGCATCTTCGGGCTTAGGCTTCTCAACCATGCCCTCGACCACTACCAAACGACCATCATCCCGGCCAACCTTGAGTATCCCATAGCGGTTAGTTTGTTCACGGGGAACATCCTCTACCGCAACAATATTACCGCCAACCTCTTCATAAGCCTCGACCATCTGTTTAAGGCAGGGCTTGCCAGCCAGAACATAGTCATCGGGGAGGATGATGGCAAAAGGATCGTCGCCTATCACGGCACGGGCACACCAAACCGCATGGCCCAATCCAAGCGGCTGTTGTTGACGGGTGTAAAATAGCTTGCCCGGTGCCAGTTCCGTAGCCAGAACCGCCGCCAAGGCTTCGACATTGCCTCTGCTCTCAAGTAAGCGGTTCAGTTCGGTATCGGCGTCAAAATGATCCTCAATCGCACGCTTGCCGCCGCCGGTGACGAACACGAATTCCTCAATCCCCGCCTCGCGCGCCTCCTCAACCGCATGTTGAAGCAGCGGTTTATCGACCAGCGGCAGCATCTCCTTGGGAATAGCCTTAGTCGCTGGCAGAAATCGAGTGCCGAGTCCAGCGACCGGGAACACCACCTTGCGTATAGGCTTTTTCATCGAAATCCCGTAAGAGTTATGTTCGGACAGTGAGTAGAGCGAAGCGCGGCCACGGTTAGCTGAGCCAGTTCCCCAGCCCTTTTGCCACAATGAGCACCTCCCGTGCAACCCCAGCTTAAGAACAACCCCAGCTTAAGAACAACCACGGATTAGAACCATTCCAAATAAAAAAGCCCTCAACATCACAACAAGGCATCCCTCGCCTGGTTGAGTTTTGCAGCGATCCAGTTGGAACCACCATGGTCGGGGTGAAGGCGGGTCATCAGCCGACGGTGAGCCTCCCTGATCTCCTCCGGCGAGGCGCCCTGACTGAGGCCAAGTATCGACAGCGCCTCCTCGCTACTCATTGGGCACATAGAAGCCCCGGCGGCTGAGTTTGCGGCACGGTTCCGCCAATCAGTACCATGACCGCGATCAAGCCAAGCCTCAAGCACCGAAAGCGACTGCGGGTCGCTGCGTCGGCATTCCTCGCGAAGGAACATCAACTCGTCGAAGCCAAGCGCCTCAAGCTTGCAACCACAGAAACGCCCACCCAATACCTCACCCGAAAGCGCTCCACTATCAAGTTCAAGAGTCATGCGCAGCAACTTAGTTTCGACCTGGGACCTCCCTCCCCCTGCAGGGCCGGCCATGCCGAAGCGCCCCCCCCCCACTATGTCAAACCATAGTCGCCGTCCCACCCTCATCGCCGACGGTGCAGCCACCAGTGCCAGCGGCAGCAAAATTCCAAACCGCCCGCCAGCCAGCAGCAGCGCCACCAACACGGCAAGCCCCCCCATGGACCAGCGCACAACTATTGCCAGCACACGAGGTTCTAAACTAATGAAACCTCGAAGCACGAGCGCCAAACTAATAATCAAATCCCCGACAACAACAAATAGCGGCACCGGCGACCTCATTGATTTTACTTGCGGACTGCCAGTTTTAGATGAGCATTACCGACCGCTGCCCATCTGATCTGTCAAAAGACGGGCCAACCCACCGCGACCATTACTGAAATCATCAAGTGCGGCACGCCCACCCGCAGCGAACACCGCAACCGCAGACAGCAGGTCCCGAAGTTGGCGCGCACCCGCCCGGTCAAACTGACAATAGGCGCCGCCACTCAACCGCGCCAAAAACTGAAAGGCCCGCCGCGCCTCCGCATCCTGCCCTTCATGGAACATGAAGGCCGGAACCCCAAGCAGGCCCAGCTCACCGGCAAGAGCACCGACATCGTCCACGGATTCCTCAAACGCATCGCCGACGCAGATCAATGCACCGACCTTCTCCCGCTTCGTCTCAGAAATGGCATGGCCAAAGACTCGCAACCATTGGGTCTGACCAGCTAAGCACTGCACCTTGGCCATAAGACGAAGCAAGTCAGGGGCACAGGAAAGCCAAGGCCCGGCCCTGCACTCGCGGTAGCCACGAAAGTACACCAACTGGATATCGAGTCCACCCAACGCAACCGTCGTCTCGAACATCTCGCCTTGAAGCTGACTGGCGTGATCCCAGGTAGGTTGGCGGCTGGCGGTGGCATCCATTGCGAAAACAAGCCGTCCGCGCCCGCCCGGAGAGCGAACCCGCAGAGGAGTCGCTGCGACCTGTCGCAGAAAAGCCTCGACTCCGATTCTACCGCCTTCTCCCACCGGCAAATTAGCGTCTTCAGCCACAAGCCCCTCCCCTCTGCCATTATGCCACCAACGTATATCCCGGAAAGCCGCTCCCGGCTACGTGGACCAAGCAATTTTAGATGGTATGCAGTTTTGGGGATGAAAGAGGACGGCATAAACGACCAGTTGCCGCCACAAACGGCCAAAGAGCTGGCCTTGTGTACACCATAGCGGGTGTTTGCAGTCATATTGGTTGAATTTCGTCGTGTATGGCCGTATTTTCAACGGCAACCGGCGACCAGAGACATCGCCCCTGACCGCCGGAGACCCGTATTAGTTATTATCGCTTGGCCCATGGTCGCTTGGCGATTAAAATCACCAACAGCGGTCACATTAACGAGCATCACGGCTAGGCGGCGCATGATCAACTTCGGGCCTCCGATGATGCGGCGGCGCACTGGACCAACCGCACTCCCAGCAAACAGTACAACCATGATCGAGACTGCCGAGCCGAGACCCACAGTCGGGGCAGCTCACCTGCTGATTCGAATGCCAATGCCAATGCTTACTGGCCATCTCTAGCTCCCCTGTCAGTTGCCTTAATTTTTCACAAATGGTCACAGCCCCCGCCGGACCCTCTGCGTTACTGAAAAAAACAACGCCATTACCACCAGATACTGTGCTGAAACTCTACTTACCAAAGACGACAGGCAGATGCAGCTTAATGTATTTGTGCCACAAGGCAAATTGGAACGCTTTCTGCCAGTCTCGATAAACATAGATCGGCCCTGGCTTTGAGGCAATACTTTTCATAAACCCTCGCATCGCAGCAAATGCCGCAACCGATTCCAGTCCGGCAATATTGTGTCGTTTTGAGATCAATATTTTTAGTTAAAATACCCCATTCATGCAATTCTACGTTCTTAATTTCAATGCGACCTCATCAAGCCTTAGATTTGCATATTCCAGCCGTAAGGTGCGACAAAACACCGCACCTGGGGAATAACCTTTAACTATGCCCAAATTGCGCCACATCACGTTCAACCACATGGTGATTGCCTAGCGGGAGGAAAGGGAGGGGGGCTGATGCATCTGCTTGATTGGCATCTATCTGGCGAAAAAAGTATTTTAACTCGTTGCGCTGTGATCACGACCACTTACATTCAGAAAAATTGTGCTAAACTTCTGCCTGCGAGAGTTCATCCCCAGCGGGAGCCGCTCCGCTGTGGGCAACAAATGTTTATCTGACTTGACCTGGCAGGAAAGCTATGGGGTTATCGATTACATTCTGGGGCGTACGCGGCACCATTCCGTGTGCCCTTGCTTCCCATATGCAGTTTGGTGGAAACACCAGTTGCATCGAAGTCAAAGCAGGCGAAACGCGCATCATTCTTGACGCTGGGACGGGACTGCGCCTGCTTGGCAAGCGGTTTCAGGTTGAGGAGATAACAAAGGCAACGCTTTTACTTAGCCATACTCATCTCGACCATATCAGCGGCTTCCCCTTTTTCGGTCCGGCGTTTCAGCCTGGGTTCAATTTCAATATAATGGCTGGTCATCTGAACGGTCGGAATGACATCCGCTCTGTACTGGCACGACAAATGGAACGGCCGTTATTCCCGGTACCACTCCTGACTATGGGCTGCGCCATCAGTTTCCAGGACTTCTTGCCAGGGGATAGTTTTGGACTCGACGGCGGCGTCACAGTACGCACCGCACCACTTAACCACCCCGACGGAGCAACCGGATATCGCATTGAATATAAAGGGCTTTCCGTTGCCTACATCACCGACACCGAGCACGTACCCGGGCACCCCGACAAGAACATTCTTCAGTTAGTCGAAGAGGTCAACCTGCTGATTTACGATACCACCTACACCGACGAAGAATATCCGAGCCGCGCCGGCTGGGGACACTCAACCTGGCAAGAGGGCGTGCGGTTGGCCCGACTGGCCCGGGTCGGACGGCTGGTTCTGTTCCACCATGAACCCGACCACGATGACGTGACCATGGCGCGAATCGAGGCTCAAGCCCAGACCATGTTGCCTAACACCTTCGCCGCCCGCGAAGGTTCTTCTATTGTGCTATAAGCTGTGCAACGAGGCACCCCCCCCTCCGGCCATGCCGATCATATATAGGAACAACAAAAAGACAAATACTCGAGATGTGTTTAGGCAAAATTTTATGAAAGGTAACTACTCACTATAATCAGCTGCCTTAACTGTAGTAACCTTAGCATTGCCTTGACTTTGGTCGGAAAGAATGCTACGTTCGGATCAAGGTCTGTTTTCGTTTGCCGCCACCTATAATGTAGGCAACGACGTAAACGACCTGGACCAATGCCGCATGACAGAAGGAATCGCCCAATGGACGTCAGCGGAGCGAACGTAGCCTCTTCAGTAAATGCTGGACATGTCACGCTATCCCCCTTCAAAAAACAGCAACAAGCTAGCCTTAAACTTGACGCCTTGGCCGAAAAAAATCACCCTCCCTCCCCGCCTCCGGGTTCGAGTCCAAAATCGGGTCAAGCGCAGCGCGGAAATCACATGGACCAATACGCTTAAGAAACCAATATTCTTAGGCGAAGCAACGGTTTATGGGTTTATGGGTTTGGAGTCTCGGGTCTGGGACTCCAGGCCCATGTAAAGGGACATTTTAAGTTTGCTCGATCCGGGCTAGGGTGCAAAAATAATCCACAGTAGGGATTGCGTCGGCAAGGGTCGTTCGCGTATTGTGCGCTTGATCGTCACAATCATGGACCGGAACATAGCGTCATGGCATACACTATCCGTCCGCGCCGCAGCGTGCTGTATATGCCGGGCTCCAACCCGCGTGCCATGGAAAAGGGCAAGGGCTTGGCTGCCGATGGCATAATTCTCGATCTTGAGGATGCCGTCGCGCCAGATGCCAAGATTGAGGCGCGCAGACAGGTAATATCTGCTATTCGCGGCGGCGGTTATGGCCGGCGTGAGCTGTTCTTACGCACCAACGGCCTCAACACCCCATGGGGCTATGACGATATAATCTCTGCCGCTACCTCGGGTGCCGATGCGGTGCTGCTACCCAAGGTCGACTCGGCGGATACCGTGCGTCAAGTCGATACCATCCTGCGCGGTGCTGGCGCGCCCTCGACCTTGGCCATCTGGTGCATGCTGGAAACCCCGATGGGCGTGCTCAACGCCAAGGAAATCGCTGGTGCCTGCCCAAGGTTGGGCGGCTTCGTAATGGGGACATCGGACCTAGCCAAGGATTTGCACTGCCACCACACGCGCGAAAGGCTGCCGATGATCACCAGCCTGGGCCTTTGCCTTTTGGCGGCGCGGGCTTATGGGCTTGCCGTGCTTGACGGAGTCTTCCTTGATCTCAACGACGATGACGGGTTCGCCAATTCCTGTCGCCAGGGAGTCGAAATCGGCTTTGACGGCAAGACTCTAATCCATCCCAAGACCATTGATGCCGCTAACAAGGCGTTTTCACCATCGGCTGCCGAAATTAGCTATTGCCGACATATCATTGAGGCCCACGCGGCAGCTTCTGCTGAAGGCCGGGGCGTGGTCGTGGTGGACGGCCGGCTGATTGAAAACCTGCACGTCGAGGCGGCCCGTCGCTTGGTGATGCTGGCCGAAGCCATTGCGGACCCTGCCGCAACACATTAAATGCGGACCATGCCGCAACACATTAAATGCGGATCCTGCCGCAACACATTAAATGCGGATCCTGCCGCAACACATTAAATGCGGAACTTGTGCGCCATGACTGAAACCAAGACTAACCCCGGCAATTTCTTCGAGGATTTCCGGATCGGCCAGGAAATCGCCCATGCGACTCCGCGCACGGTAACCTCTGGTGATGTTGCTTTATACATTGCCCTAACTGGTTCGCGCTTTGCACTTCATTCCTCCGACAGCTTCGCCCAGGGACTTGGACTGGAAATGGCTCCAGTCGATGATCTGCTAGTTTTTCACTTAGTGTTCGGGAAAACCGTGCCCGATATTTCGCTCAATGCCATTGCTAATCTCGGCTACGCCGCCGGACGTTTCATCACGCCGGTCCATGTCGGCGACACATTATCCACCCATTCCACCGTGATCGGGCTGAAGGAAAACTCCAACCGCCAGACCGGAACGGTCTATGTCCGATCTATCGGCAGTAACCAAAAGGGTGAGGTGGTACTCGACTATTGCCGTTGGGTAATGGTCCGCAAGCGCGATGTTAACCCCTCCTCCACTGCTCTCCCCCCCCCTGCTTATGTGCCCGATCTGCCGCTTGCGCTCAAGCCCGGCGAGCTTTCGGTGCCGAGCCACATCAACCTCAACGATTACGACACAGTCAAGTCCGGTTCGCCTCATTTGTGGGAGGACTATGAGGCAGGCGAGCGAATCGACCATGTTGATGGTATGACCATCGAGGAGGCCGAGCACGCCATGGCCACTCGGCTTTATCAGAACACTGCCAAGGTTCATTTCAATCAGCACACCGAAAGTCAGGGCCGCTTCGGCAAGCGCCTGATTTATGGCGGCCACATTATCAGCCTCGCCCGCGCGCTCAGCTTTAATGGCCTTGCCAATGCCATCCGCATTGCTGCTATCAACGGCGGCCGTCATGTTGCCCCCACCTTCGCCGGCGACACCATTTATGCCTGGACCGAGGTACTTGAGGCCAAGCAACTGGCCGCCCGCCCCGATGTCGGCGCGCTTCGTCTGCGCACCTTCGCCACCAAGGATAAGCCCTGCTCCAAATTCCCCGGAATCAGTGCCGACGGCAAATATGATACTGCGGTGGTACTTGATTTCGACACATGGGTGTTGATGCCACGCAGGGGATGATATCACCTCGCGCCGCAAGCGGTTGGTGTCGTAATGAGGAGGTTGGTAATGGGCAGGTTGATCCTGATCGCCTTGCTTGCGCTGACGTTAGCCACGGCGATGGTCGCCCCGAGTTCGGCCCTGGCCAGTGACAAGGCCAAGGAAAGCGGCGGCAATCTGATTCGCCTGACCATTATGGTGCCGGTGATCAGAATAGGCGAACGCAAAATCGACCGGATTATCCCGATTACTATCGACGTCGACGCCGATACCCCCGAGGCCAAGAATGTTCTCGTCAACCAGATGCCCCGGCTCCAGGATGCATATATTCAGGCCACCTACGGGAAAATCTACACCGACTGGGGCCCAGCCCGCATCCTAAACGTAATAAAGGAAGCGACCAGCCTCGTAGCCGGGGATGAGCTGAAGGATAAATTTACCGTCTCCGTCCGCATAAACGTCAAACCAAAGTAAAATAGGGCAAAGTAAACTACGACCTGGAAGCATCCACGTCACGAGCATAATCCTGCTCGTTTTCCTGATTACGCCGTCGACTAAAGCCTACCGCAGCCGTTTCATCGATCATTTCGTTTTCTTTGCGGCGCAACTGCTCATTTTCCAGTTTGACCCGAGCTTCCCAAGCCAATTCGAATCTTTTCATTTCCTGAAACGCCTCGGCCAGATCGTCGGAGGCGGTAGTTATCTGCTCGTGGATATCGGCAATTGCCTGGGCTAGGCCATGTCGCCGATTAATGGCGACCTTGGCGAAATTGGCATAGCTGAATGAAACCTCATAGGCGGCTCGCGCGGCCAGCTGCTCGGCCTTAATTTTCTCCTCCAAGCTCTGCGCCTCAGCGACAAGCTGATCTTCCCGATTGTGCAACTCCGCGAGCGCCCGCTGTTTTTCGTCGAGTCGCCAGCGATAAAGCCGGATTACCGGGCGCAGGTCGCTCACGAAGGCGGCGTCCCAAGAATCGCCGCCAGCTCACTATAGCCGGTGGCAAGATCGCAGCACTCCTTCTTGCCTTGCTTAAGAAATGCCTCAAGGGCGGGCTGATAATGAATCGCCTCGTCAACGGCGGGATCGGTGCCGCGACGATAGGCGCCCAAGCGTATCATCTCAGCCATGTTGTCATAGGCCGACAGCAAGCGACGGGCATGGGCGACAAGATCATTTTCCGGTTTCGAGTTGCAGCCGGGCATGGTCCGCGAGACGCTGCGCAGAATATTAATGGCGGGATAGCGTCCACGCTCGCCGATTACCCTTTCAAGCACGATATGGCCATCGAGGATGCCGCGCACCGCATCGGAGATTGGTTCGTTATGATCGTCACCGTCCACTAGCACCGTAAACAGACCGGTGATCGAGCCGGTCCCCACTGGCCCAGGCCCCGCCCGCTCGAGCAGGCGAGGCAGCTCGGAAAAAACAGTCGGCGGATAGCCCTTAGTAGTTGGCGGCTCGCCGGCCGACAGTCCAATCTCGCGCTGCGCCATGGCGAAACGAGTTATGCTGTCGATCATGCACAGTACATCGCGCCCTCGGTCGCGAAAATACTCGGCAACCGCCAGCGTCATATAGGCGGCCTGACGGCGCATCAACGGCGGCTCGTCCGAAGTGGCCACCACCACTACGCTTTTGGCCAAGCCGTCCGGGCCGAGATCATCCTCGATAAACTCCTGTACTTCGCGACCACGCTCGCCAACCAGACCAATGACTGCCACATCTGGCGAGGAGTAACGCGCCAGCATCGACATCAGCGAGGACTTGCCGACGCCAGACCCAGCGAAAATGCCCATGCGCTGGCCGCGACAGCAAGTAAGAAAGGTGTTCATGGCACGAACGCCAAGGTCAATCTTCCGACCCACCCGCTGGCGCGAATGGGCAGGAGGTGGATTGTTGCGGATTGGCACCGGCACCGAACCATTTAGCAGCGGCCCAGCACCGTCAACCGGTTCACCCAAAGCATTGACCACCCGGCACAACCATTGCTCACAAGGGTATACCGAAGCCCGGTCTTCTGAAACTTCGGCTTCACAGCCTAGCCCTACGCCATCGAGCGTACCCAGCGGCATCAGCAATGCCCGGCCGTTGCGAAACCCAACCACTTCGCACGGGACTCGACGATTACCTCGCGCCAGCAGGGTGCAGCGCCCACCGACCGACAGCAATTTTTCTATTCCGGCCACCTCGACCAACAGACCCTGGACGCTAGCCACGCGCCCGAACCGTCGATACTCGGGTAAACGCCCGACTTGCGCAACGAATTGGTCAACAGCTAAGGACACGGCGGGAGCTAGGGACACGGCGGTCTATCCAAGGTAGCTTGCCCGGCCACAAGTGGTTTGGCAGGGTGGCGAGCGAGTTGCGACGAAAATCGTTAACGTACCCTGAAGCATTTCTTGATAAACAGGCTGGCGACACTTATCGTTAAGGGTAACAGACGCTATGGGGATCGGCAAGGAGCGACGGCGCGTGCTCTCCTCGCCTTCCCAAATGGAAACGTTGCCAACTTCGGGAAGTCGCCATGAGGGTCCTACTCGTTGAAGACGATACTTCGGTCGCCAAGAGCATCCAACTGATGCTGCACACCGAGAACTATATCGTTGACACCACCGACCTGGGAGAGGACGGGTTGGAAATCGGGAAACTTTATGACTACGACATCATCATACTCGACCTGATGCTACCTGATATCGATGGATATGAGGTGCTGCGACGACTGCGGGCGGCGCGGGTCACCACCCCAATCCTCATTCTGTCCGGGCTGACCGAACTTGACCACAAGATCAAGGGGCTTGGCGTCGGAGCCGACGATTATCTGACCAAGCCGTTTGACAAGCGCGAACTGATCGCCCGCATCCAGGCCATAGTCCGGCGCAGCAAGGGTCATTCCGACAGCGTGATTCGCACGGGCAGACTTACCGTCAATCTCGATACCCGCAGTGTTGAAATCGACAACCGGCCACTCCACCTTACTGGCAAAGAATATGGTATTATCGAACTTTTGGCGCTGCGCAAGGGCACAACGCTGACCAAAGAGATGTTTCTCAACCATCTTTACGGCGGCTTGGATGAACCTGAACTCAAGATCATTGATGTATTTGTTTGTAAATTGCGCAAGAAGCTATCTAATGCAGCAAAGGGCGAGAACTATATTGAGACGGTTTGGGGCCGCGGCTATGTCATGCGCGACCCCTTGACCGAAGCGCCAGCGCAGACCATTCAAGCTGCGGGCTGAGATGCGGGAGAACCCGAACATGGGCGCCTGGAGCAATGCATGACGCCGCTTGAACTTGTGGAGATTCTCGAAAAACACGAACGTTGGGTGAAAAAAAAGCACGGCGGGATACGCGCCAACATAACCATGGGCAATCTCGAAGGCATCAACCTTTCCCGGGTTAATCTGGAGTCGGCTAAACTCTCGGGCGTCAACCTCCGCATGGCTGACCTAACAAAGGCCAACCTTAGCCACGCAGATCTATTTGCTGCCTTCCTCAACAAAGCCGACCTTACCGGATGCAACTTCTATCGAGCCGACCTGCGCGGCGCGCATATGCGGGGTGCCAAACTCAATGGCGCGATCATGCGCGAAGTCGACCTGCGCGGCGGCGCGTTGCTGACGGGAGGCGGCGGCAATGACGCCAAGGGTAATGGCGTTAATTTCCTGCGCTCCGATCTCAGCGGCAGCGATCTTGACGACGCTTTCCTGGCCGACTCGAACCTGTCGGGTGCCGATCTGTCCGATTGCACCATGGCCAATGCGGATTGCCAAGGGGCGCTTATGGCCGGCGCGAGCATGGCCCGATCACGAATGAAAAATTGCAACCTGACCAACGCCGACCTGCGCGGTGCCAACTTAAGCGGCGCCAATCTCGCGGGAGCCCAACTATGCAACGCCAACCTAGCCGGGGCGGTGCTGGCAGGGGCCAGCCTGCGCAACGCCGACCTCCATGGTGCCAAGCTAGAGGGCATAGATATGGGCGGCTGCGACACTACCGGTGCCAACCTTGCCCGGTCGAGCGAAAGCTACTCGGTGAACATCAAAGACAGCCTCAGCCGGCATTACGCCTGGATCACCAGCAACGGAGCTACCGGATCTCGAGCCGACCTCGGTGGGCAGGACATGACCCACATCGATCTTTGCGGGATCAACCTGAGTGGGGCCAATCTGAGGGGGGCTAACCTGACCGGCGCCAAGTTGCGCGACGCCTTACTTATCATGTGCGACATCTCCGGTTCCGTCCTGCGCGATGCCGATTTCACCGGTGCAATCCTTGACGGGGCAAATCTGCGAACCTCAAACTGCGCCGGCATCTGCCTCGACGGTGCCGGAATCGCCTGGGTCGATATCAAAGGACCCAACGGCAAGCCAACGGGAAGGCTATGGCCAGCCAATCTGACCAATTGCTGCTTTGTCGGCGCATCGCTTGTACGTACCAACCTGCGCGGTGCCAACCTGTCGGGAACCGATTTTACGGCAGCCAACCTCCAAGGCGCCATCCTCAGCGATGCCAAGATTCGCGATTGCACATTTACCGGTGCTAACCTGACAGGAACCTACTTGCCCGCGCCTGAGAAGGATGGAACGGAATGAGTGCCAGAATATGTATTATTAGCCTGAAGGTGTATTGGCGAAACTGGTCCCTATGCCTCTAGCGTGTCCAGCCAGCGGGCGATGGTGTCGGCCGTGACGCGCCAGTCTGGGTCAATCATCATGCCATGGGCCATATCTGGAATAATTATCGCCTCGGTACCAAAGGCATTGGCTGTGGCTTCGACCTGAGCCGGCGTAAAGAAGACATCATCGGCAGCCCCCAGCACCAGAACCGGCAGCGACGCATCGGGTCGCCACGACAGCGGATCAAAGGCAAGCATGTCGATGAAGGCCCGCTGCGACTCACACTGAAACAGCGACTCAAAGCCAGCTAGATCTTTCTCAGACACGCGATCGGACAGCATGGCGCGACGAATGGCACCGATGCTGACCACGCCTGGGCCAAAAGTCATCAACAGCCCGAGTTGATGGACCAACATCGGATCTCGAAAAGCCATGCCAATTGTGGTGTCCCACATACCATATGGCGGCACCGAAGCCATCAACACCACACCGGCAGCCACATGAGTTCGCAAGTAGCGCTGCACCACCATGCCGCCCATCGAGTGCCCGATCAGCACCGGTCTTGTGCCAAAACTGCGAACAATGTCCGTCAGATCAGCAACATAGTCGCTGAGGCTGTGCCAGTGAAGACGATAGCGCCCATCGCTGCCACCGTGCCCGCGCAGGCTAACAGCATGAGCCTCGTAACCGAGTTCGGCGAAATAGGACAGAAAATTCACGTCCCAGATACCGGCATGACTGAACGCGCCGTGAACGAACAGCAAAGGCGGGGACCGGACAGAGCCAGCAGGACAGCGGCTTATCAGCTCAAGTTTAGGCATATAAATTCCGAGACGGGGCGATGCTGGCAAGCCGGGGTCAGTAAATTGCCAGAGTCAGTGAGCTGCTAATAACGAGGGCTTACCGCCGTGGGCGCTGGTCCCGCAACCCTTTTCGATATACTCCAAATACTCGGCCCGCTGGATGAGATAGGGGTCGCTGGCGGCCATGTCGGGCTGGTCGGCAGCATGACGCAGACTGGCCGCCGAGGCACCGAGGTCAACCACCAAATCGGCGGAGGCCAACAACGTAGAAATCAAACTGAGGGCGTACCACTCAACCGCAAAAAAGCCGGTGAGCAGTCCGGCCGACCAAGCGTTACTCGAGCCGACAAAGGGGAGAACGAGATAGGGGCTTGTTGGCACCCCAAGGGCGCACAGGGACTCGCCGAATTCAGTTTCCCGCCGGATCAATCCGAAATTGGTGGCCGGGTCGAACAGTCCGCCAATGCCGATCGTAGAATTTACTGCGAAACGACCAGCCGACGCCATGGCGTCACTGTTGTTGCCAGTGAACAAATTAGTAATGATGAACTCGGGCTCATTCAAATTGGCATAGACATTGCTGCCGGCTTGACGCACTGAAGAAGGAACCCAGGCTCGCGAAAAACCCGTCAACGGCTCGATCACATAGTCAACAACTCGGCTATTGAACGCGAACATAGTGCGATTGAAAAACTCGAGGGGATCAGCCTTGGCTGAGGCCCCCCCCGCTCCCACCACCAATGGCAAGGACAGCGCAATCACGGTCAACGAGCGAATCATAAGTCGGCATCCTCATGGACGATAGGAGCTAATTCAGTCCACCATGATGCACGTTTGCAGCGATGTCCGCAACAATTTTATGCGCTTGTCAGGTCTTGTCCGCCGTTGCGACATGGCTCTGGTGCCGGGTGTGGCGTCGCTTGTGTTGGGGAAGCCGAAAAGGGAAAGGTGACGGTAACGCTAGTGCCGCAGCCTAACTGACTTTGCAAGACAACCTGGCCACCATGCAACTCGACCAGTCCCTTGACCAGCGCGAGGCCAAGTCCCGTGCCCCCGGTTGAACGTGAATACCTGTTGTCGACCTGTTCAAACGGAAGCATAATGCGGTTAATTTGATCTAAAGGAATACCAACCCCGGTGTCTATTACTTTAATCTCGAAGCCTTTTTTTGGAGTTGCCCGAGCGCACACAGTCACCGATCCGCCCCTTGATGTGAATTTGATGGCGTTTGAAAGCAAATTTGTAACGATCTGCTTGATCGCGCGTTCGTCAGCACAGGTATCAAGCGGATGTTCAGGGAAGTCTAGCACCAGTGTTACCCCCTGACTATGACTAAGTTGACGCATCATGCCGAAACAGGCACTCAATGTATGCCGAAGGTCGAAGCGTTCGATCGACACCGTCATTCGACCCGATTCAATCTTGGAAACGTCAAGTATATCGTTAACCAGATTCAGCAAATGTTGGGCGCTTTGATGGATATCGGCAGCATAGCCGGCATAGGTATCCAACGCCTCGCCATCCTTGCCCAGCGAAGTGTTGGCGATGATTTCGGCAAACCCGATGATGGCGTTAAACGGCGTCCGCAGTTCATGACTCATCTTGGCCAGGAAGAGAGTTTTCACCACATTAGAGCGCTCGGCCGCCAGCTTGGCCGCCTTTAGTTCGCCCTGCTGACGCTTATGCTCGGTGATATCGGAATAGGTGGTGAGTCGACCGCCGCCGGGCATTGGCACACCCTGGACCTCAACCACGGTACCATCGGACAGCACCCGCTCGCCAACATGGTCATCTAGCACCGACAACGCGGCCATGCGATAGGCGACGATGTCGTCGATATCGCCCCGGCCATAGTCACCGCGCTCTGCCCGCCAACGCACGACCTCGGCCAAAGGCATACCAACACGGCCAAACTCGGCCGGCAAGCGCAGCAACTTCAGCCAATTGCGGTTCCACAGCACCAGATGGTAGTTGGGGTCGAAAACACACAGGCCTTGAACGATGCTCTCAACCGTGGTCCGCAAGGTCAGCTGCTGGTGAATCGCCTCCATTTGAGTTCGCTTAAGATAGGTGATGTCGGTGCGGATATGGACCCGGCCGCCTTCGCGGGTGGGATAAATCCAAGCCAACACCCATTCGCCATTAGCCATTTCCTGTTCGATCGGCTCCCCCGATGGAAAGCGATGCTGGTTCAACCGACTCTCGACCCAGTTCTTGCCAGCGCCCCTCGCTCCCACAACGAAATCAGTGGCGACGACCGCCCGCAACAGTTCCTCATAGCTCAACCCCGGCACCAGGATAGTACCCAATGACCCAACCATCTTGCGATAGCGGCTGTTGAACATGACGATCCGTTCATCGCGGTCGAACAGAGCGAAACCCTCGGTCATGCTTTCTATGGCATCCGCCAGTTGCCGCCGTACCCCGACCGCATCGGCCTCACTAGCCGCAAGCATGCTAGCGTCCGCCTCGCGCGTCCGGTTCAGACCGAGCAACACTGCGATGAAGGCGACCACGAAGACATCGACGAGCAACGCCGCCAAAAACTGGTACAGCAATTGCTGGCGCCATGGTGCCATCACCTGCGAGAGCGACAACGATGCCATCGCCACCAATGGGTAGTTGGAAACGCTAGCGTAGCCGACGATCGACTGCGTTCCATCTTCTTCGGTCTCCTGGAAGTTGCCGGCGGGGGCCTGCCGCAATTGCTTGGTGAAAAGCAACCGGCCAGCCAGACTCTTACCGATCACCGCCTCTAACCCCGGCTCTTGACAGTAGGCGACACCGTCCAAATTGAACAAGCCGGCGGTGCCGCCGGGGTCGATGTCCAGCGATACGAGGAAGCGCCGAATGTACTCAGGGTCGGCGACGGCGTTAAGAACTCCGAGAAAACCGCCATTCGCCCCGGGTACCCGCCGACTGATGGCGAAGAACCAACGGCCGTCAATCCGACTGATTTGTGGAACATCAATGAACAAACGTTCGCTGACGCTTTCACGATGAACTGTGAAGTAAAGTCGATCAGAAAGGTCGAGCGGGCGGACAGCATCGGTTCGACTATCGTTTATCACAAACCCACGATCGTCGATCAAAGTAATGGCGCGGATATAAGGTAACAAAACTGCCCGCCGCCGCAGCAGCGCCGTTACTTCAGGATCGCCAAAAGCAAAGCGCCCGTCTGCTCTCGCCGTCAACCGTGCCGCCATTACCTCGGAAACCCCGGAAAGCAAATGCTCAGTACTGGACAGGGTGCGGGCGGTGTGATCGGCAATAGTCTTAGCGAGGCGGCCGGTTGTCAATATGGCGTTCGCTATGCGCCCCTCCCAGCCCACCCACAAATCAACCGCGACGAGGCCGTTAATGCAAAGCAGCATTACAGACCCAAAGGCGACCAGCCAACGTGCCGCTTTGCGCGCCTTGTCGCCGCCTGACATGGTCTGTTCCTCTAACAGTGCAAAATTCCTCAATAATCTAATGGCTGCGGGCACCCGTTAGCAACTACCATTAAATCATACTGAAATTTTCAGACCGACCGTGTCACGGTACAGGGCGGGCTTTGGGAATCAGCCAAGCAATGTTAAGTTGGTTCAGATTTAATCGTCACGGGAATGTCGGCCCTGGCGATCTGGGGAGAAAACGTCATGGGCCTATTAAAAACCCTGAGGATCGGTGTGCGGATTGCCGCAGGTTATGCCATCGTCCTGTTACTGCTGGTGGTTCTTTTCGCCGTCGGTTCCTTTACGCTAACGACGCTAGAGCAGCAACTAAACGATATGAACGCAGCCAATACCTTAGCGATGAATACATCGGAAGCCCAGGTGGCGTTATCTCGGCTGCGTCTCAACACACAGATATTTGCCGTCAACGGCGGCGAGGCCACGCTGACTGCGATCAAGACTGACACCGAGCAGCTCCAGAAGGCACTGGAACGCATCGCGCGGACCAAGGGCGTTGAAGGCAATGCTCGCGACATAATGATCTTCAACGACTTCCTGGATAAATTCCGGACCGAGCTGGCCCCATTGGTCGGCGGCCGCCATAAACGCGAACAGATACTGCGCGATGAATTCAAGGTACTCGGACCCGAGGCGCGCCGGAAGCTGCTTGAACTTTTCGAAACGGCGGTGGCCCGCCCGGACCTGTCCGGGGCGGCGGCGGTGGCCAGGATCGAAGATCAGTGGATGGGAGCAAGGCTGTCGCTCAACCGCTTCATGACCGAGCTTTCAGATAAAGAATCTGACCAGGCTCGTCAGCGGTTGACTGAAACAGATCGAGGACTAAAGGCCTTTGTCGCCCTTCAAACCGACGTAAAGGTAAAGCTCGTGGCGAATGAGGTGCTGGCGATAATCAACCGCTACTCCGACAAGGCCAGCGAACTGGTGCAAACCGTCCAGCAAAACCAGCGGATCGTCACCGATGTATTGCCTGCAATCGGCATTCGTTTCGACAACTCTCTTGAGGAGTATCAAAACCGAATGGAACGGCAGGCCCTGGACAGCGAAGCAATAGCCCGTCATGGCATCGGTCTGGCCCAACACGCCAACCTGATAATCGGCATCACTACCGTGGCCATCGGCCTGCTGCTGGCCATGCTGGTCGGGCGCAGTGTGCTGCGGACCTTGGGCCAGGCGCTCGACACCCTCAACAATGCCTCCCGCCAAGTTGCCACCGGCAGTAATCAGGCCAGCATTGCGATCGGTCAAGTCTCGGATGGTGCCCGAACGCAAATGAATGCGGTCAAGCAAATTGGCATCGCCATCAAACAATCGGCTAATGCCATCGAGGATGTTGCCGGGAGTTCCAGCCAGACCTATAAATTCACTAAGGATGCCGTGGTTATTGTCGACAACGCTGTCCACAACGTTGCCAATCTCGACCGGCTGGTGAAAACTATCTCGGAGAACAGCCGAAACATCAGCCGCATCACCAGCGTAATAACCCGCATCGCCAACCAGACCAACATGCTGTCGCTGAACGCGGCGATCGAGGCGGCACGGGCCGGCGAACACGGCCGGGGCTTTGCAGTAGTCGCCGAGGAGGTACGTAAGCTGGCCGAAGAAGTCGCCAACTCGGCCCAAGAGATCGCCGAGATCGTGGCGACCGCCAACAGCGAGGCGGAACGCGGTGTCGCGGTCAGCCGCGAAGTAGGCACCGACATGGCAAAAATCGGTGAGGTGTTCCGCCAAATCGAACGCATGGCTAGCGTTATCGCCAGCGCCACTACCCAGCAGCAGGCCAGTACCAAGGAGATTGACGCAACAGTCCAGTCGCTGGCCCAGATCAGTGAAGGCAACGCCACCGCCTCCGACGAAATTCTCGCAACCATGAAAGATCTTGTCAAAATCGCCGACGGTGCCCGTACCGGGGCCGAGAATTTCAAGGCGATGATGTAACAACAGGGCGGCGAGCTTCGCCATGATCGTCATCGATGCCGCACCCGGGCTTGTTCTTGCCGAGGCCATTACCGTGGTCGTGGTCGAGTCGGCCGGAGTAACCTTCGCCATGCCGGCAGATGCGGTGGCCATGGTGACGCCACCGGTACCGGTGACGCCGGTGCCCTTGGTTCCGACTTATGTGGACGGCCTCGCCGGTCTTGGTGCTGCCATCGTTCCCCAGATATGCCTGCGGCGACGGTTAGGTTTACCGAAGGCCACGTCCGACACAGTCACGGGCGGTGAACTGCTAGTTGTAGTGGCGGCGGATGGTAACTATGCCCTGCGTGTAGACCACGTCGTGACTTTAGCCCGGCTCGAGCGCGATACTGTTCAAGTGTTTGTCGCCGTAGGCTCCGGTCAAGTTTTCGACGCCATGGGCGCGGACAGCGCGAGCGGGACCGGCGTGACCGGCGGCCCCGGCGGCGCGAGCGAAATTCATTTCGACGGCTTGCCATCGGGTGCAATAGTCGGCGAGTTTCCCTGGCGCGGGCGGACGGTGTTGCTGCTTCATCCCGAATTAATCGGGCTATGCGATATTGCCGGGCGGGCGGACGCAATGGAGCAGTCGCCCGTAGCAACCAGGGTCGGCGGCCTTGCTTCCCCGGCTCCCGCCGAGCCGCATCACGTTTACGTGGTGGCACGGTGCGGTGAAGGCCGTTACGCATTGCCGGTCGAACAAGTTGCAGAGGTTGTTCCGGCAGGCCCAGTAACCTCAATTCCCGGCGCTCCTCCCGAAGTACTAGGGATATGCCAACTGCGCGGACGTCCCCTCCCTGTGCTGGTGCCGGCGCTGTTGGCGGGTGAATTGAACGGGGCCGGCGTCTTGGTGGTAGTCAACACCGCCTTGGGCCGGTTCGCCCTGCGGGTCGATGCCGTAACCGGAATCCAGCGCTTTCCACTGTCGCGCATCCATGCCGACGCTGGCGGTGGTGCCGTCGAAGGACGGGCCGGCTATCTGGTCGATACCGGGGAACGGGTAATCGGCCTGCTTGATGCCGACCGTTTAGCCGCAGCCGGAGAAGCCAGCACCTGGCGTGCCCTGCTGCCGCCGGTTGAGGTCAACGCCACTACGCCGATTACGATCGCTCCTACCCGCAAGTTGCTGGTATTCCGGCTCGGCAATGAATGGTGCGCCATTGACGCGACATTAGTGATCCAAATAACCGGCTACCGGCCACCGCTGCCGCTGCCAGAATCCTCCATCGGCCTTGCCGGCGTGATCGAGATCGGCGCCGACGTCATGCCGGTGGTCGACCTGCGCATGACCATGGCTATGCCAGCACCATTTGATGAATTTACGGCGATGATCGTGGTAAACAATGAGGGATGCAACTGGGCGGTCATCACCGACCGGATCGACCGGCTGATCGCGGTGCCGGAAATGACCATTCACACTGCGGAAGCGCCGCTTCATGCGCTAGTTACCTCGGTCGTTCAGCTAGGCGATCGTCTGGTTTCCCTGCTTGACCTCACCCCCCTGTTCCGGAAAGACTGAACTTAATGCCTTCGCACCGGCGCATTCGCCTGCTCATCGCCGATGACTCTCGCTTCATCCGGATGGCGTTGCGCTCAATAGTGGATGAAGACCCCTGTATCGACGTGGTGGGCGAGGCCAGAGACGGCGCCGACGCCATTGCGCTCGCCCGGGTACTGCGCCCCGACATCATCACCATGGATCTGGAAATGCCCGGCATTGACGGTCTGGATGCGATCGGCGCCATTATGGCCGAGCGTCCGGTTCCGATCATCGTGTTGTCAGGCCACACCAGAGCGGGAGTGTGGACCACCTTTCAGGCACTCGGGCGCGGAGCTGTGGACTTCCTGGAAAAGCCGGATGTGCTTGAGGCCATGGACACCAGGGGTATCGATCGCGAGATTCTAGCCAAAATTCACCAATGGGCGCACCGGCCGCACACCCTGCTCCACCACAGCGGCGGCACGACCAGACGGCGACCTGAAATTCGGCCGGAAGTCCAGCCCTCAGCCCAACCTGGCAATGCCATGAAGCCGGTTGCGCCCGCTAATCGGCCCTACCGACCGCTGAACTGTGATCTGGTAGTGGTTGCGGTTTCGACCGGTGGACCCAACACCTTACCTTTAATGCTTGCGGCAATGGGCGGACCGCTGCGCTGTCCAATGGTAGTGGCCCAGCACATGCCGAGCCTATTCACTTGTGGTTTTGCCGAACATTTGTCTACCTCAAGTGGTCTTGATGTGGTCGAGGGCAGCAACGATATGCCGCTTTCCGCTGGCAGCGTCGTTATTATCAACGGTGGCTGCGACGGCGAGGTAGTGCGCACCGCCGGCGGCCTTCGCCTCCGTCAACGTCGAGCCGACCTTTCCGGCATTCATCCCTCTGGCGATGTGCTGTTCGAGAGTGCGGTCAATTCCGCCCGGTTGCCCATCGCGGTTGTATTGACCGGCATCGGCAGCGACGGCACCAATGGGGCCAGACACTTCGCCACCCGCCAGTTCCCGGTATTCGCCCAGGAACCAAACAGCGCGGTGGTTTGGGGCATGCCCTCATCAGTGATTGATGCCGGCTACGCCACAGACGTGCTCATGATCGAAGAGATTGGCGCCGAACTTAGCCGCATGGCAGGAGTACCGTCCGCAAGGGTAACGTCCTAATCTTCGTATCTGGCCAAAGGTTTTAAAAATCAGAGCACCGTCCTTTGCACTCCCAATCGCCGAACCTCGTCGGCTCCAGACCGCGAGGTCCGCCGATTTCGCCCTCATGCTGAACCGGCGGCGGCGGCGACACGGCACTACTCACACCACTCACACTACTCACTCCACTCACACCACTCACACCAACGGTGACTGCGGAATCAGCCGAAATATCTGGTTGGATCATTGATTTGAACCCTATTAGGGGGGACGATGACGGCACTATGAACCGATAAAAGCCGAACGCAAAGGCCATGCATGGTCGGGCCAACGACCACGAGGCCAACGACCACGAGGCCAACAACCACGAGGCCAACGACCACGAGGCCAACAACCACCCTTGACGCAAGTCTAGTAATTTATTAAGGTAAATTATTGCTGTTTATCGTGGTTGTTTTGGCTGCCGGGGGGGCGATGTTCGCTGAGTGGTTCGATCTCTGGCTGGCCGTGGCCCTGCCCTTCCCGCCCCCCCCAACCCGGGAGCGATTGGCCGGGAGTTTGATCGGCCAATGCCTGGGTGACGCGCTGGGCTTTGTGGTCGAAGGTTACTCCCGCGAGGTCTGCCAGGAATATGTCGAGGAAATGCTATTTACGGAATTGGGCGGCACCGTCGGGCGCTCGCCCCATCCCTTCGGCCAATACACTGATGACTCCCAGCTGGCGCGAGAACTCATCCAAAGCTATGTCGACCGCAGCTGCTTTGATCCCGCTGAATATGCTCGCAGAATCAGCGCCCTGTTTGCCGAGCAACGGGTAATCGGTCGGGGCCGTGCTACAACCGAGGCTGCGGCTCGACTTGCCAGCGGCGTGTCATGGCAGGAGGCCGGGGTGCCCGCCCCTTACGCCGGCAATGGTGCCGCCATGCGGGCAGCCCCGATTGGCTGGATATTCGCCCGCAACGATACGGGACTATTGCAAGCGGCCCAGGACCAAGCCAGAATCACCCACACCGACCCAAGAGCCGTGGCCGGCTCGGTGGCCATCGCAGGTGCTGTCGCCCTGGCGCTGCGAGCGCCATCGGGGCGACTCAAGGTCGATGCCCTGATCGGCTCTGTGGCCAGCTGGGTCCGCCCAATCGAGCCCGCCTTCGCGGCCGACCTGGAACTGTTGCATACAACACGCAAGCTCGAACCCGAGGACGCAGTATGGCTAATCAGCCGGGCCGGCCGAAAAAACGGTGAAGTCTATGGTGCCGACCGCTGGCCATTTGCCGAAGGCCAAATCTCACCCTATGTAGTGCCCAGCGTATTGTGGAGCCTGTACAGCTTCGCACGCTCGCCAGATGATTATAAAGAGGCGATTCGAATCGCCATCGGCGGCGGCGGCGACACCGACACCACGGCCGCCATGACCGGGGCGATCAGCGGTGCCTATCTAGGGCTGAGCGCAATTCCGCATGGACTTGCCGAACGGCTTAGCGATTGCGGGACCTGGGGCTTTAACGACCTACTCGCCCTGGTCGATGCCTTCTGCGCGGTACGCCCCCGGGCATGATTACCCCTGCCCTTGCTGCGCGGTACCGATAACTTTAGCGACAACTTCGCGGATGACGTTAGCCACAACGTCGCCCTGGCCAAAGACGGCACAGTTGCGCCCACCCAGCTTGGCCTCGTACATGCGGCGATCCGCCAACTCGACCAATTGTGTTGTATCATTTGCACAGTCGGCCACTCGCTCGGCCAAGCCGATACTTGCTGTCAACGGCTGACCATCCGGGCGCGGACCGAAACCAACTTGCCTCAGCCGCTCGACAACTATACGCGCCCCCTCGCGGTCGCTGCCGACCATCACCACCAGGAATTCCTCGCCACCCCAACGAATAAGCGAGTCGCCATGGCGCAGGCTCCGATGCAGATGGGTAACAAACTGGCGCAAGACCTGATCGCCAACCTGGTGGCCAAAGTCATCATTGACCTGCTTGAAACGATCGATGTCGAAAAAGGCCAAAGATATGGCCATTTCATTTTGAATACAGTGCCGGAACTGGGCTTCCAGCATCTCGTCGCCGGCCCGTCTGGTTAGCGCTCCGGTCAAACGGTCAAAAGTCACCCGCCGTACCAGCGCATTCATG
>JBAXKX010000006.1:0-32348 GCA_037135115.1 Rhodospirillaceae bacterium
ACCGGTAAGCTCGGCCGCCCGCGCCACAAATGCGCCGCCAGCCATAAACCCAACAGGATCATGCTCGTAGCGACTAATTACCTCAAGCAACGCCCGCAGTCGCCCCATGAAATCCAAAGCAAGCACTGCATTGAGTGCGCGGTCAAGAGCATCGCCGCCGCCATCCATGCCGGTGGCCGCCTCCAAGGTGGCCACGTCACGCCGCAGAACGGCCAAAGCATCGATCGCCCGCTCGCGGGCATAGTAGTCTAGACCGCCCTCAGACGGAATCAATGCCACCAGTTGTTCGACATTGCTGTCAACTTGGACAAATCCAAGTCGCGCGGCACCGGCACGGACCACGCCTAGCACCCTCCGCACCGTAACCCGAACGCCAGTATCCTCCAGGTCAGGGCCGATCATCCGGGCCAATTGCGGCAGCTCCGGACGCAACGCCGCGACATAGCCGCGTAGCAAATCTTGGTCGGGATGAAGTGGGGGCGGACCGCCACCCAGCCCAGGAGCGGCAATCGAGACCTTGTTCGGCAGGTTCGCCGACGTGGTCGCAGGCGGCAGCAGTGGCATAGCGACTCGAGCCAAGGCGAGCGCTGCCGCGAAATCCGGCATAGGATCGGCCACACCAACCCCTTCGATTACTTCGCGTGCCAATTCGAGTCGGCGCATAACCTTATCGGACGCCGGGTGATCAACATGGCTGGCGACCGCAAGTTCACGCAGGCGCTTTAATTCGTCGAGGGCCTCCAACAGAACCCCCGCCATCGCCGCATCAAGGGGACAGCGACCATCGCGAACCTGGCACAGCAAATGCTCAGCATGGTGGGCCACCCGCTCCATACCACGCAAGGCCAGCGCCGCTGCCATGCCCTTTACCGAGTGCATACCCCGAAACAGCACGCCAAGGGCGTCGGTGGGTTTTGAAGGGTTTGCATGGCTTGCAGCGGTTATCGTGCTTGCAGGGCTTGCTACCGGCCCTGGCTCCGCCTCCATCGCGATCAGCAAAGGCTCGATGCGATCAAGGTGCTCGCCCGACTCGATCGCGAACTCGTACCACAAGCTCTGGTAAATATCGCCTTGCATTCCCCTGCCCTACCTCGCCGGCCACATCTCACCGGCCGTCACCCCCGACCAACTAGCCGGGTATTATATTCACCCTATCAGGCGTTTCCAGACAGGCCCACCGCCTTACGGCAGGCATGAAGTATCTCGTGTCCCTTTTTTTGTTTGAGATCCAAGCTGACGGTGCCGGACGGTTTGCCGATCACCGCGAACGCCCCTTCCCGCCTAGCTTCGAGTGCAGTGCGCGACCCTACCTGCGCCGACGACGACACCACAATTACCTTTGCATTGCTGAACAGCCGCAGCCGTTTCATCGTCTCCAGCCCGTCCATCTGCGGCATCTCAATATCAAGCAGCACGATGTCGCAATCGCAGGCGCGTATATGATCCAAAGCCTCGCAGCCGTCGCTGGCCCGCCCGACCACATCGAAATCGGTATCGGCCATGACGATGTCAGCGATCAGAGACCTCATCATCACCGAATCATCAACGATCAATACCCTGGTCATAGCCCCACCTTCAGGGCCAGCCTTATGCTTGGCGGCCCCAATAAAATTTGCTAGACAGTATCACAACTTAAATGAAAACGCTGTTTCCATGATGGTTCTGGGTCCGATCGCCTTCGCCGCGCCGTGGATTATCGGCGCTGTCTTGGTGCTTCCGGCGCTGTGGTGGCTTCTGCGGCTATCACCGCCACGGCCGCTTATTGTGCCTTTCCCGGCCATCCGGCTATTGCGCGACCTGATCGTGCATGAGGAAACGCCCGCACGCACCCCGCTATGGTTGCTGGCACTGCGCTTGACCGCCGCCTTGATGGTGATTGCCTCGTTGGCGGGGCCGGTCCTGCACCCGCCCCTGGCCCTTCCCGGCACCGGACCGCTGGTTCTGGTAATCGATGACGGTTGGAGCGCCGCACCCGCCTGGTCCAAGCACCGGCAACATGCGCTCGACCTGCTGGCTCAAGCCGAACAACAGGGGCGAGATGTTGTCGTTGTAACCACCGCACCGATCGCCACTCACGACAAAATGGAGCACGGCCAAGCTGCGGGGCCGATGCGCGCCGCCGACGCAAAAAGACTAGTTTTGACGCTGGAGCCGCATCCGTGGCCGTCCGACCGTGCGGCAGCACTAACCGCTTTAAGGGCTTTACCTGCCCTTACAGGCCTAATCCATCCACTGTGGCTGTCCGATGGTATCGATGATGCCGGGGTTATACCGTTGGCCTCATATCTGATGAGACTTGGCGGCACCGTCACGGTGGCGGCCGAGTCGCCGCCGGACCTGCCCAATCTGATACTGCCGCCGCTCATAGATAGTGTGGCGCTGACCGCAAGACTGGTGCGGGCGACGGCCGATCCAGCACGAATACTACCGGCGCGAACATTAAACATACGCGCCGACTCCGGCAACGGCCGGTTGCTGGCGATTGAGCCTGCTATTTTCACGGCTGGCACCACCACCGCCGAGGTCCGCTTCGAACTACCATTAGATTTACGCAATCAAGTTGAACGAATTGGCATCGAAGGTGAGGCGACGGCCGGCGCCACCGTGCTGCTCGACGAACGGTGGTTGCGGCGGCCGGTGGGACTAATTTCTGGCCGCAACGGCTTCGAGGCGCAACCGCTACTCGACGACCTTTACTATCTGGAACGGGCACTGGAGCCTACTTGTGAACTCCGTCGCGGCAGCATAGCTGAACTCACTAGCGGGAACAACTCGGTGCTGATACTTACCGACACGGGTGCCCTGGACAACGACGAAATCAAGATGCTGCAAGTTTGGGTCAAGGACGGTGGGCTCCTGCTGCGCTTCGCCGGGCCGAGATTGGCCCATGCCCCAGACACAATGCTGCCAGTGCGATTGCGCCGGGGCGACCGCGCGCTGGGCGGAGCGTTGTCTTGGGACAAGCCGGCCACTCTCGCCCCATTCGACGCCGCGAGCCCATTCGCCGGACTGACCGCACCGCCCGACGTCACCGTCGCCCGCCAAGTGCTGGCCGAACCCGCGCTGGATGCCCCTGTCCTAGATACCCCTGCCCTAGATACCTCTAACCAAACCTGGGCGCGACTGGCCGACGGCACGCCGCTGGTCACCGCATCCAAGCGCGGACGGGGCACTATCGTTCTGGTCCACACCACCGCAAACCCAGAATGGTCGAATCTGGCGCTGTCAGGACTGTTCGTCGACATGCTGCGTCGCTTGGTGGCATTGGCCTCAGGTGTTCAGGGAGGGAGCCAAAATGGCGTTAGTAGCGCGTCATTGCCGCCTATCAGCGTACTCGACGGACTGGGCCGACTCGGCGAACCGGCGGCTACCGTACTGCCAATCGCAACAAACGACTTAGCAGCGGCCAAGCCCGGACCCCAGCACCCGCCCGGCTTCTACGGCACCGCCGACAGCCGCCGCGCTCTCAATCTCACAGCCGCCGTCACTGGAATACGGCCAATGAAGACGCCGGCCGGAGTGACCAGGACCGGCTACGCCCGCACCGGTGAAATCTATCTTCAGCCGCCGCTGCTGCTGGCGGCGTTGTGCCTGCTCGTGATCGACATGGTAATCGCACTAGCGCTGCGAGGACTGCTGACCATGCCAAGGCCGACACTGGTGCTGGGTAGGTATGGTGTGGTATACAAGAATGGTTCTGGCGCTCGGCCTACTGAGCCACGGCGAGGGAACCCCACGGCGAGGGAATAAATGTGACACGTCAGCATCAAGGCCAATTGTATTAAAGCTCTCATCATCCCATAGGAGAATCGATATGCGCACTCTGACACTTGTTTTCGTTTTGCTGTTTGGCATGTCGGCCATCACCGGTCAGGTTGCCTTTGCGCAACAAGTGCAGACCCAAGCTGGCGCGGACGACCTTCGCACTAGCCTGCGCAGCGCTCTGAACCAATCCAGGCAATTCCTCGGCAATCTCTTCACCGAAGCCAAGGGTGCCAGCGACATGAATGATGAGCAACTTTTCGGCGTTGGCGTCGGGCTGCTGTCCGGCTTGATGGTCGCCGACGCGGTCGGCACAGGTGGTATCGGCACGGTGGTTTTCGCCGGGACGGGCTTTCTTCTCGGCAAATGGATTACCACCACGAAGTGACTGGCTACAAACCGCAGCCCGCAATAAACTATCGACTACCGTGAAGCCCCCCTCTCCCAGACCAGGAAGAGGGGTTTAGGTGCAGCCCGTTTTTTCGAAAATCACAGACAACCATGCCGAAGCGCACCGACATCCACTCCATCGCCATCATCGGCGCCGGCCCGATTGTGATCGGTCAGGCATGCGAGTTCGACTATTCGGGCGCTCAGGCCTGCAAGGCATTGCGCCAGGAGGGCTACCGCGTCGTCCTGGTCAATTCGAACCCGGCGACGATCATGACCGATCCCAGCTTGGCCGACGCCACCTACATCGAGCCGATAACGCCTGAAATTGTGACGCTGATTCTGGAAAAGGAGCGCCCCGACGCGCTTCTTCCCACCATGGGCGGCCAGACCGCCCTCAACATCGCAATGACGCTGGCCGATAACGGCACCTTGTCCCGACTTGGCATCGAGTTGATCGGCGCTAAACGCGACGTCATCGCCAAGGCCGAAGACCGGTTGCTCTTCCGCGACGCCATGACCCGCATCGGCCTTGAATGCCCCAACAGCCGAATCGTTCGTTCCGAACGCGAAGGACTGCGAGCCTTGCAGGAAATCGGCCTGCCTGCGATCATTCGCCCCAGTTTCACGCTTGGCGGCGCGGGAGGTGGCATCGCCTACAACCGCAGCCAGTACGAGGAAATCGTCCGCAGTGGCCTGCGCGCCAGCCCGGTCGCCGAAGTTCTGGTTGAGGAATCGGTGCTCGGCTGGAAGGAATACGAAATGGAGGTGGTGCGCGACACTGCCGACAACTGCATCATAGTCTGTTCAATCGAAAACGTGGATCCCATGGGCGTTCACACCGGCGACTCGATCACCGTGGCACCGGCCCTGACGCTGACCGACAAAGAATACCAGATCATGCGCGACGCATCGATTGCCGTGCTGCGCGAGATCGGAGTCGACACCGGCGGCTCGAATGTTCAGTTTGCCGTCAATCCTGAGACCGGCCGACTGTTGGTGATTGAAATGAATCCGCGGGTCAGCCGCTCGTCGGCGCTCGCCTCAAAAGCTACCGGTTTCCCCATCGCCAAGGTCGCGGCCAAACTGGCGGTCGGCTATACCCTTGACGAATTACTCAACGACATCACCGGCGTTACCCCGGCGTCGTTCGAGCCGACCATTGACTATGTCGTGACCAAGGTTCCCCGCTTCACCTTCGAGAAATTTCCCGGCGCCGAGCCGCTGCTTACCACCTCAATGAAGTCGGTGGGGGAGGCTATGGCTATCGGCCGCACCTTTGCCGAGTCGTTGCAAAAAGCCTTGCGTTCGATGGAGACCGGACTGACCGGCTTCAATGAGACGGTGGGCAAGCCCGGCGAGGTCGTGGACCCCAAGGCGGTTCTAGCCACACTTTCCAAACCGACCCCCGACCGCATATTGGTGATTGCCGACGCATTCCGCTGTGGCCTGAGCGTCGTTGAGGTCCAGCGCGCCTGCAAGTATGATCCCTGGTTCCTCGGTCAGATCAAAACAATCGTCGATACCGAACAAGCCATTCGCCTGATTGGCCTGCCATTTGATGCCTTGGGCTGGCGTCGCCTCAAGCAGATGGGATTCTCCGACGCCCGCCTGGCCCAAATCGGCGGCGTTTCCGAATCGACAGTGGCCGAAGCCCGACGGGCGCAAGGCGTGACGCCGGTTTACAAGCGGGTGGACACCTGCGCCGCTGAGTTCGCCTCGCGCACACCTTACATGTACTCCACTTACGATAGCGACGCCGCCGGCCAAACGGAATGCGAATCTGAGCCCAGTTCACGACGCAAGGTCATCATCCTGGGCGGCGGCCCGAATCGGATCGGCCAGGGCATTGAGTTCGATTATTGCTGTGTCCACGCCGCCTATGCCCTGCGCGAGGCCGGCATCGAGACCATCATGGTCAACTGCAACCCGGAGACTGTCTCGACCGATTACGACACTTCCGATCGTCTCTATTTCGAGCCGCTGACCGCCGAGGATGTGGTCGAGTTGGTTCGGGTCGAACAGCGCAACGGCACACTGCTCGGCCTAATCGTTCAGTTCGGCGGCCAAACCCCGCTTAAGCTGGCACGTCATCTGGAGTCCGCACGGATACCGATTCTCGGGACTTCGCCCGACGCCATTGATCTAGCCGAGGACCGCGAGCGCTTCCAAAAGCTGCTGCATCGGTTGGGTCTACGCCAACCAGATAACGGCCTTGCCCGCAGCCTCGCCGAAGCTGAAGAAATCGCAGGGTTGATCGGCTTTCCGTTGGTAATCAGGCCATCATATGTACTGGGTGGCCGGGCCATGGAAATCGTCTATGACCGCGCTGGCCTGTCGCGGTATATGGGGCAGGCTGTGCTGGTCTCTGGCGACAATCCAGTCCTGATCGATCGCTACCTCCAAGATGCCATCGAAGTTGATGTTGATGTTGTTGCCGACGGCGAGGACGGCGAGGATGGCGTTTATGTCGCCGGGATCATGGAGCACATCGAAGAAGCCGGCATCCACTCCGGCGACAGCGCCTGCTCCCTGCCGCCCTATACCCTACGGCCGGCGATGGTCGAGGAAATCAGCAAGCAATCCAAAATACTAGCCCGCGCCCTCAACGTGGTCGGGCTAATGAACGTACAGTTTGCGGTCAAGGGTGGCACGGTTTACGTGCTTGAGGTAAATCCCCGCGCTAGTCGCACCGTACCATTCGTCGCCAAGGCCACAGGCACACCTATCGCCAAGATCGCCGCCCGGGTGATGGCGGGTGAAAGGCTATCCAGCTTTCCCCTGACCGGCCCGAACCCACCCCACACCGCAGTTAAGGAGGCGGTCTTTCCCTTCGCCCGCTTTCCCGGGGTTGACATATTGCTCGGCCCTGAAATGCGCTCGACCGGCGAAGTTATGGGGCTTGATAGCAGTTTCAGCTTAGCCTTCGCTAAATCACAACTCGGTGCCGGCACCATATTGCCGGCACGAGGTACCGTGTTCATTTCGGTCAAGGACCGCGACAAACCAGCCCTGGCCATCATCGCTAGGCGCTTGCACGAAATGGGCTTCGTCCTAATCGCCACCGAGGGCACGGCTAAATGCTTTCACTCCGATGGTTTACCCGTTAAACGGGTCAACAAGGTTCTTGAAGGACAGCCTCACATTGTTGACGCAATGATCAATGGCGAAGTTCATTTGGTTATCAACACCACCGAGGGTGCCCAGACCAAAACTGACAGCTTCAGCCTAAGGCGCACGGCTTTGGTTAACAATATTCCTTATTACACCACTGTCGCTGGAGCACGAGCGGCGGTGGAAGCAATTACCGCCCTGCGCAAAGGCAGTCTTGAAGTTGCGCCGTTACAATCGTATCTTACCGGTGCATACTAGGATGAGGTACGAGCGGTCAGGTCAGGTCAGGTGGTCAAGTCAGGTGGTCCCTTTCCCGGCGCCGGTTTACCACTAAATCGGTTTGCTATGGTATTATCGCGTTTAGCCAGCGATCACTCGGATCGCCAACCGGAGCAAAGGCGATCACTCGGATTGCCAACCGGTACAAACAAGACTAAGATGGCCCGAGTTCAAGACGGCCAAAATAGAGCGACGGACCAGGGGCGATGGAAAAAATCCCGATGACGGTTGCAGGTTACAATCGCCTGCAGGAGGAATTGAGAGCGCTGAAGACCGTGGAACGGCCGGCAGTGATCAAGGCAATCGCCGAAGCACGCGAGCACGGTGACTTGTCGGAAAATGCCGAGTACCACGCCGCGCGCGAACGACAAAGCTTCATCGAAGGCCGCGTCCTCGAGCTTGAAGACCGCATTAGCCGAGCCGAGGTGATCGACGTCACCAAGCTCAAGGGCAGCGCGATCAAGTTCGGAGCCACCGTAACCGTCGCTGACGAGGATACCGATGAAGAATCGGTGTTCCAAATCGTCGGCCAGGACGAGAGCGACATCAAGAACGGCTTCCTATCGATTACTTCACCGCTCGCCCGCGCTCTGATCGGCAAGGTGGTGGGCGACAATGTCGAAGTTACCACCCCCGGCGGCTCAAAAAGCTACGAGGTCGTGAGTTTGGCCTACCGCTGAAGAGTTATTGGCCACGGGTTTATTGGCCACGGGTCTAGATGAGCCCGTGGCTTAATAACCGAAATCATTCACCCCAGGATCCCACCGCCGCAGGCGGTTCTAATGATCGTCCCGGCCGCGAGCCTGCAATAGCCCGCTTCGGCTGGGCGTTTGCTTGTCGAGTTCGGCTGTTGGGCGCTTGGCTTGTCGGCGCATCGCTAAAAACGCCACGACTGCAATAACAACAAATGCCAGAAGCTGGAGCTGCCATATCAGATCGGGGTGAAAGAACACCACCAACCCAACAACCAGGGCGGCAACTCCGTGCCTCAATAATAACCCGCTTTGGGCAAACATGTCCAGCGCACCAAGTACCGCAGCGCCGACCCACCAATGCCAGAATTCCAACTCAAACATTGGAAATCTCAACCGTGGTCCCCGGTGGCGACAACCGGTAGCGGCGTCTTGGCGCTGGTAACACCAAAGGCATCCCGGGCAATCTCAGCGATACCACCCAGCGCACCGATGACATTGGCCGCCTCCAGAGGGAAAAGCATCACCTTCTGATTCGGTGATGTCGCGACCGCCTTCAGCGCCCCGACATATTGCTGGGCTACAAAGTAGTTAATCGCCTGAACATTACCACCGCTGATTGCCGCTGACATCAGTCGAGTCGCCTCGGCTTCGGCCTGAGCCGACCGCTCCCGCCCTTCGGCATCCCGATAGGCGGCATCACGACGGCCCTCAGCCTGAAGGATGGCCGCCTGCTTCTCTCCTTCGGCGCGAATGATGGCAGCTTGCCGCTGACCCTCGGCCTCAAGAATCGAGGCGCGGCGGTCGCGTTCCGCCTTCATCTGGCGCGCCATGCTATCGACCAGATCACGCGGCGGCTGGATATCCCGAATTTCAATTCTAGTTACTTTGACGCCCCAGAGCGAGGTCGCTTCATCAACAACATGCAAGAGCTGCGCGTTGATCTTATCGCGTTGGGACAGCAACTCGTCGAGATCCATCGAGCCCATCACCGTTCGAATATTAGTCATGGTCAGGTTAAGGATGGCAAGGTGCATATTACTAACCTCGTACGACGCCTTGGCCGCATCAAGCACCGAGTAAAATACCACGCCGTCTACTGTGACTATGGCATTATCCTTGGTGATTACCTCCTGAGAAGGCACATCGAGCACGGTGTCCATCATGCTGATCCGATGACCGATCTTATCGACCATGGGAACGATCAAATGCAAACCGGGCGACAGGGTCCGAGTGTAACGACCGAATCGCTCGACCGTAAATTCCTTTCCCTGCGGCACGGTCTGGACTCCCAGCCAAACCAGTATCAAGATGAAGGCGAAAATCGCGACCGCGAAAAGCGTAAAACCGGTAAATTCCATCGTAATCCCCTTGTTTGGGCATCCGTCGAGTCTTGGACAAAACCGCGTTCCAACCAGAATCGGTCACGCGCCACACAGCCGACCATAACCAAAATATCTATGCCCGTCGCCGACTAAACGCTGGCGGAGCAAAACAAATGTAGCCACGCGACCAAGCCTTCATTGCAAGCCAAGCGCCAAAATCACAAAATCAAATGTTTAGCAAGCCGCTCGCTTAAGCCCGCCTCCAGAATCGGCAACTGCGTACAGGCCACGCTGTCCTTCCATCGGCTTGAAACGTTCGGTGATCCCAAGCACAGTTTCAGCACCGCCAAGATAAAGCACGCCATCGGCCGGCATAATTCGAACGATCTGCTCTAAAATGCGGGTCTTGGTCGGTTGATCGAAATAAATCAGAACATTGCGGCAGAAAACGATATCGAATTGCCCTAGCGAAGTAAGATCACCCAACAAATTGAACTCACGGAAACTGGCCA
Organism: Rhodospirillaceae bacterium; assembly: GCA_037135115.1. Taxonomy (GTDB): domain Bacteria; phylum Pseudomonadota; class Alphaproteobacteria; order Azospirillales; family Azospirillaceae; genus BOG-933. The sequence goes on from JBAXKX010000006.1 coordinate 10,075, forward strand.
TCTGACGCAACTGTGAACTAATTTGCCACTTGTCACCGACCTGCTTAAAGTTCTTAACAAGCATCGTGATAGGCAGCCCGCGCTGAACTTCGAATTGCGTATACATTCCCGACTTTGATCGCTCGACCATTTCAGCCGAAATATCCGTTCCAATTATCTCAATCTTCCAACCATTGATCCTCGCCCCCTCTTCTTGCAGCAGCATGGCTATCGAGTATGCCTCCTGGCCGCTGGAACAGGCGGCCGACCAGATGCGAATCTGCCGGCGCGCGGCGCGGGTCTCCAGCAACTTCGGCAAAACGAACTGCTTGAAAATGTCGAATGGCTTCTGGTCACGAAAAAAAGAAGACTCGTTGGTGGTCATCGCCTCGGTGATGTCACGCAGCAAGGCATCTTCCTTGCGTGCTCGTACCCTCGCAGCCAATTCATCAAGACCATTTATATTCCACTTGCGAACAACCGGCATCAACCTTGATTCTAGCAAGTAGGTCTTGTCTTTGCTTAATATTAGCCCCGAGCGCTGCTTGAGCAGGCTGGAGAACATTTCGAAATCTTCGGCCTTCATGCCGCAGTCCCCAATGCAAACTTGCGAATGTAAGGTCCGATATCTTTTAGCGGCAAAATAGCGCTGCACAGCCCGGACATGGCCACCGCGCCGGGCATACCCCAAACCACGCTTGTCGCCTCATCCTGTCCAATCACCACACCGCCAGCCGCCACCAGCTCCTGACAGCCCTTCATACCATCGGAACCCATACCGGTCAGGATGATAGCCAGCACCTTGCGCCCATAAATACGCACGATGCTGCGCATCATCGGGTCAACCGCCGGACGACAAAAGCTTTCCGGCGGGTCCTTAGTTAGACTAAGGACTGGCCCGTTGCCGCGATTAACTACCAGCATGTGGCAATCGCCGGGAGCAACATAGGCCCGCCCCTCGACTATCAGTTCACCTTCCCTGGCCTCGGCGCACACAATTCCGCATTGGCGTGAAATGTGTTCTGCCAGAATAGTGGTAAAGGCGGGCGGCATATGCTGAGTGATTAGAATCGGCTGCCTGACCCCGCCCTTGAGGTGGGCCAATACCTCGAATAACGCTTGCGGACCGCCCGTCGAACTACCGATGGCGATGACATCGGGACGGCATCCGAACTGAGGCATCGGCCTCAAGATGGGCGTCCCGTGATCGGGCCTGCGCAACAAGCCTACTGCAGCCGGGATCGGCGTGGAAAGCACCGCCGATCGCACATCGGCGCGATTACGTGTTCCCAATCGCCGAGCATGGGCACCAAGCGCCTTGACCTTCAAGACCAGTTCACGTCTGAAGACATCAGCGCCGCTAATTTCGCGCGTTGTCGTTGGCTTGGCAATGTAATCTGAGGCGCCCGCCTCAATCGCCCGCAGACTAATATCAGCATTACGCAAGGTCAGCGTCGACGCCATAATAATCTTAACCGATGGGCAAATAGCCAGCAGTTTGGGAATCGCCGTCAACCCGTCCATCACCGGCATCTCAACATCAAGCAAAATAACGTCAACAGCATTGCGCTGAAGCGAATTTATCGCCATCTGCCCGTCGCCGACCGACGTTACCACCCTGATTTCCGGATCTCCTTCCAAGGCACGCGTCAGCAAACCGCGAATCACTGCGGAGTCGTCAACTACCATAACCCGGTACGGATCTTGACTCTCGACCCGTACCGGTGGAGATACTCTGCCGTTAATGTCACTCATGCTATGTGCTCAAACCCTCACAATAAACCAACCTGAGCGAATTTGGTTTGAATTATATCGCTATCGAAAGGCTTCATAATATATTCATTCGCACCGGCATTCAGCGCCTCCTGAATATGCCCAAGATCATTCTCAGTGGTGCAGAACACAACCTTAGGGACGCTGCCACCGGTCATCTTGCGCAAACGGCGGAGGAAATCGATGCCGTTCATCACCGGCATGTTCCAGTCAAGCAGTATGGCATCAGGCATCTTCACAGCACACGACTCCATGGCTTTCCTCCCATCCTCCGCCTCGGAGCAGGTGAAGCCAAGTTCTTCAAGTATCTTCCGCGCGACTTTGCGGACGACGCGGCTATCATCGACAACCAAACAGGATTTCATAGGCCGTGCCTCAACCGATACAAGGCGACGGGGACTTTATTGTCCTACGCCGCCTCCATGTTAGCAAAGTTCAACAGACGCGACACATCCAGCACCACCATAAGCTGATTATTGAGCCGGTAGATGCCAGTCGAAACGTCGCGCCAGCGCTGGTCGAGCGTTGCCGGGTTGCGCTCAAAGTCATCGCTAGAAAGGCTAAGAACCTCCCCGACGCTATCAACCATGAGGCTGTACAACTCTCCGCGCAGATCAACAACAATACTCATCTCAGGCTTGTCCTTGGGCCGCGCCGGCAGGCCAAGCCGCAACCTAACGTCGATGGCAGTAACAATTCGGCCGCGAAGGTTTAGCGATCCGGCGACCTCGGGCGGGGCCAGCGGAATGCGGGTAATGCGTTGATGTCCCAAAACATCCTGGACCTGCAAAACCAGTATGCCGAACAACTGGTTGGCAATAGTCATGGTGACGAAGTCTTGGCTCCCATTGACGGTCGTCTCGTCGGATTTGCCCTTCCTGACGGGCAGTTTGGCGTTGCTCATGCTGCACCCTTATGCTCAGAGAGGGTTTGCGCCAATGTTGAAAGCAGCGCATCCCGATCAAACTTGGCCACGTAATCATCGAATCCGGCCTGACGACCGCGATCGAGATCGCGGGGCGAGGCGTGACTCGACAAGGCAATCAGCGGAACATCCTGCCAGCGGGTGCCATTTTTTACCGCTATAGCAAACTCAAGCCCGGTCATGCCCGGCATCTCGATGTCACTGACTATTATGTCAAAGGTTTCCCCCGACTCGCAAAGATTGAGCGCGTCGCTGGCGCTCGGCACTGCCGTTACATGATAGCCAGCAACCGAAAGCAACGGCGTCAGCAGGTTGCGGAAGAACGGGCTATCATCGACCAGCAAAACCCGGTTGACCCGATGCTCCTCGAACGCCTCGGTCCCGGTCGAGCCGAACCAGTCCTTGTAGGCCTGTGTTAAGTAATGCCCGGCATCTAGCACATCAGTCGCCTTGCCGGCAATAATGGCGCTGCCAAGGTAGCCAAGCCGTTCAGCGGCCAATTGGACCACCAGCTTCTCCTCGACGATATCAAGAATCTCGTCGACGATCAGGCCCATCGAGCGATCACCATCGGCGAAGACCAGCACAGGTTGCCGACCCTCATTCCGCCTCTCGAAACAGGGATCTATCGGAACAAGTGGCATCAGCTTACCGCGATACTGAACCACGGGCTGGCCGTTTGACAACTCAACCGCCGCCATATCCACATCTTCAAGACGTGCAACCAACGACAACGGCACCGCCTTGGGCGCACCGCCTCCAGCCATAAAGAGCAGCAGCGCCATCCTGTCGTCGACCCGAGTGGCCTGAACCGCTGCCTGCTCGCCGGAGCGGCCCTCCGCCAGGGCAATCTCGCCAGTGCCCGACGCGATGCCGTTGGGGTCGAGAATCATGATGACGCTACCGTCACCCAGAATGGTATTGCCGGAAAACATTTCAATGTGTCGCAGAATGGGGGCCACCGGCTTGACTACAATTTCCTCGGTGTCAAACACCCGGTCAACCATAATGCCGAAGGTATACGTACCGACCTGCGTCACAACAATGAAGGTCTCGTCATCATTGGCACCTTCAACCGGCTCAAGCCGAAGCAATGTCTGGAGCGAAACCAGTGGCAGCAAGCGGTTACGCAATCGCAGTACCGGCGTTCCCTTCAATCGCTCAATAGTATGCTCGCTGTCGGACGCCGCCCGCACCAGTTCGACCACGCTGATCTGCGGTATTGCGAAGCGTTCACCGGCACATTCAACGATCAGCGCCGAAACAATGGCCAAGGTTAGCGGTATCTTGATGATGAAAGTCGAGCCCCTGCCCTTGGCCGACTTCATTTCTATGGTGCCACCGATTTTCTCAATGTTGGTCTTAACCACGTCCATGCCGACACCGCGGCCGGATACGCTAGTGATCTTGGCTGCAGTCGAAAATCCCGGCTTCATGATGAACTGATGGATCTGCTGATCCGACATGCCGGCAATTTCGGCCTCGGTGACGAGACCGTTCTGAAGCGCCTTGCGCTTAATTCCATCGATATCAAGGCCGCGACCATCATCGGCGATCTCGATGATAATGTGCCCGCCCTGATGATAGGCATTGAGGGTAACGCGGCCAGTCTCGAGCTTGCCGGCCCGCAGCCGTTCGGCCATGACCTCCAGCCCATGATCGGCAGAGTTGCGCACCATATGAGTGAGCGGATCTTTAATCAGTTCCAACACCTGCCGATCTAGCTCGGTGTCGGCGCCAAGCATCTGGAGATCAATCTTCTTGCCCAATTCATGCGCCAAATCGCGCACCAGCCGGGGCAACTTGGCCCAAGCATTGCCGATCGGCTGCATCCGGGTCTTCATCACGCCTTCTTGCAGCTCTGAAGTAACATGATTAAGCCGCTGCAACGGCGCCGCAAATTCACTATCCTTTTGGCTACGCAGTATCTGCAGAAGCTGGTTTCGGGTCAGCACCAATTCGCTGACCATGGTCATCAAGTTTTCCAGCAGGTCAACATTGACCCGGATGGTCTGGGCCGCCACCGCCGATTCCTTGCCTGCGGAATCACGCGGGTCCTCACCGCTGCCAGCATCCCTTACCTCGGGGACTTCGGTCACAGCCAACTCACGTTTGGAAGCTGAAGCCAGCGGTGGGCTAGGCGTTGCCGCCGGCTTAGCGCGAAACGGTTCGGGTTCAGGCACCGGCTCCGATACGTGTACAGGCTCGGGCTCTGGCTCGGGCTCAAATTTCGGCTCGGGCTTCGGTGCAGCTATAACTACTGCCACGGGAGCTGGTGGCAGCACTGCGGCCCCAGACGCCGAGATTTCCCTGCCTTCCTCAACTTCATGTAGCAACGCGATGAGTTGGCTATCGTCGCCCGGAGGTTCAGCCTCAGTCGCTTCAAGTACAGCAAGGATGCCCTTGATAGTGTCGAGGGAGCGCAAAATCACCGAAACCGCGCCCGACGAGATATGCAAAGTACCGTCGCGGAACTTACCAAGCACATTCTCAGAAGCATGGGCGACCAGCTCCAGCCGGGGCAAGCCCAAGAAGCCACATGTGCCCTTGATAGTGTGGACCAGCCGGAAGATGTTGCCCAGCAACTCGGGGTTATTGGGATTCTGTTCAAGACGGACCAGCTCAACATCAAGCACCGAAATATTTTCGGCGGTCTCCGTCAGAAATTCACTGAGCAAATCATCCATGTTAGGAATCCCAACCGATTGTTGCAATCACGACAAGCGCCTCACGCACCCAACACCGGCCCCGCAAACCGGCCCAGCCGGAAACTGGGAAGCCACACCACGGGCGAACAGGCGACGGTGGATGATCCCAGAATACCGGCCAACAGGCAAATACTGTTTCGCGGAATCTGCCAATTTTGGCCACATTTTAGCAAAAGGATCAGGCTGGCCCGGCTCAGCCCCTTTTGGAAAGGGCTGCGCTTTGAAGTGGACATCAGGCGATAACCGATCATCAATTGAAGAAAATTAGCGAAAACTGGCAAAAACCGAGCGCAAGGCTGCGACCAAAACCAGTAATACCCTGACAAGATCTGCCAATGCCGGGCCAGGGAACGACACTGGATTTGCCTGCCATCACCATGACAACCTGCCATCACCATGACAACCTGCCATCACCATGACAACCGCAGCGCCAGCGCCTGCGGAGCCGGTTCCTCACAGCCAAGCCCAAACCGGTAAAGCGAGGCGAATCGACCGGTAATTGCGGCCTGGACCACCTGCAGCCCCGGCACGTCGCCCGATCCCGTTCCGGTCAGGGCGGCTGCGGTCTCCGCCGACCATTTGAGCTTCCCCCCCCCAGCCGTCACCGAAACCCAGCCGGCGGTAAGCGTTCCACCGCCATCAACCGTAACGCTGCCGCCCTGTGGCAGTGCCTCAGTCGCTAAAATAACCAAGTTCAGCAACAGCTTAGCCAGTCCTGGCCGCGCGCCCAGAACGTCGGCTGGCTGCCCCGGCTGCCAGTACAGGTCAACCCGACCATCCGCCATCCACGAAAGCGCTGCATCCCGTTGCTCGTCAAAGTTGCTGAAACCATCGCGCGGCGACACGCCATAGGCAAAGCGAAAAAGCCGCAACCGCCGGGCGGCCCGTTCGACGCTGTGGCCGATCAAGTCAAGAGCCTGACCGCCTTCAGCATCAGCGCCTGCCCCTTCCTCAACCCCCGCCATATCCTCGATCAACTCCAGTCCATTGCGAATCGCCCCAATAGGACCGGCCAAGTCATGGCAGATGCGCGAACACAACTGTTCCACAACGGTGAGTCCAACCATCGTACCGCCGTCCCCAATTAACACAATGGCCTTTACTCCCATTATATGCACGCTGTATATGCACGTTGTTTCATCGCCGCACCGCCGCACCCATATCCCCAGCCTTCATGTAAGGAAACTCTGGGGTTGATTTACCCAGGAACGGGACATGTCCATATTCGCACTTCATTTTGAAAATTTGTATCATGGAGCCGCCAGTGAATCTAGGAGCTTGATAATTTTATATACGAAGCCTACACTCATTGGAGATGTTTCGGGATGGTATGCGACCCAGACACGGTAGCTGGTAAGGCCGAAGTCTCCTCTGTACCGTGGAATGGGTACATGGATCAAACAGCAACCATTAGAGAATGCACTGTCCTAAACTTGCCAATCCAGGCTAATTTATGATACCGGAGGTACTCCAACATGTCTGAAGACCTTTCGCCACAACAGCAAGTTGCGTTTCCATTCCTTGAAGCAGCGGTCCGTATCGATACGGCCAAGCAGAACCCCGCCAACCGGGCGCTATTGGCCCAGGTTCTGGATGACAACGTTGCGCTTTGGCTTTATTTCAAGAATCTATTGCTGGATTCGGAAGGCGAGATCGCTTCAGATACCAAGACATTTCTGATCCAAGCGAGTGAGTTCATGATCAAATCGGCACAACTCCTGCTGCGTGAAGCCGATGATGAGCTGATGAGCCGACTGGTTGCTCTTAATCTCAATATGTCGGAGCTTTTACTTCAGGCACCGTCAGTTACGATCGCTGCCCGAAAGAACTAGCAATCGCCATGATAGCGCTCCGGCTCTAGTCCACATACCAACGGTTTAAGGCCCCCCAGCCGGGGGCCTTGATACCCCTTTTCCATTATTTTCGTCCGCTTCAAGATCCTTCGAGCTGGTCAGCGCTTAGAAAATCGATTAGGTTTGGCCGGACCATGGACGGGGAGATGCCGACGTGCTGCGCGAGAAGTTAAGCGAAGAGCTGAAGGTTGCCATGCGGGCCAGGAATCAGCCGGTGGTCGGTACCATCAGGATGGTTATGGCCGGGATCAAAGACCGGGATATCGCGGCTCGGCCCAAGGGCAACGCCACCGGAGTCGATGATGGCGAGATTCTCAACCTGCTGCGTTCGATGATCAAGCAGCGCCAGGAATCCATTGAGCTTTACCGCCAGGGAGGTCGCCAGGAGCTGGCCGACAAGGAGGCAGCTGAAATCCTGGTAATCGAAGGCTTCATGCCGCGCCAGATGTCTGATGACGAAACCAAGGCCGCAGTCGAAGCAGTAATCGAGGCAATAGCCGCCACTTCGGTCAAGGACATGGGCAAGGTGATGGCTGAACTCCGCCTCCGTCACGCCGGGGTGATGGATTTCGGCAAGGCCAGCCCAATGGTGAAACTACTGCTAAACTGAGGGTTTGGTGACTTTCCCTCCCGCCTTTCTTGAGGAACTGCGCGCCCGCCTACCACTTTCAGAAGTTGTGGGAAAGCGCTTGCGGCTGGTCCGGGCCGGGCGCGAGTTTCACGCCCCATGCCCCTTCCACAACGAAAAGACCCCCAGTTTTACGGTCAATGACCAGAAGGGGTTCTTTCATTGCTTTGGCTGCGGCGCCCATGGCGATGTGGTCGGCTTTGCCATGCGCCACGACCATCTTACCTTTCCCGAAGCGGTTGAACTGCTGGCCAGCCAAGCCGGATTGCAGGTACCGCTAGCCGCTCCCGAAGATCGTAAGCGCTTCGAGCGCGAAAAAAGCCTGCATGAAGTGGTCGAGGCCACAACGCGGTGGTTCGAACTACAATTGCGGGCGCCTTGGGGGGCGGCGGCGCTGGCCTATGCCCGGCAGCGTGGGCTTGACGACGAGACGATCGCTGCCTTCCGCCTCGGCTATGCACCTCAGTCCGGGGGGGCGCTGCCACAGGCTTTGGCGCGCGAGGGCTATAACACCAAGGATATGCTCGACGCCGGGGTAATCAAGCCATCCAAGGACAACAACGGCCCGCCCTACAGCTTCTTCCGCAACCGGATCATCTTTCCAGTATCAGATCGTCGCGGCCGGGTCGTAGCCTTCGGCGGCCGGCTGATCGAAGGTGATGGGCCGAAATATATCAACACTGGGGAGACGCCGCTCTTCCACAAAGGTCAACTGCTCTATGGCCTGTCACGCGCCCGCCAAGCCGCCGCAGAAGGCAAGGCTGTGATCGTGGTCGAGGGCTATATGGACGTGATCGCCTTGGTTCGGGCCGGTTTTCCCGGAGCGGTGGCACCGCTTGGGACCGCACTGACCGAGACCCAGATTGGTATCCTGTGGGCGATGATCCCTGGACGAGAAAAGCTGCCGGTGTTGTGCTTCGACGGCGACAATGCCGGCAAGCGCGCGGCGGAACGGGCGGTCGAGCGCATCTTGCCGATGCTGGTGCCAGACCAGTCGGCACGAGTGGCCTTCTTGCCTTCGGGTGAAGACCCAGACAGCCTGATTCGCACGCGGGGCGTCGCCGTCTTCGCATCAGTGCTGGCTGCGGCCCGCCCGCTTGTTGATGTGCTGTGGGAGATCGAGTCCACAGGCCGCAGCTTCGATACCCCCGAAGCCAAGGCCGGGCTCAAAGCCACCCTGGACGCCAGAGTTAACCAAATCGCCGATAAGACCGTGCAAGGCTTTTACCGTATCGAGATCCGCAGACGAATTGGCGAAGCCTTCACGAGCAAACCAGTCCGCATGGCCCCACCGCCAAAAAGCAATAAGCCATGGCGTCCAAACCGACCTGACATGCCGCGACCACCACCGGTGGCGGCAATCGGCGGGCCACAGCAAAACCGCCCGCGCGCGCCAGCCTGGGTTTGGCAGCGGACGCTGCTGGCCACCCTGATCAACCATCCGCAATTGCTCGGGGACTACCACGAAATTCTCGCTATGACCGAGATGACCGGGCCGGGGCTCGACGATCTCCGCCACGCCCTGATCGGGTGCGGCCACGACATACTTGACGGCGGCGGCGCAATGGTCCGCAGTCACCTCGGTTCTATGGGTTTTGCCCGGATTCTTGATGACTTGCTCAGCTCATCGACTTATAGTTACGCCGCTTTTGCGACATGCGAAAGCGACCCTGAGGCGGCGCGCAGAGGATTGACCTGTGGGTGCGTCGGGCTTTGGCGCAAGCGCATAAGCCAGGAGCTTTGGGAGGCTGGCCGCAGACTCAATCAAGATGGAAGCCAGCAGAATTTGTCCCGGTTTTATACTCTTAATAGTGAGCTGGCCGGGTCGGCGCGCGGGATGGGTGACGAGTAAGCGTTATCCTCGTGAGTTCAGGCTTGACGCTGCCGCCGTTCATGACCAAGTATGTCGGGCTGAAGTCTTGGCGAAGCTGGGATGGTGCGTTGACTGGTAGAGATGGCGAGTCCAGTGGCGTATGGCCTGAGGGCGTCGGGCTTGTTGGTTTTGGTACGGGCGGTGTCTGGGGGGCTGACTCCGTGCATTCCTTGAGTGGGGGTGCTGCGGATTTTGTTTGCGCCTTAGTCAGAATCGGCTTGTTCCCGGCCGGGTGGTCTTTTTGTTTGGTCGATCTACAGATTGCCTGGATGCGCCGGGCGGTGTTCCGCTGATTGATTTCGTCGGCCCGTGAGAGCCGACTCGAGGGCAGAAATTTCATGGCCACGAAAGTTGCGAACAGAGCGGAAGCGCCAGAGACGCGGGAAGAAGGCGGTGAAGGCCCGCTGATGGATGGCCTTGTCCAGGCCGTCAAAAAAATGATCGCTCGCGGCAAGGAACGCGGCTATGTCACCTATGACGAGCTGAATGCCGCTTTGCCACAAGACCAGTCGTCCTCGGAGCAAATCGAGGACACTATGGCCATGCTGTCCGAGATGGGCATTAACGTCGTCGAGGCGGAGGAAGCCGACGAGGCGGCCGCTCCAGAGCCGGTGCCCGAAGGCGAGGCACGACAGTCCGGCAACCTCGACGATGATGACATAGGCCGCACCGACGATCCGGTGCGCATGTATCTGCGCGAGATGGGCTCGGTCGAGTTGCTGTCGCGCGAGGGCGAAATCGCCATCGCCAAGCGCATTGAGGCCGGTCGCGAAATGATGATCGGGGCGATTTGCGAGTCGCCACTAACCATTCGCGCCATAATCACGTGGCACGACGCGCTTAAAGAAGGCAAACTCCTACTACGCGATATTATTGATCTCGATGCCACCTATGGTACGAGTCCTTTTGGCCAATCCACTGCGGAAGTCGATAGCGTCGGACCCGTGCTGGATATGCCAGTGCTGGATAAGCCCGTGCTGGATAAGCCCGTGCTGGATAAGCCCGTGCTGGATAAAATAGTCCCGCCCCTGGCCAGCGCCGACGTCGTTGCAGTTCCATCCGAATTAGTCGCAGTCGGAGTGGACGCAGAAACAAGTGACATAGTTGACGTTGGGGCCGGGGTTGCGGTCGAAGCCGAAGCTGAAGCCGAAGCCGAGGCCGAGGCCGAGGCACGGCTGTTGCCCCCGGAGATCGACCTGGAGGGCGAAGCCGACCCGGACAGCGATGAAAATAGCCCGTCGCTGTCGGCGATGGAAGCTGCGCTCAAGCCCCAGGTGCTGGAAACCTTCTTCGCCATCGCTGCGGCCTACGAAAAGCTGCACAAGCTTCACGAAAGCCGGCTCGCCTCGATTCAAAAGGGTGAGGACCCGAGTCGTCAGTCCGACAAGAAGTATGAGCGCATCAAAGGCGATATGATAGAGTTGGTCAATCAGGTCCGGCTCAACAACAACCGCATCGAGCATCTGGTTGAGCAACTTTACAACCTTAACCGCCGACTGACCAGCCATGAGGGCAAGCTGCTGCGCCTTGCTACCGATTGCAAGATCAAGCGTGAGGACTTTCTTACTCAATATTACGGCTATGAACTCGACCCAAATTGGTTGGAGCGGGTGCGACAACTGCCGACCAAGGGCTGGCAGCGGATGCACGAGCGTCATGGTGATGAGGCGGTACGTCTGCGTGAGGGCATCGCCGGCATAGCTGGCGAGGTCAATCTGCCCATCGGCGAGTTCCGCCGCATTGTCTCCACGGTACAGAAAGGCGAGAAAGAAGCCAGCCGGGCCAAGAAAGAAATGGTCGAGGCGAATCTGCGCCTCGTGATCTCAATTGCCAAAAAATATACCAATCGTGGCCTTCAGTTTCTTGATCTTATTCAAGAGGGCAACATCGGTCTGATGAAAGCTGTGGATAAGTTTGAATACCGGCGCGGCTACAAGTTTTCAACCTATGCGACGTGGTGGATCAGACAGGCAATTACTCGATCGATCGCTGACCAAGCCCGGACTATTCGCATTCCGGTCCACATGATAGAGACCATCAACAAGCTGGTCCGCACCAGCCGCCAGATGCTCCACGAGATTGGTCGTGAGCCAACGCCGGAAGAGCTGGCCGAGCGCCTACTGATGCCGCTGGAAAAGGTACGTAAGGTTCTCAAGATCGCCAAAGAACCGATTAGCTTAGAAACGCCGATCGGTGATGAAGAGGACAGTCATCTCGGCGATTTCATTGAAGACAAGAACGCGGTATTGCCGCTGGATGCCGCAATCCAGGCCAATTTACGCGAGACCACCACCAGAGTTCTGGCCAGCCTCACCCCGCGGGAGGAGCGTGTACTACGCATGCGCTTCGGCATCGGCCTGAACACCGACCACACCCTGGAGGAAGTCGGTCAGCAATTTTCGGTCACACGCGAACGCATTCGCCAGATTGAGGCAAAGGCACTGCGCAAGCTCAAGCACCCCAGCCGTTCGCGCAAATTGCGCAGCTTTCTCGACACCTGACCCTTGCCGACGGCCGCCCGCATATGCAAGTGTAGCGGCCGGTGATGGGGGCAAACGGGCCTGTAGTTCAGTGGTTAGAACCCGCCGCTCATAACGGTGTTGTCGCAGGTTCGAATCCTGCCGGGCCCACCATTACCCTGTACCCGCCAACGGCCCACCGGGCGCAGCAAGGTTACACTATGACCAATATAGTTCCCGCCCCCGCTTGTGCGTCTATGGCGGTCATGCGCCAGCCTGTGGCCGGCGTGACTGGGGTGCTTGTGCTCGACGATGGCACGGTAATGTGGGGACGTGGCGTAGGCACGGTCGGGTCGGCTGTGGGCGAGGTCTGCTTCAACACCTCAATGACAGGCTACCAGGAGATTTTGACTGATCCCAGCTATGCCGGCCAGATCATTACTTTTACCTTCCCTCACATCGGCAATGTCGGCACCAATCCTGATGATATCGAGGCGGCGACTCCTGCCGCTCGCGGCTTGATCATCGGGGCCGACGTCACCGCCCCTTCAAACTGGCGGGCCACCCAGCACCTGGATGCTTGGCTGATGGGACACGGGTTGGTCGGCATTTCGGGAATCGATACTAGACGGCTGACCCGGCGCATCCGCGACGGCGGCGCTCCCAGCGGTGTCATTCACCACGCCCCCGACGGCCGCTTTGATCTGGAGGCGTTGCGCGCCGAAGCGCAAGCTTGGCCCGGCCTTGTCGGCGTGGATTTAGCCAAGGAGGTGAGCTGCCGTCAAGCCTATGATTGGAACGAAACGCCGTGGCGGCTCGGCAAAGGCTATGGCCGACTGGAAACGCCAAGCATTCACGTCGTCGCCATGGATTTCGGAGCCAAGCACAACATCTTACGTTGCCTCGCCGGACTTGGCTGCCGGGTAACAGTGGTACCTGCGAGCGCAACCAGCGACGAAATCATGCATCATCGGCCGGACGGTGTTTTTCTCTCCAACGGTCCAGGCGATCCGGCGGCCACCGGCGTTTACGCAGTGCCGACCATCCAGGCAATCGTTGAGCATGGGCTGCCCGTATTCGGCATATGCCTTGGCCACCAGTTGCTGGCGCTGGCGCTAGGTGGCCGCACCGGCAAGATGGCGCGAGGCCATCGCGGCGCCAACCACCCGGTCAAGGACTTGAGCACCGGCAAGGTTGAGATCACCAGCCAGAACCACGGTTTTGTAGTTGTGCCCGAGAGTCTGCCCGCAATCGTCGAGGTTAGTCACGTCTCGCTATTCGACGGCAGCAACGAAGGCATCAGGCTACGGGACCGGCCGGTTTTCTCGGTCCAGTACCATCCCGAGGCCTCCCCCGGCCCCCAGGACAGCCATTACCTTTTTCGCCGATTCGTCGAAATGATCGAAAAGAGCAAGGGATGAAGCCGTTCAGCCGCCATTCCCAGCAGTCAGGCCATGCCTTTGAATATGGCGACGGAATTGATGATAGCCCAGGCCAAGCTCGGCGGCCGCCTGCTTTTGGTTGAAGCAGCACCTGCCAAGCGCCGCCGCCAGCAACTTCCGCTCGAAGGCGTTGACCTGAGCAACGAAAGAATGGGCATCGGGGGAATGGGCATCGGGGGTATTCACCTCGAGACTGGCCGCCCCTGGCTCCTCGAATGCGGAGGCAAGAGGTGGCACCGGGAGCATCTGGGCCGGGAGCATCTGGGCCGGGAGCATCTGGGCCGGAGCAACGACAGCCCGATACGGCGAGGCAAAGGGATCAAGAATTATCTCGCAGACCGGTGCTTCGGGATCAAGGCTGCGGTAGACCGAGCGCTCGACCGCATTGCGAAGCTCACGAACATTGCCCGGCCAGCAATGCCCCTCCAGCAGGGCCAAGGCTTGGGGCGTGAAGCCGGGGAAATACTCCCGCCCCAGCAATCGGACCATGCCAAGTGCAAAATGCCGGGCCAGCACGGGAATGTCATCACGGCGGGCCCGCAATGGCGGCAGAGTGATCACGTCGAAGGCCAAGCGGTCGAGCAGATCGGCGCGAAAGCGGCCCTGCTCTGCAAGAGCTGGCAAATCGGCATTGGTGGCGCCGATCACCCTTACGTCACAAGCTATGGTTTGCGTGCCGCCCACTCGCTCAAACGAACCATACTCGACGGCACGCAGCAACTTTTCTTGGACTGCGGCCGAGCAATTGGCAATCTCGTCGAGGATCAGGGTTCCGCCCTGAGCAAGCTCAAACCGGCCGACGTGACGGCGCACCGCCCCGGTGAACGCCCCGGCCTCGTGCCCGAACAGCTCGGATTCAAGGACACCTTCGGCCAGCGCCGCGCAATTAAGCTTGATCAGCGGTTTGTCCCAGCGCCGCGACAAGAAGTGCAGCCGCGCCGCCACCAGTTCCTTGCCGGTGCCGCGCTCGCCGATCACCAGCACCGGCCGGTCAAGCGGTGCAGCCCTCGTCACTGCGTCAAGCATACCGTGGAAGCTTGCGGCTTGACCGATCAGCGGCGGCAAATCCGCCGGCCCATCATTCATGGCGATTTCCGATACAATATAGCACTTTTCGCGACAAAGTATTTATTATCGCTACACTGCGCGTCAAGGTATTTATTTACCCTTGCGATATCAATGCGTTGCCTGTTGGCATGACCATTGCTTAATGTCATTGCAGTCATAAGGACACACGCACAGCACACACGAGGTACACACCATGGGCATTTTCTCTCGCCTTTCCGACATCATCAACGCCAACTTTAACGCGATGCTCGACCGCGCCGAAGATCCGGCCAAGCTGATTCGCCTGATCATCCAGGAGATGGAGGACACTTTGGTCGAGGTACGCTCGTCCACGGTCAAAATCATCGCCGAAAAAAAGGAGATCGAGCGCAAAATCGCCGGCATTCGCCAGGAATGCGGCGATTGGACCCGCAAGGCCGAGGTTGCGCTATCTCGTGACCGCGAGGACCTAGCCAAGGCCGCGCTCCATGCCAAGGCCAAAGCGGCCGATGCCGCCAACGCGCTGGAAACCGACCTTGCGCCGCTGATTATTGCGCTGTCCAAGGCCGATACTGACATCCACAGCCTCCAGGCCAAGCTAAACGATGCCCGCAACCGCGAGAAGACAATTTCGGCCCGGCGAGAATCGGCAGTCAATCGGGTTAAGGTCCGCTCCAAACTCCATGACGACCGCATCACCAACGCCTTTGCCCGCTTTGAGCAGGTCGAGCGCAACCTTGACGAGCTGGAAGGCAAGGCCGACTCCTATGATCTTGGCCGCGACCGCTCGCTCAAGGAGCAAATCGACGAGCTGGACGCCACCGACAAGGTCGAAGGAGAACTAGCCGAACTCAAGGCTAAGCTAGCGAGCAAGGGTGGGGTGCGGAATGTCTGATTTCGCGATCGTATTAACAGTACTATTCCTCACATTCGTCGCGCCACTGTGGATTATCTTTCATTACGTCACCCGCTGGCGCGCCGCCAAGGCCCTGTCGGCCGAGGACGAACGGATGCTCGGCGAGTTGTGGGAAAGCGCCAAGCGCATGGAAATCCGCATCCACGCGCTGGAGCGCATTCTTGACGCTGAGACACCCGATTGGCGCAGCAAGTCGTGAGGAAACCGAGCCAATGCACCCGGATAAGCTCTTTGCCCAGCACAAACTTTACCGCAACCCCGGCTCCGGCAAGGTCTTTGGAGTCTGCGCCGGGATCGCTGAGTATTTCGGCACCGATCCTTTTATGATCCGCGCCGGAACCGTGGTCGGCATGATTCTGTTCTCGGTTCCGGTGATTATTGGTTATTTCCTGCTCGCACTGATCCTTCCGGCCCGCCCGCCCAACCTTTGCCGCTCGCCAGGGGATGAAGAGTTCCGGCGCGCCGAATCCTCGCGACCAGATGTCACCCTGGCCGACGTCACCACCAAGTTCCGCAGCGCTGAAAAGCGCCTACGCGCATTGGAAAGCTATGTTAGCACTCGCGAGTTCGAACTCAGCAGTACTATCCGCGACCTGGACAGATAACGGAAATATGGTTATTAACTCACCATGAGTTGGCTTTGTAAGGATCAGGGCGTATGCGTGAATTCCGCTGTATCGTATTTACAGAAACCGAAGCGCTTAACGCGATTATTAATTTTCGCAGAAAATCTCATATTCAGCTTCCCGTTGGGACTGTGGCTAGCGTTGTTTATACAACAGCAAATGAAGCTGTGACGACAAAGATAAACTTACTAGATGACCACAACGTACCCAGCGATATGATTATCGATGCCGTCGAAATGGCTGCGGCGCTGGTCTCTTATTGTTTGGATCGTAAGATTCCGATGTCGAAAATGTATGACAAGAAAATCGAACTGATGGAGGGACAGATAACACTGGTCCTGACCATGATCATCGACATGAAGAAAAACATGAAGCAACAAACGCAGCCGAAACGTACCGCTCCAGGCCCCGCCTGAGAACCTGAAGCCTTTTAGGGTTTGGGGCCGGCGGCAACCAGCAAAAGTTCAAGCGCACGAATGACGGTGGCGCGCCGAATCGCAGTGCGATCGCCCGGGAAAATATTTTTCTCGACCACCGGCGCACCACCACCACGGCAGGCGAGACCGAGATAGACGAGACCGACGGGCTTGTGCCGAGTTCCTCCACCGGGGCCGGCTATACCCGTGACCGCTATTGCAACATCGGCCGGCGAGCTGGCGAGCGCCCCCTTGGCCAGTGCCCCCTTGGCCAGTGCCCCCTTGACCATAGCTTCGGCGGTCTCGGCACTCACTGCGCCATGAGTTTCCAGGAGTTCCGCTGGAACATCCAAATCCTGTTCCTTAGCCAGATTGGAATATGTAACATAGCCGCGTTCCAGCACCGCCGACGACCCATCAATTGCGGTCAGACAGCCAGCAATCAGGCCACCGGTGCATGACTCGGCAGTGACAATCCGCATGCCACTAAATTTATAGGCGGCAATCACCCGCTCGGCGAGTAATATAAGCTCATCAGGCAGCATCGGGCAGCACCACGGTTACTATGGCTTGGGCGGCGATGCCTTCCTCGCGACCGGTGAAACCAAGCTTTTCGGTCGTGGTCGCCTTGAACGAAACCCGCCCCGGCGCAATACCGAGAAGCTCGGCAAGGCGGGCCACCATCACCGAACGGTGCGGCCCGACCTTGGGCCGCTCACAGATCAGGGTCACATCGACATTGCTGATTACCCCGCCGCGCTCCTGCACCAGACCAACGGCGTGGCGCAAAAAGACGGCGCTGTCAGCACCGCGCCACTGGGGCTCGCAGGGCGGAAAGTGGCTGCCGATATCACCTGCGGCGATGGCGCCAAGCACAGCGTCGGTTACGGCATGCAGGCCAACATCGGCATCGGAGTGGCCAAGCAGGCTCTGGTCGTGGGGTATCCTGACCCCGCACAGCGTAACCCCGTCACCGGAGGTAAAGCGGTGGACGTCGAAACCCAGGCCGGTACGGATATCCATAATGTTCCTTACCGCTCCGCCGCCAAGCAAACGGTGGGCGCGCTCAAGATCAATGGGAGTGGTCACTTTGATGTTGTCCGGGCTGCCTGTCACCAACGCCACCGGCAGACCGTCCTGCTCGGCCACCGCTGCATCGTCTGTCAGCCCAGCCCCGGCCCAGCGGCGATGCGCTTCAAGGATGGTTTGAAAATGGAACCCCTGAGGCGTCTGAGCCCGCCACAGGCCGCCGCGATCAACGGTACCAGCCGTAAAACCACCCTCCCCGCGCTTTAGAGTGTCGATCACAGGGACGGCAGCAACGGCGGCGGGAGCCCGTTCCAGCGCGACCAGCACCCCGCTGATGGTGGCAGCATCGACCAACGGCCGCGCAGCATCATGGATCAGCACAAAGAGAGGGGGACCCAGGGGCGAGCAGGCCAGCCGCTCCAGCCCAAGCCGCCCCGACTCCTGACGGGTAGCCCCGCCGGCCACCGGCTCGGGCAGGTTCAGCCCGGCGGTCGCAGCAAGGTAAAGCTCGTGGTGAGTCGGCTGGTAAACTACCTGCACCCCATCGACCCCAGGATGATCCAGAAACACCGTAATGGCGTGGCGCAACAGCGGCCGTCCGGCCAGCGGCAGGTACTGCTTGGGCAACTCGCCGCCGAACCGTTCACCGGAACCGGCCGCAACAATCAGGGCAACGCACTGGCGCATGGGCTGCTGGTGTCTCCGTTGTGAAAGCTGCTCTGCCTATTGCAAACCACGACGGGGCGCGGAACTCAACAGTTTTCTCAAGAATGTGCTTTTATGAACAAATGAGCTGAAAGTGCCGCGCCCTTGCTATCGGCGGCCAAGAGATGCTAGTAATGATTAATTCGCAAGCATCACTTACCACCAGCAACAGGCAGCGCCTTAAAAATGGGCATTTGCATTGGTTCCTTGACCCTCGCCAATCCGGTAATCCTGGCCCCGATGGCAGGCGTGAGCGATATGCCGTTCCGCCTCCTGGTCAAACGCCATGGCGCCGCCATGGTGGTCTCAGAAATGATCGCAAGCGAGGCGATGGTCCGCTCGAACCGGCATACCCTGCGCATGGCTGCGTCCATGGCCGATGAACAACCGATGGCGGTTCAGATCTCCGGCTGCGATCCTGCGGTGATGGCCGAGGCGGCGCGGCTCAACCAGGACCTTGGCGCCGCCGTAATTGACATTAATTTCGGCTGCCCGGCACGAAAGGTAGTACACGGCCAGTCCGGCGCAGCCCTCATGCGCGATGAAACCCAGGCCAAGCGTATTCTCGATGCAGTGGTAGGCGCGGTGAAGATTCCGGTTACCCTGAAGATGCGCACCGGTTGGGACCAAGATCACCGCAACGCCCCACGATTGGCCCAAATAGCCGAAGAATGCGGCGTCCTGATGATTACCGTCCATGGTCGCACCCGCTGCCAGTTCTACCATGGTCAGGCCGACTGGGCCTTTATCGGCGAGGTCAAGCGCGCCGTCTCGATCCCGGTGATTGCCAACGGCGACATCACCAGTTGCGACGATGCCGCCCGATGCCTCGCCATTTCGGGCGCCGACGGGGTGATGATCGGGCGGGGCAGCTATGGACGCCCCTGGATACTGGGCCAGATCGCTCAATTTCTGCGTGATGGCCCACACCCGGCCAACCAGAGCCCGGCCAACCAGCATCCAGCCGACCCGCCATTAGCGCAGCAACTAGATATTCTGCTCGATCACTACGAAGCGATGCTGCAGCATTACGGCAGCGAGCATGGCCTACGCATCGCCCGCAAGCATCTTGGTTGGTATAGCAAAGGCCTTCCTAGCTCGGCCGAATTCCGTGCCGATATCAATCATCTAGCCACCCCAGAGTCGGTGCAGGCACGCATCCGCGCCTTCTACCTGTCAGTGATCGAAAAAGGGACAGCCTGATGCGACAGGAATTTTCACCACCAACGCGCCGTCCGGCCCGCCCGCGCCGCAAAGTCGCATTAGTGCTGGAAACGACAGCAATCCTCGGCGCCCTGCCCGAGCCGGTACTCGCAGTCGATGGCGGTGGCATCATCCTTTACGTCAACCAGCAAGCCGAAGACCTTTTCGCCGCCAGCTCCGCCCATTTATTAGGTACCAGCCTGCATGACGCGCTGCCGCCGGACTGCCCACTATTTACCATGATCGATCAAGTACAGCACGGCCAGACCAGCATCGCCCGAGACGGCATCCTGATCGACACTCCACGCACCGGCCGCCAACTGGTATCGGCCCAGGTCACTACCCTTGGTTACAATACTAAAATAGCGGTGATTCTCCTTCGCCGGCGCTCGCTAAGCAATAAGATCGACAACCAATTGAGCCATCGTCACGCCGCACGCTCGGCCACCGCGATGGCGGCGATGCTGGCCCATGAGGTAAAAAACCCGCTTTCTGGCATTCGCGGCGCCGCTCAATTGCTTGAGGAGGGGGCCAGCGCCGATGACAAAATCCTGACTCAACTGATTTGTGATGAAACCGACCGCATCGTCGCCCTAGTCAATCGCATGGAAGTCTTTTCCGACACACGGCCATTTGAACGCAACGCCGTCAATATCCATTCAGTTCTTGGTCATGCCCGCAAAATCGCCGAAAACGGTTTCGCTCGCCACCTGCGAATTGTCGAACGCTATGACCCCAGCCTGCCCGCCGTGGTCGGCAATCGCGACCAACTTGTCCAAGTTTTTCTCAATCTGATCAAAAATGCAGCAGAGGCTGCACCGGAACTGGGCGGCGAGATAGTCCTTTCCACCTCGTACCAGCATGGCTCCCGGCTGGCCCTGCCAGGTTCTGAGAGCCGGGTTCACCTGCCGCTGGTGGTCAGTGTTCAAGACAATGGCTCGGGTGTGTTAGAGGAGTTGCGTCCTCATCTCTTTGATGCCTTCATAACGACCAAGCCGAACGGTACTGGCCTTGGTCTTGCATTGGTCGCCAAAATCATTGGCGATCACGGCGGGGTAATCGAGTTCGAGAGCCTGCCGCGCCGAACCACATTTAAGGTGTCGCTGCCAATGCATGCCGAATCCGACGCAACCAGCGATCCAGCCCCCAACACGGCCCCGATTTCATCGCGTAAGCTGGCGGAATGAGCGCCTCGACCATTCTTGTCGCCGACGACGACCGTGCAATCCGAACCGTGCTCAATCAGGCACTGGTTAGGCTTGGACACGACGTTCGAACCACCGGCAACGCCTCGACTCTGTACCGCTGGATAGCGGACGGTGAGGGAGATCTCGTCATCACCGATGTTATAATGCCCGACGAGAACGGCCTTGACCTGATCCCCCGCATCAAGAAAATTCGTCCCGAACTGCGGGTCATCGTCATGAGCGCCCAAAACACGCTCATGACCGCCGTCAAGGCGGCCGAGCGTGGGGCTTTCGAGTACCTGCCCAAGCCGTTCGACCTCAGGGAGCTAATTAAGGCCGTCGAGCGCGCGCTGTCTGCGCCCTCCCCCCTCACCCTGCCGCAATCATCGAACGCCGATACCGACGCGCAATTACCGCTGATCGGGCGCTCGGCAGCGATGCAGGATATTTATCGGGTGCTCGCCCGGTTGATGAGTACCGACCTCACTGTCATGATAACTGGCGAGTCGGGCACCGGCAAGGAACTGGTGGCCCGCGCTTTACACGATTATGGCAAGCGCCGCAGCGGCCCCTTCGTCGCCATCAACATGGCGGCAATCCCGCGCGAACTCATCGAGTCCGAGTTGTTCGGCCACGAAAAGGGCGCATTTACCGGCGCCACCGCCCGTTCGACCGGCCGTTTCGAACAGGCCCAATCCGGCACCCTATTCCTCGACGAAATCGGCGACATGCCGCTAGAGGCCCAGACCCGACTGCTGCGCGTACTCCAAGAAGGCGAGTATACGACCATCGGCGGTCGCCTGCCGATCAAGACCGACGTGCGAATCGTGGCCGCCACCCATCGCGACCTCCGCACCCTGATTCGCGCCGGCAGCTTTCGCGAAGATCTATTCTACCGAATCAATGTCGTGCCGATCAAGCTGCCTCCTTTGCGCGAGCGCGTCGATGATATTCCTGATCTTGCCCGTCACTTCCTGGCTCAAGCCGCATCTCAGGGGCTACCGACCAAAACTATGGACGGCGGCGCGATGGAACGGCTCAAACGCTACCACTGGCCGGGTAACGTCCGCGAGCTGGAAAATCTGGTGCAGCGGCTGACCGCTCTCTATTCTCAGCAGGTAATTAGCTCTGATGTTATCGACTTAGAGATCGCCGAAGCCATAACACCGCTACCGGAGGTCGAAGAACCCCGTTCGGGTGGTCTTTCTGGGGCCGTGGAACGTCACCTCAAGGACTATTTTCTCGCCCATGAAGGGGATTTGCCTTCATCTGGCCTTTACAATCGGGTGTTGCGCGAAATTGAGCGCCCCCTGATCTCCCTTAGCCTGTCCGTGACTCGGGGCAATCAGATTAAGGCCGCCGAGCTATTGGGACTGAACCGCAATACCCTTCGCAAGAAAATACGTGAGTTAGATATCCAGGTCATCCGCAGCCTGAAATAGACTGAGAATTCGTTGACTAGCAGCCACCTTTGGCATAGCATACGTAGCATTGTGCTGGTCAGT
>JBAXKX010000007.1:0-31669 GCA_037135115.1 Rhodospirillaceae bacterium
GTAATGCCCACCGGACCCACGCTGGGAATTAACAAAAATCTACACAGTGCAATCGTAGGTGAAAAAGGACGCTTCAAATGGCCGAAACGCAGGGCCCCGACGCTAAACTACCTGATCCGGTTGAGATGTCCCGGGCAATGGCCCGGATCGCAGAAAGAAGTCAACGGCTCGTTACTGAGTTTCTGAGCAAGCAGGCCACCGAAGGGGTGAGCGGCCCATCCGACCCGTTCAACATCGGTCAGGCTTTCCTTGAGATGACGGCCAAAATGATGGCCGATCCCGGAAAGATGGTCCAGGCGCAGATGTCGTTATGGCACGACTATATGACCCTGTGGCAGCGCACCACCCAGCGCCTGCTCGGCCAGGAGTCGGAGCCGATGATTGCGCCGACCAAGGATGACAAGCGCTTCAAGGACGCATCTTGGGACGAGAACACCCTGTTTGACTATATCAAGCAGTCCTACTTGCTTACCGCGCGCTGGCTTCAGGGCACGGTCAAGAGTGTGGACGGGCTTGATGAAAAGTCGTCGAAGAAAGTCGATTTTTATACGCGCCAGTTCGTGGACGCTATGGCGCCCAGCAACTTTGTGGTCACCAACCCCGAGGTGCTGAAAAAGACTGTCGAGTCGGGCGGCGAGAACCTAGTCAAGGGTCTTGAAAACATGCTGAAGGATATGGAGCGCGGCAAGGGCCAGCTCCGGATCAGCATGACCGATTACGATGCCTTCAAAATCGGCAAGAATATCGCCATGACCCCGGGCAAGGTGATATTCCAGAACGATCTTATCCAGGTCATCCAGTACAACCCTTCCACCGAGGAAGTGTACAAGCGGCCGCTTATGATTGTCCCGCCGTGGATCAACAAGTTCTATATTATGGATCTTCGCGAGAAGAACTCCATGATCAAGTTTGCTGTTGACCAGGGCTTCACAACCTTTGTTATGTCATGGGTTAACCCCGACGAGACACTGGCCAATAAGTCTTTCGAAGACTTCATGGTCGATGGCCCGCTCGCGACACTCGATGTAATTAAGAAGGCAACTGGCGAAAGCGAAGTAAGTGCGGTCGGCTACTGTCTTGGCGGAACGCTGCTGGCGGCAACACTGTCTTATATGACCGCCAAGGGTGATGATCGCATCAAGTCGGCGACTTTCTTCACTACCATGCTGGACTTTACCGACGCAGGCGAGCTGTCCGTGTTCATTGACGAAGAGCAGATTTCCATGCTCGAGGAAAAGATGAACAAGACCGGCTACCTCGATGGCAGCCAGATGGCCACCACCTTTAATATGCTTCGCGCAAATGACTTGATCTGGTCGTTCGTGGTCAACAACTACCTGTTGGGCAAGGATCCCTTCCCGTTCGATCTCCTGTACTGGAACTCGGACTCGACTCGGATGCCTGCATCAATGCACAGCTTCTATCTACGCAATATGTACCAGAACAACATGCTGGTTCAGCCGGGCGGCATAACGCTTAAGGGTGTGCCGATCGATTTGACCAAGATCCAGACTCCCGCATACTTCGTCTCGGCCCGCGAAGACCACATTGCACCATGGATTTCGACTTATTCCGGTGCTCAGATGTTTACGGGTCCAGTCAAGTTCGTGCTCTCGGCTTCGGGTCATATTGCTGGCATTATTAACCCGCCAGCGGCGAATAAGTACTGCTACTGGACCAACCCTAAACTTCCTAAGAACGCCGACGCTTTCCTTCAGGGCGCGACTCAGAATCCCGGTTCTTGGTGGCCTGACTGGGCCAAGTGGGTGCAGAAGTCGGCTCCGGTCAAGATTGCGGCTCGCGTCCCCGGCACCGGCGAACTGCCTGCGCTCGCCGAGGCCCCCGGCAGTTATGTCGCAAACCGCATCCTCTGATTAGCAAAGTCGGCACACGCAGCGCCGGCACACGTAATTAGTCAAAGGGCGGGGTTTTCCCCGCCCTTTTTCATTGCTGCGGTGGTTTCTTCGGGCACGCCTTAATGGCAGGGCGACCCGCCTTATTCCTCTGGTTCCTCGCGCAGGCGCTTGACCTCCGAACGCCGGCCCTTGGCTTCGAGTCGACGTTTTTTGCTGCCGAGCGTCGGACGGGTGGGGCGGCGGGGTATGGGAGGGATCGCCGCCTCACGGATAAGTTCGAGCAGGCGATCAAGTGCATCCTGCCGATTACGGTCCTGGGTGCGGAAGCGTTGAGCGATCAGGATCAGCACCCCGTCGCGGCTTAACCGGCGCCCGGCCAACCGCATCAAACGCAGTCGAACCGACTCGGAAAGCGAGGGCGAGCCCCGCACGTCGAAGCGCAACTGCACCGCCGTCGACACCTTGTTTACGTTTTGGCCACCTGGACCGGAGGAGCGGACGAAGCTTTCCTCAATTTCGGAGTCGTCGAGGGTGATACTGGCGGTGACCGGGATCATGGGCATTCCCCCGGCATGGCAGTCCCCGATGCCGCAATGGTTACCATAAGCACCCCATTTTCAAAATCAGACCAGGAAACGCAACGGCCGTGCCTTCACTGGTTGCCGTCAACGGCGATTCGAGATATTCCCTCATCATGAACCGAACGCAGACCGTCCGGAAGGACGACAGCAAGCAACCGATACACATCCACGATGCCGCCGATTTCGTGGGCATGCGTCGGGCCGGACTGCTGGCCGCAGAAACTCTTGATTTCATCACACCCTATGTCCGCCCGGGCGTTACCACCGGCGAGTTGGATTGTTTGTGTGAGAAATACATTCGCGACCACGGTGCCATTCCGGCCCCGCTTGGCTATCGCGGTTTTCCCCGAGCCACCTGTACCTCGGTCAACCATGTGGTTTGTCACGGCATACCCGGCGACAAACGGCTCCAAGAAGGCGACATCCTCAATATAGATGTAACGCCGATTCTAGATGGCTGGTACGGCGACACCAGCCGGATGTTTCTGCTTGGCGACTCGGTCAGCCTCAAGGCGCGGCGCTTGGTCGACGTCGCTTATGAAGCCATGATGCTGGGCATCAACGAAATCCGACCCGGCGCCACGCTGGGCGATGTCGGCCATGCTATCCAGAGCCATGCCGAAGGACAGCGCTTCTCGGTGGTGCGCGATTTCTGCGGTCACGGCCTGGGGCAAGTTTTCCATGCCCCACCCTCGGTGCTGCACCTGGGCAATCCCGGGGAAGGCGTCGTCCTGCTCGAAGGCATGTTTTTGACCATTGAGCCGATGATTAACGCCGGCCGTTGGGAGGTCAAAGTGCTGGCAGATGGCTGGACGGCCGTGACTAGGGACAAGTCGCTGTCGGCCCAGTTCGAGCACTCGATCGGTGTGACCGCTAATGGTCATGAAATTTTCACGCTATCGCCGCAGGGCTACACCAAGCCGCCCTATCCGGAGGAGTGATGCAGGCTCGGAATTCACCATGCGTCGTCGATGGCAAGGCGTCGAAGTGATCGGGATCGAGCGGCGGACGCACCCGCCTTGCCGGGTTTCGCCGATGCTCATCCCACACCACCAAAGCATGGGGTGCCAGAACGCGAGGCGCCAGAACGGGAGGCGCCTAAGCACGAGGTACCAGAACGCGAGGACCCGCACTATACCGGCCACCGTGACCGCCTGCGTCAACGCTTTCTTTCCAGCGGCGGTGGCGGACTCCAAGATTACGAGTTGCTAGAATTGCTGCTGTTTCCGCTGATCCCGCGCCGCGATGTTAAACCGCTGGCAAAGGACCTGATTCGTGAGTTCGGTAGCCTATGGGGTACGCTCAATGCAGCGCCGGAACGCCTGCGACGAGCATTTAATTTTAGCGACACCGTTATTGCGGCACTCACGGCGGTGGGCGCGGCGGGTCTGCGTGCTTCTCGCCAGCAAGTGTTGATGCGCCCAGTTCTGGCCGGTTGGGATGCGATCGTCGATTACTGTCAATCGGCAATGGCTCACGAAACCACCGAACAGGTGCGACTGCTGTTCCTCGACCGCAACAACCGGCTCATTGCCGAAGAAGTTCAGCAGCGCGGCACTATCGACCACACGGCAGTCTATCCACGCGAGATCGTCCGCCGCGCCCTTGAACTCGGAGCACACGCCATAATTTTGGTCCACAACCATCCGACCGGCGACTCCACCCCCTCTCGCGACGATATCACCATGACTAAGGAAATCGCGCGCGCGGTTCAGGCCCTGGGCATGGTTCTACACGACCACCTGATCATAGGGCGCGGCCAAGTCGCCAGTTTCAAGGCGCTGGGGCTCCTATAGATCGGCATTTTTGTCACGCCACCAGCTCCCGCCACCAGCTCCCATCAGGGGAGAAACCGGAGATACACTTGATGAACGCCGACCCCGCTGCTCTAGACCTGCTTGACCGTCTGACCCGGAAGGCCCGCTCTGCGGGGGCCGATGCCGCCGACGCGATGCTTTACGACTCCGCCAGTCTGTCGGTAACGCTGCGGCTGGGCAAGACCGAGACGCTGGAGCGCTCCGAATCGGGTGATATCGGTCTGCGCGTATTCGTCGGGCGGCGTCAAGCCATCGTATCTTCAAACGACCGCAGCCCCGAGGCGCTGGATGTACTGATCGAACGGGCGGTGGCCATGGCTCGGGCCGTGCCTGAGGACCCTCACTGTGGGTTGGCTGATCCCGAACAGCTGGCCCGGACCTTGCCTGACCTAGACATCTGCGACCCAGTCGAACCCGACGCCGAAACCCAGGCCGCGATGCTGGTCAAGCGAGCGCTTGAGGCCGAGGAGGCGGCGCTCGCGGTCCCCGGCGTCACCAACTCGGAGGGTGCGGACGCCAGTTGGAGCCGGATCCGGGTTGCGCTCGTCGCTTCGAACGGTTTTTCCGGCGGCTATGGCCTCAGCCGCTCCAGTCTGTCGGCGGTGGCGCTGGCCGGAACCGGGACCGCAATGGAGCGAGACTATGATTTCAGCTCCAAAGTATACGATTCCGACCTGCCGTCGGCCATCGAGCTAGGTCGCCGCGCTGGCGAGCGTGCCGTGCGCCGCCTGAATCCGCGCAAGGTCAAAAGCCGTAAAGTACCGGTGGTTTTCGACCCGCGAGCCTCGCGCAGCCTGCTCTCCCACCTGTCCAGCGCCATCAGCGGGCAATCGGTTGCTCGCGGCACCAGCTTTCTTAAAGATCGGCTGGGTCAGCAGGTGTTCGCGCCCGGCGTTACGGTGATCGACGACCCGTTCATTCGTCGCGGCTTGCGCTCGCAACCGTTTGACTTTGAGGGTGTTGCCGTACGTCGCCATACCGTTATCCAGGATGGCCGGCTCACCACCTGGCTGCTCGATTTGCGTTCGGCGCGGCAGCTCGGGCTTGAAACTACCGGCCATGCCTCTCGCAGCACATCCTCGCCGCCGCATCCCTCCGCCTCCAACTTTTATATGGCGGCGGGGGACAAAACGCCCCAGGACCTGTTTGGCGAAATCGCCGATGGCCTGTACATCACCGACATGATGGGCATGGGCGTAAACGGAATTACCGGTGACTATAGCCGGGGTGCCTCTGGGTTCTGGATCGAGAACGGCCAGCTTGCTTATCCCGTCTCCGAGCTGACGGTGGCGGGCAACCTTAAGGAAATGTACCTGCACTTGGAGCCGGCCAACGACCTGGAGTTCCGCTATGGCACGGACGCCCCGACCGTACGTATCGAAGGCATGACCGTGGCCGGGCTTTAGAATTATTTTTTCCCCGCGCATTGGTGGCCTATTCGTCAGCCCGGCAGAGCACCCATATGCTTACGTTGGGCTGGCTGGGCTGAACGGGCTGGGAGGCGAGCCCCGTTCTAGTAGGAAGTTTTGACGCGCCTGATTGCATTTATATTGCAAATTTACATTACAAATTAACATTATAGATTTACGGTATATTAATGGTCGACCGGGCCGGAGGCTAATGACGTGAGACTAATGACGTGAACGGTTTTATACAAACCTTGGGTAAGCTCGGCCCGGCTCGGCTGGCCATGATTGCGGTTGTCGGGGCCGGGCTTTTGGCGTTTTTTGTCTACTTGGCCGGTCGTCTGTCAACGCCGGGGATGGAACTGCTATACGCCGACCTCCAGGGTTCGGACGCAGCCTCTATCGCCAAAAAGCTCGACGACCTCAAGATTCCCTACAAAGTCGACGGTAGCGGCACCAAAATCATGGTCCCCCAGGATCAGGCCGGCAAGCTGCGGATGACTATGGCTCAGGCTGGCTTGCCCAGCGGCGGCTCGATCGGCTATGAAATATTCGATAAAGGCGAGAGTTTCGGAGCTACCAGCTTTATTCAGAACATCAACCAGCTCCGTGCCCTTGAGGGCGAGATGGCCCGGACCATCGGGACGCTTGATGGTGTCCAGCAGGCTAAGGTCCACCTAGTGATGCCCAAGCGCGAGATGTTCGCGCGAACAGAGAACAACGCCACTGCCAGCGTATTTCTTAAGCTTCGGAGCGGCGTTCGGCTCAGCAGTGAACAGGTTTCGGCGATTCAGCACTTGTTGGCTGCTTCGGTGCCCAAGCTCGACCCGTCACAAGTCGCAGTCATCGATGACCACGGTAAGTTGCTGGCTCGCGGCATGGGATCAAATTCCCAAGAAGCGATGAGCGCTAACGCCGATGAGAAAAAACAGACCTACGAACGCAAGATGGCCAGGACCATTGAAGATCTGGTCGGGCGTACGGTCGGATATGACAAGGTGCGAGCCGAGGTTACAGCCGAACTCGATTTTGACCGCATCACCACCAATTCGGAAATCTATGACCCCGAGGGTCAAGTCATACGCTCGACCCAGACAGTGGAGGATAAGGGCGACGCATCCGATCGTGACCCGATGGAAGCGGTCACGGTTCAAAACAACGTGCCCGGTGCAGCACCCGAGTCAAAGGGGGGATCCGGCCCGATCACCAGCAACCGGACCAATCGCAATGAGGAAACCGTAAACTACGAAATCAGCAAGACGGTAAAAAGTCACGTCCGCGAGGCCGGACAGGTGCGGCGGCTCTCGGTGGCGGTGCTGGTGGACGGCATTTACACGCCCGACCCTAAGGGCGGCCCGCAGGTCTACTCGCAGCGGCCTAAGGCCGATGTCGATCAGATCGCCTCGCTGGTCCGCTCGGCCGTCGGCTTTGACGCGGTTCGCGGCGACAGCATCGAGGTGGTGAACATGCGCTTCGCCTCGCCCGAGGGGGAATTCGCGGCGCCGCCTGACTTGCTGCTAGGCATGGCTAGGGAGGACCTATTCCGCATTGCTGAAATGCTGATACTCGGCATCGTCGCGATATTGGTGATCCTGTTGGTCGTGCGGCCGCTGATCAGTCGGGCCTTCGAGCGATCGTCCGAATCCGAGGACGACATGGACAAGCTGTTGGCCGATCAGGCTCAATTGCCGGCGCAGCTGGCGGCCCCGGCCGGAGCTTTGGCCCACGACCTTGCCCTGGAAGCGGCCCAGGCCGACGAGGAACTGGAACAAATGATCGACATCAACCGCGTCGAGGGCCGGGTTCGTGCCTCGTCCCTGCGCAAGGTCGGCGAAATAGTCGAAAAGCACCCGGAGGAGGCGGTGTCGATCCTGCGAAACTGGCTGTATCAAGAAACTTAGCGCATTGTCGCTCTCGCGGCATTGCCCAATTTAACCCCCAATTTAACCACCTAATTAATCCCCGAATTAACCTGCTACGAAGTGATCGACCAAGTACCATGACGAGTATCAGGAAATTCATGTTCGACGTCTCATTCGACGCCGATGAGGGGCGGCAGGGACGGCGTCTTAAAGAGACGGTCCAGGTTGCGGTGCCACCGCCGCCACCCCCCCCGCCGAGCTTCAGCGTCGGGGAACTCGAGGCCGCGCGTAAAAAGGCCTACGTCGAAGGCATGGTGGCAGGGAAAGCTGATGGCTATCGTAAAGGGCGGGAAGAAGCCGAAGGCGAGCGTCAGGCCGCCCTTGCCGATGCCCTGATCCGTTTGGCCGATGGCGTCGCGACACTGGTCGCCGATCGCGACGATCTTAATGCAGCACGGACCGGCCAGCCATTGCAAATTGCCATGGCCATCATCGGCAAGCTGTTTCCCGGATTGATTCGCCGCCATGGTCCTGAGGAGCTGGAGGAGTTCATCACGGCCTGCCTCAACGAGGCGATTGATGAGCCGCGTTTGAAGATCACGATCAATGACGGGTTGCTGGAGGAGCTGCGGCCGATCATCGAAAATTTAGCGGAGCAGCGGGGTTTTGCCGGCCGGCTGGTGATACTTGGTAGCCCGGCGCAGGGTATGTCGGATGCCCGCATCGAATGGGCCGAGGGCGGCGCTGAACGCAACACCAGCCAGTTACTGGCCGACATCGAACAAACAGCACTACGCATGTTGGGAGAAACGTGATGAACCAGGCCGAAATAATCCAGGCCGAAATAATCCAGGCCGAACCCTTGGAATACCGAAATGGCTAAGGACGGTTTCGATCTCGACGAGCTGGATAGCGGTGGTGGTGGCGGTTTTGACCCCAGCGCCACTCCGGCCAAGGATCTGGAGGCGGTTTATGATATCCCGGTTCAGATTTCGGCCGTACTTGGCAAATCCACCATGCAGGTCAGCCATTTGCTTAAGCTTGGCCGTGGCGCGGTTGTCGAACTAGACCGCAAGGTCGGTGAGGCAATCGACATCTACGTCAACAATCGTTTGGTGGCGCGCGGTGAAGTGGTGGTGGTGGAGGACCGGCTAGGCGTGACCATGACCGAAATTATTAAATCTGACCGGTAATTTCAGGATGCAACATGACCCGCATTACTCCGAGGACTGACAGTCAAGCCCCGATGGCGGGCGCGCGTACCGCAAGTGGTCGGTTTGCCGTCGATACGTCGACGCTGCTGGGTTTGGCCGGAGCCTTTGGAGTGGTGGCTATGGCCATCATCAGCGGCGGGGCGGCGTCATCTTACCTCGACCTGTCGGCCTTTGTGATTGTTATCGGCGGCACGCTTACGGTTACTGCCGTGTCTTTCTCTGCCCACGACCTATGCCAGGCTTGGCGAGCGGTGCCCTCAGCGCTTTTGCGGATAAACCGCAATGCGCGAGAGGTGGCGAGGCAAATGCTGTTGCTGGCGGAAGCAGCGCGACGCACCGGTACCGAGACCTTGCGCAACGTGCTGCCCGAGCTGCGCGGCGAGCCATTTCTCGCCCGCTGTCTGACGCTGATCGTGGAGGGCCATTCTCCTGATGAAATCGAGCGAGTGTTGACCGCCGAGGCCGAAGCCGCTCTTATCACCCTCACCCGAACTGCAGCCATCCTGCGTCGAGCTGCGGAGGTGGCTCCGTCGATGGGCCTGATCGGCACCCTGATCGGCTTGGTGCAAATGCTGGGCGCTCTTAACAATCCGTCGGCTATCGGGCCGGCGATGGCGGTGGCGCTGCTGGCCACCCTTTACGGCGCCGTGCTGGGCAACATGATCCTGACGCCGCTAGCTGGCAAATTGGAGGCCAACGCCGACCAAGACTGCCTGATTGGCACGCTTTACCTCACCGGCAGCCTGTCGATCGCCCGCCAGGAGAATCCCCGTCGGCTTGAAATGTTGTTAAACTCGGTGCTGCCCATGGGCAGTCGGATTCAGTATTTTGACCAATAATACCGCCCGCAAGGGAGAGTGGATGCCATGCGCTTGATGATCGTCGGCACGTTGGAAGGATACATCACCGAAGCGGGGCGGATCGCGCACCAGCGCGGTGCCAAAGTATCCCATACCGACAGCATCGAAGGCGCAATGATCGCCATGCGTGCCGCAGCAGGCATTGATCTTATCATGATCGATGTTAAGTTCGACGTTGGCAAGCTGGTGGGAGCCCTCAAAGCCGAACGCTTTTGTGTGCCGGTCGTTGCTTGCGGTGTCGGCACCGATGCTGCCGCTGCCGTGCGGGCTATCCGAGCCGGAGCTAAGGAGTACATACCGCTGCCCCCCGACGCCAAGTTGATCGCGGCGGTGCTGGAGGCGGTATCAGAGGAAAGCCATGCCATAATTACCCAAGACCCGGTGATGGCGGCGGTGCTGCGGTTGGCAGACCAAGTGGCGCCAAGCGAGGCATCGGTACTGATTACCGGTGAATCCGGCACCGGCAAGGAGCTGATGGCCCGCTACATCCACCGCAAGAGTCGACGCGCCGACGCGCCCTTCGTTTCGATTAATTGCGCGGCGATCCCCGAAAACTTGCTGGAGTCCGAGCTGTTCGGCCATGAAAAAGGCTCATTTACCGGTGCCGTGGCTCGCCGTCTCGGCAAGTTCGAGGAGGCGAATGGCGGTACCCTGCTGCTCGACGAAATTACCGAAATGCACGTCCGGCTTCAGTCCAAGATGCTGCGGGCCATTCAAGAACGAGTGATCGACCGGGTCGGCGGCACCCAGCCGGTCAAGATTGACATTAGACTGGTGGCTACCTCCAACCGCGACATGGAACAGGCCATTCAGTCCGGCGAGTTTCGTGAAGACTTGTTTTTCAGGCTCAATGTCTTCGGCATCCGGCTGCCTGCACTTCGGGAGCGCCCCCTCGACATTCCGCCGATCGCCGAACACTTCATCAAGAAGTATTCAGAAGCCAATGGCCTGCCGCTGCGCACGCTCTCGCCAGAGGCTTTGAGCATGTTGATGGCCCACCACTGGCGCGGCAATGTCCGCGAGCTGGAAAACGCCATGCATCGGGCGGTGTTGCTGGCCCAAGGCACGGTGATCATGCCTTCGGCGATCATGCTGACCAGCAAGTTGCCGTCGGCTGAGGTAATGCGGCAGCCCGTGCCTTTTTATAGCAGCACGCCAGCCCCACCGGCTCCACCGGCTCAAACCGGCACGCCCTCAGGTGCCGCCTACGCCAGCTATGCCCGCAGTATGTCCCCCCCCCCGGTGCCGATTTCACTACCGGGAGTGGTGCAGCCTCCCCCCCCCTCCGGTCTGGTCGGCCGTACCGTCGCCACCGTCGAGCGTGATTTAATCATTGAGACTCTTCAGCATTGCCTAGGCAATCGGACCCACGCCGCCACCATCCTGGGCATCTCGATCAGAACCCTGCGCAACAAGCTCAAACTATACGGTGACGAGGGCTTTCCAGTGCCGGTTCCGGGAGAAACGGAACGGGTGGTGGGGTGAACACTACTTATGACCACTCATTATGACCACTCTGGATGACCACATGAGAATAGCATGTCTTTGACGGAGCATACGGGTACTGAGGGAGAAGTGCCCGAACCGGGACCGGCGGGCGATCTGTTCCAGACCATCAAGGACCTGTCCAAACGGGGCGACATCGCGCTGGCGCTTGGCGTGGTCGGGATTATCGTTGCCCTC
Source organism: Rhodospirillaceae bacterium (assembly GCA_037135115.1). Lineage (GTDB taxonomy): Bacteria > Pseudomonadota > Alphaproteobacteria > Azospirillales > Azospirillaceae > BOG-933. Next base: position 11,280 of record JBAXKX010000007.1, read on the forward strand.
ATCTTGCCGATGCCGCCGTTTTTGCTCGATATTGCGCTGTCGTTCTCGATCACCTGCGCGGTGATGATCCTGATGGTCGTGCTGTTCATGCAAAAGCCGACTGATTTCAGTTCCTATCCGACCGTTCTCCTGATCACCACACTGCTGCGCCTTGCGCTCAACCTGTCAACCACCCGTCTGATTCTTGCCCACGGCCATGAAGGCACTGAGGCCGCCGGCCACGTCATCCAGGCATTCGCCAATTTCGTAATGAGCGGCGACTTCATAATCGGCATTATCATTTTTGGTATTATTACGCTGGTCAACTTCAAGGTCGTGCTGGCCGGCTCCAGCCGTATCGCTGAAGTTGCTGCGCGTTTCACCCTTGACGCCATGCCGGGCAAGCAGATGGCCATCGACGCCGACCTAGGGTCGGGGCTGATCGATGAAAAGGCGGCCAGGACTAGGCGCAAGGAGCTGGAGGACGAGTCGGCCTTTTATGGCTCGATGGATGGCGCCTCCAAGTTCGTCAAGGGCGATGCCGTGGCCGGTCTGGCCATCACCGCCATCAACATCGTCGGCGGCATTATCATCGGAACCTTGCGCCACGACATGGCGCTATTGGACGCTGCGGACACCTTCATCAAGCTGACGGTCGGCGATGGCCTCGTCTCGCAAATCCCGGCACTGATCATTTCGATCTCGGCCGGTCTGCTGGTGACCAAGGCCGGCGTCACCGGCACCACCGACAAAATTCTGATCAAGCAGCTCGGCGGCTACCCCCCCGCCTTCGGCTTAACCGCAGTAATGTTGGTGGCCATGTCGATGCTGCCCGGCATGCCGATGCCGCCCTTCCTGGTGCTGGCTGGAGCCGCTGGCTATATGGCTTGGTCGCTGCCACGCAAGCGCGCGGCGGCCGAGGCCGATAAGGTCGCCGAGGAGGCCCAGGTCGCGGAGGCTGCACCGGTGATGGACGAGCCGATCTCAACCGCACTGGCAATCGACCTGATCCGGCTGGAACTGGGCTATGGCCTTTTGATGCTGATCAACCAGCCGCCACCGGGCTCCCACCGCCTGACCGATCAGATTCGCGGCCTGCGTCGTCAGATCGCCAATGAGATCGGCTTCATCATGCCTGCGGTACGGATTCAGGATAATCTTCAGTTAGCGCCCAACACCTACATCATTCGGATCAAGGAAATCGAAGCCGGGCGCGGCGACATCCGGCCGACCATGCTGTTGGTGATGGACCCGCGAGGCGATGCCATGAGCCTGCCCGGTGAGCAGACCGTGGAGCCGACCTTCGGTCTACCAGCGATTTGGGTTGAGCCCAACTACCGAGAAGAGGCGTTATTCAGGGGCTACACCGTGGTTGACCCCTCTACCGTGGTCACTACCCACTTGACCGAAGTCATCAAAGACAACATGTCGGAGCTGCTGTCCTACACAGAAACCCAGAAGCTTCTTGACGAAATGGACAAGGATCACCAAAAGCTGGTAACCGAGGTCATCCCGAGCCAAATTACCTTGGGCGGCCTTCAGAGGGTGATCCAGAATTTGCTGTCCGAGCGGATTTCGGTTCGCGACATGGCCTCGATTCTGGAGGGAGTGTCGGAGGCCTGCACTCAAACCCGCAATATCACCCAGATCACCGAGCATGTGCGCACCCGCCTCTCCCGCCAGATATCGGACAGCAATACCAATGAAATGGGCTTTATTCCGTTGATCACTCTGTCGCCCGAATGGGAGCAGGCCTTCGCCGAATCGCTAGTGGGGGAGGGTGACGACCGTCAGCTTGCCATGCCCCCCTCACACCTGCAACAATTTATCACCACGGTGCGCCAGACCTTCGAACGACATGCTATAATGGGCGAGGCGCCGGTGTTGCTGACCAGTCCGGGCGTCCGGCCCTTCGTTCGCTCGATCATCGAACGTTTCCGGCCGACCACGACGGTAATGTCCCAAAATGAAATCCACCCCAAAGCTAAGATCAAGACCATGGGGCAAATATGAGCGGCCGACCATGATATCAGTCCCCTGATCGATGATGAGTAAACAGTCTATCCACCACCAAAGTCTGAAAGCGGCACCAGCCGACGAAAGGACAGGCTGAAATGCGCCTGAAAACCTTTCATGCCCGGACGGTGGCGGAGGCGATGCGGCAGGTCCGCACCACGCTGGGTGACGAAGCCATTATCGTCGCCACCCGCGAGGAGGAGGGCGGCAGTGTTCGCGTCACTGCGGCGATTGAGGACGATGATCTAGGACCGTCGGCCTGCGCCGCCGTGGCGGCAAGCGATGCCAGAAACTCAACATCCCGGAACTCGGCATCTCGTAACCCTGCAGCGGCCTTGATCGTGGACGATCAACCAGACGTGGCCCAGTTCGTCACCGATGCCCTTTACCGCCATGGTGCCCCGGCCTTAATCTCGGAAAAGCTGGTTGATACCCTGGAGAACCTGGATGTTGATGACCCGGTTCTGGCATTGAGCGCGGCCCTTGATGCCGTTTTCACCTTCCAGCCGCTAGCCGAAGGTCGCCTTGAACGGCCGGTGATGCTGGTCGGTGCGCCTGGCTCCGGCAAGACCCTGGTCGCGGCCAAGTTGGCAGTGCGAGCGGTGTTCCGCAAAAGCTCGATCGGCATAATCACCACCGACACCGTGCGCGCTGGCGCGATCGAGCAGCTTTCGGCCTTCACCAGGCTGATTAAAATCAAACTGATCACCGTCGAGGACGAGTCGGCGCTCGGCGATGCCCTTGACGTCACCAGGGGTGCCGAGCAAATCGTGATCGACACCGCCGGCCGCAATCCATTTGACCCTGCTGAGATGAACGAACTGCGCCGGATGATCGCCGGCACGGCGGTCGAGCCGGTCCTGGTCATGCCGGCTGGCATCGATGCGGTAGAAGCCGCCGAGATGGGCGGCCTGTTTCGCGCCATCGGTGTGCGGCGAGTTCTGATTACCCGGCTTGATTTGACCCGCCGTTTCGGCAGCATGATGGCTGCGGTCTATGACTCGAGGCTGAATTTTTGCGATGTCAGCCTGACTTCCAATGTTGCCGATGGGCTGACCCCGCTCTCCCCACTTACTCTTGCTCGGCTGATGATGCCGGGCCAGGAGCGTACGGCTCGGGCTAACCGCCAGACGGGAACCCATTCATGACATTTTTCTTACCCGCGCGAGTGGACCGACATGACTGAACCGCCCTTTTCCGCACCATCCACCAACGTGAAACCCTTGCGCGGCCATAATATCGTCGCGGTCGCCAGCGGCAAGGGCGGCGTCGGCAAGACTTGGTTTTCCGTTACTCTCAGCCACGCCATGGCGCGGATGGGACGCAAGACGTTGTTGTTTGATGGTGATCTTGGGCTTGCCAATGTCGACATCCAGCTTGGCCTGACGCCCGAGCACGATCTGGGACAAGTTATTGCTGGCTCGGTGACTATGGCCGGGGTGGCCGAGCGCTTCAACGAGGGTGGCTTCGACATCATCGCCGGCCGTTCCGGCTCGGGCAGTTTGGCCACCCTGGCTAGCCAACAGTTGCGGGATTTGCGTAACGCTTTGCTGGAGGTGGCGCGCGGCTATGATTGTGTGGTCATGGATATGGGGGCCGGCATCGACCGAGTGGTTCGCCAATTGGCCGGACCAGCCGGCATCACCCTGGTTGTGACCACTGACGAGCCTACCGCGATCACCGACGCCTATGCCTTCATCAAGGTTACTCGTGCCACCAATCCGGCCGCCGACATTCGGGTTATCATCAATCTGGCCCAGACTATGAAGGAAGGCGAGAAAACATTCGCCACTATCTATAAAGCGTGCCGGGCCTTCCTCAAGTTCGAACCGCCGCTGGCCGGTATCGTCCGACGCGACATTAAGGTTCGCGAGGCGATACGGCACCAAGTACCACTGTTGATTCGCTCGCCGGGATGCGACGCCGCCAGGGATGTCGAGGCAATCGCGCAACGTTTGTTCACCTAAAACCTCTAGCAACCAAGCGCTTCCGCCCATAGGGAGCGGCCAATGTCGGAGTTCGGAGCTTTACCGCCAAATATAGGAACCAAAGGGCCAACCGGAGGCGGGGGGGCTGCGTTGCCTTTGGGTGAGGTCGGACTGCAACAACTGCCGGGGCGGCTGACCCAGTTGTCACGCACCGTCCATATAACTGGAACCGTTGCCGGACTGACTCCGGAAGGCGGCACCAGGCTACGCACCCAGGCGGGGGAGGTGGTGATCATGACGGTGACGGCGTTGCCGGCCGATATGCAGATCATCCTCCAAATTGGTGCCGGGAACCCGCCAACCAGGGCCAAAGCCTTTATTGCTGCAATTGGAAATCAGTTCTCCACTGCGGCGACCATGCTGGCGCTGGCCTTGCCGACCGCTACCGATGATCCGGCGGTGATCACTAGGCTCGGCGAGATGGCGAAAACGCTGCTCGCCAAGCTGCGGGAGGGGCTGCCGAGTGCAGCGCCGGGCGCAGCGCCGCCATTAACGCCATTAACGCCGCTAACGCCATTACCGCCGGGGACGGTGGTTCCGGCCCAAGTGTTGCCTCTGCAAGTTCGGGGCGGTGTGGCGGCGGCCTGGACGGCGCCGCCAACGCTGGGGTTACCGCCAACGCTGGGGTTACCGCCAACGCTGGGGATACCGCCAAAGGCCGATTTGCCAATCCTGACGCCCGGTTCGATCGTTGCCGTTCGCATTATGGACAACTCTGCCGGCGCAACTCCGTCGACTCTCCCGACTAATTCGCCCGGCCCCGCTAATCAGTCCAGTCTGGCCGGTCCGACCAATCCGGCCGGTCCAGCCGGTCTACCCAATCTGGCCGCCCCACTTCAACCAGATGAAGGCGACCCGGCTACGGCACCCGCTGCGCGGCCGGTGCCAATCTTGACCGGAATCATCACCGGCGCCACCGCTTCCGGCCAGCCGATCCTGACCACCCCCGCTGGTTCGCTAGCCTTGGCCACCCGCATCGCCTTGCCTCTTGGATTAAAACTTACGGTGGAGATAGCAAATCCCCGCGAGATATTGGCCGCGCAACCGCCCCTGACCACGCATACGGCTACCTCCCCGACCACGACCACGACCACGACCCCATGGCCAACACTGGGAGAAGCCCTGATCAGCCTTGGTGGTTTCGAGGGTGCTGCGCTAGCCCACGCCATGTTTGGGGCCGCACTACCCCAGCCCAACAAGCGATTGGCCGCGGCGCTGGCTTTCTTTCTGGACAAGGCCAAGCATGGCGACGCTCAGGGCTGGCTCGGCGAGCAAGCAGTGGAGAGTCTTGACAGGGCGGGGCGAAGCGATTTGCTGACCCGACTTGGCGGCGAGTTTAAGACCATGGCGCGTCAGGCTGCCGAAACTCCACCGGGCGAATGGCGACCGTTCATGATTCCAATGTTCGACGGGCAAAACCTCCAGCGGCTTGAACTTTATGTCAAAGCGGTCCAGGACGACGATGAAGCCGGGCAGAGCTTGCGTCGGGGCGAGCGCAACCACCGCTTCATCGTTAACCTTGATCTCAGCCGGCTGGGCCCCCTTCAGCTTGATGGGTTGGTCAAGCCCAAGCATTTCGACCTGATCCTACGCAGTGCCGGCCCCCTGCCGACATCGCTGCGCCAGGAGCTGCTCGGCGCCTTCACCTCGAGCCTGGAGGCGTCCGGGTTCAAGGGCAACCTCAATTTTCAAGCTGGCTCACAGGCTTGGGTGCGGCCGGTCCCGGTCTCCCGTGGCAAAGGACACCAAGGCGGCAACGTCGTCGCCTGAACCTAGATTTATCCTCATGGCTGAGCCAGCCCCAGCTGGCCAAATATAATCGTTGCGACCCTGCATGAGGGGGTTGCTATCGGCTCCAAAGATGGCTAGTTTGTCTGACGCCAACGAGACAATGACCAACGCGACAATGACCAACGAGACAATGACCAACGCGATCTTTCGTGAAGCTCTTGCGCCCGTAGCTCAACTGGATAGAGCATCTGACTACGAATCAGAAGGCTGGGAGTTCAAATCTCTCCGGGCGCGCCATTAAATCAATGGGTTAGCAGAGAAAGGGCCGGCTCAAGTCGGCCTTTCTGCTGTCTGGGGTAACGGCTGGGGTAACAGAACGCGCCGGGTAGCGGTTGCCCCGCTGCGACACTCTGCCGCCCCGCCTCTGCGATCGAACAAGACGCGGCCGGTAATCACAAGTTTACCAAGAACAAAGCGCTTGAGAAAATCGACGGTGCTGTTGGTGCGGCCATGGCTATTGGTAGGGCTGTGGCTGATACTGTGGTAGCTAGCCCATATACTGCCGAACGTGGGTTTTTGTTTGTGTGAGGTGGACATACCGCAGGAGTTGATGCAAGCGATTGCGTCTACGGTGCTGGCCGAGTCGAGGGCAGGCTATGGCTTCCTAATGCCGAGGTGCGCCATGATCGCGGCCAACGCACGATTCGTCTCAAGCTGGTTTTCGTTGAGAATTGCTATCTTTTCATTGAGTCGTTTTTCCGTCGCGTCAATCCGGCGGTTGGTGCCGACTGCGGCTTCCTGAATAGCTGCGACCACAGCGCCCTTGCTGACCGGGGCGGGGCGCTCTGCCAGAATTTCAGCGAGCACTTCGGCTTGCGGCTCGGGCATTCCGGCGGCTGTGATTCGTTTGACGAAGGCGTGCGTGTCAATGGCAGCGATTGTCATGGCGGCTCTCTCTCTGAACTCACCAGATGATAGCTCAGTTCGCGGCCGGTGGCGAGTCTCTGCGTGCGGCACCGTCCGATGATGCCGTGGCGGGCTTTTTGGCTTAGGGGGCGGAATGTGTCAATGACTTTGAGACACGTACAGGCTATCGGCGCGGATGAGGCACTGCCGTGCCTGCGAGAGGCGCTGCTTCTCGCGCGCTCCAGATTCTCCGTCCGCTCGCCTTGTTGCGCGATGGCGGCAAATTCACGCTTGACTCGATCAAATTTTCGGGTGATAATTAACAATTAAACAGTCTCGTTGAATTCTACAAATACGCCCAGGACAAACCCTTTCGCGCAGTGGACCTAGCTTAATGCTTGCAATTATTAATAAATTTAGTATTCACGGCCGCATTCTCATGATGGTTGTGGTCGCCGCGCTTGGGATATGCGTGGTCGGCGCCGTCAGTCTTGATCGGCTTTATTCGATCCTGCTGCAGGACCGTCAGGTCAAGACGCAGAACTTGGTTGAGGTGGCGCACGGTCTGATCACCTCCTTTGCCGCCCAAGCCAAGGCTGGAACCATTAGCACCGAAGAGGCGCAAAAACGCGCTTTGGCCGTTTTGGAGACGCTGCGCTACGGCAGCGATGATTATTTCTGGGTCAACGACATGCAGCGGGTGATACTCCAGCACCCCAAGAAGGAACTAATAGGCAAGGACCTGTCCACTTCCAAGGACCCGACCGGCAAACTGTTGTTTGTGGAAATGGTCAAGGTCGTCCGCGATCAGGGCGCTGGCTTCGTGTCCTATATGTGGGCAAAGCCGGGGTTAGATGCGCCGGTTCCCAAGATTTCTTACGTCAAGGGCTTCCAGGAATGGGGTTGGGTCGTCGGCACCGGCATTTACCTTGATGACGTGGCGGATGTTTTCCGCAATCAGATTATTCTGTTGGGCGCTATAGGGTTTGGCATCCTGGTTTTGGTGGTTGGCGTGTCGCTGATGATTTCGCGCGGGATTACCCGCCCGATCCACCAGATGGTCGAGGCGATGGGTCGGCTCGCTGGCGGCGAACTCGACGTGGTGATTCCCGCGCAAGGCCGGGGTGACGAAATCGGCACCATGAGCGTTGCGGTGGAAGTCTTCAAACAAAGTGCGATTACCAAAAATCAACTTGAGGAAGCTGAAAAGCAGCGCCTAGAAGCAGAGCGTCGCGCCGATGATGAGCGTCGTCAACGCGATGAGGTATTTACTCGGCAGATCGCCAATATGATCGAAGCGATAGGCAAGGGCGATTTGAAGCAGCGACTTGACCTTGCCGACAAGAGTGGCCTCAACATGGTCATGGGCGAGAGCGTAAATACTCTGGCCAGCACGATGCAGGGAGTTATTACAGACATAGCTGATGTGCTTGGGGCGATGTCCAATGGTGATTTGACCAGGACTATCACTAGGAAACACCAAGGATCATTCGACTCGGTCAAGACCGATCTCAACGCGATGGTCTCGTGGTTGCGCGAAATCGTTGCAGAGATTACCAAACTGGGTGAGCATATCACCGCCTCAGCGGTAGCCGTCTCCTCAGCTGCCGAGACCGTGGCAAGCGGAGCCGCGACCGTTTCGGCTGAGGCCGAGAGCGTTACGGCTGGGGCTGCCAACGTCGCTTCCGGCAGTGCCCAGTTAAGCGATGCTGCCCAATCACTATCGCAAGGCGTGTCTGAGCAGGCTGCATCCACTGAAGAAGTGTCGGCTTCGATGGAGCAAATGGCTGCAAATATTCGTCAAAGCGCCGATAATGCGACAGAAACAGAAAAGATCGCCACTAAGTCGGCGCAAGATGCCGCAAAAAGTGGACTTGCTGTGACCAAGGCTGTTTCGGCCATGAAGGTGATTGCCGAAAAGATTATGATCGTCCAGGAAATTGCCCGCCAAACCGACTTGCTCGCCCTTAACGCGGCAATTGAGGCGGCTCGCGCGGGGGAGCATGGCAGGGGGTTCGCTGTGGTCGCCTCTGAGGTGCGCAAGTTGGCCGAACGCAGTCGGGCCGCTTCCACCGAGATCAGCACCCTTTCCACTCAGACCGTCGACACCTCTGAGGATGCCGGGCTGATGCTCACCAAGTTGGTCCCGGATATCCAGCGCACTGCTAGCCTAGTTGTCGATATTAGTTCGGCGGCGCGAGAGCAGAATGCCGGGGTCGAGCAAATTAATTCTGCAATTCAGCAGCTTGATCATGTCACCCAGACTAATTCTGCTTCCTCCGAGGAAATGTCGTCTACTTCTGAGGAATTGTCTGCAAGTGCCGAGTCTATGTCTGCCGGTGCCGCCGCGATGGCGCAAAGTGCCGATGATCTAAACAATAGTGCCAGTGAGATGGCATCGGTTTCAGAAGACCTTGAGAAACATGCGGAACATCTGCAAACGGTGATCGCATTCTTCGGGAGGTACCCTATCATGCCGACAATTTTTGACCCGATCACTATCGGCGCACTCCAGCTCCCCAATCGCATCATCATGTCTCCGTTGACGCGGAGCAGGGCAGGTGCCACTCGGGTACCCAATCAACTGATGGCGAAATATTATGTCCAGCGGGCATTAGCTGGGCTGATCATCAGCGAGGCGACATCGGTAACACCCATGGGGGTGGGCTATGCCGATACGCCCGGCATTTGGTCGGATGAGCAGTTGGAGGGCTGGAAACTGGTTACTTCTGCCGTCCACGCCGTCGGTGGTAGGATGTTCCTGCAACTTTGGCATGTAGGTCGTATTTCCGATCCGATATTCCTTGATGGTGCGCTGCCTGTTGCGCCTTCGGCCATTGCTGCCGCTGGCCATGTCAGCCTAGTCAAGCCGCAACGGCCCTATGTGACGCCGCGCGCCCTAACCACCGAGGAGATTCCCAGCATCGTCGCCGCCTATCGAAATGCCGCGCAAAACGCTCTGCGCGCTGGTTTTGACGGAGTGGAGGTGCATGGTGCCAACGGTTATCTGCTTGACCAATTCTTGCAAGACAGCACCAATCACCGCACCGACCAATACGGTGGCTCCATTGAGAACCGTGCTCGTCTGATGCTGGAGGTCACCGACGCCGCCATATCGGTCTGGGGGGCTGATCGTGTCGGCTTGCATCTGGCGCCAAGGTGCGACACCCACAGCATGGGAGATTCCAATCCCTCCGCCACCTTCGGCTATGTCGCCCGCGAGGTGGGCAAACGGGGGATAGCATTTATTTTCACGCGGGAATCGCTCGGCGAAAATCGGCTCAGCCCCCAATTGAAGACCGCGTTCGGTGGCGTGCTCATCGCCAATGAGGGCTTTACCAAGGATACCGCCAATGTGGAGTTGGCTTGCGGTGCGGCGGATGCGGTGGCATTCGGCAAGCTGTTCATCGCTAATCCGGATTTGCCTCGCCGCCTTGAACAAGACGCGCCGCTGAATGAGCCGAAGCCGCAAACCTTTTTTGCTTCGGGACCACTCGGCTATACTGACTACCCCGCGCTGGGGGCCATCTGAATCTAGCTGGTCTCGCGCTGCAACCTGATTTCCTTGATCAGGGCGATCTCCTTGATCAAGGTATAGAGCGCGGGAATGACGATCAGAGTCAGGATGGTCGAGGAGACCATGCCGCCGATCATCGGTAGGGCAATGCGCTGCATGACCTCGGAGCCGGTGCCGGTGGTCCACAGAATCGGCAGCAACCCGGCCATGATCGCGCACACCGTCATCATTTTGGGCCGCACCCGCTCGGCCGCGCCTTCCATTACCGCCTCGTAGAGATCGGCGTGGGTGAATGTGGCGGCGCGGGCTTGGCGCTCCTTGAGGGCATGGTCGAGATAAATCAGCATGACCACGCCGGTTTCGGCGGCGACTCCGGCGAGCGCGATGAAGCCAACTATGACCGCGACGCTTAAGTTAAAATGATACCACCATAACAGCCAGACGCCGCCGACCAGCGAGAACGGCACCGACAGCATAACGATTAAGGCTTCGGTAACGCGCTTGAAGTTAATATACAACAGCAAAAAGATAATGGTCAGGGTGACAGGCACCACGATCTTGAGCTTCTCCTTGGCTCGCTCCATGTATTCGAATTGGCCGCTCCACTGGATGAAATAGCCCTGGGGCAGCTTGACCTGCTCGCGCACCGCTTTTTGTGCATCGGCAACATAGGAGCCGATATCGCGGTCACGAATGTCCACGAAGATATAGACCGACAACAGGGCGTTCTCGGTGCGAATGGTCGCCGGTCCCTGGGACAGGCTGACCCGCGCCAACTGGCCGAGCGGCACCGCCGTGCCGTCCATGGTGTGAACCAGTACTTGCCGGGCGATGGAATCGGGATCGCTGCGAAGGCCCCTCGGATAGCGGACATTGACGCCGAAGCGCTCGCGGCCCTCGACGGTGGTGGTGACGGTTTCACCGCCGAGCGCGCTCAAGATCACCTCTTGCAGTGTGCCGATGGTCAAGCCATAGCGTGCCAACTGCTCGCGGTCAGGGTCAATGTTGAGGTAATACCCGCCCAGCGTGCGCTCAGCATAGGCGCTGGTGGTGCCTAGCACGGTCTTAACCACGGTTTCAATCTCGCGAGCAACCGCATCCATCTGATCCAGGCTGGTGCCGAACACCTTGATGCCGATGGGGGTACGGATACCGGTTGACAGCATGTCGATGCGGGCGCGCAACGGCATGGTCCAGGCATTGCTGACACCGGGCATTTGTAGCGCCTGATCCATTTCGGAGATCAGCTTGTCGATGGTCAGGCCCGGCCGCCATTGTTCCTCCGGCTTGAGATTGATCACGGTCTCGAACATTTCGGTTGGGGCCGGGTCAGTGGCAGTTGCTGCGCGTCCCGCCTTGCCCAATACCGATAAGACCTCGGGGAAACTCTTGATAATTTTGTCCTGGGTCTGAAGCAGTTCGCCAGCCTTGGTGATAGACAGGCCGGGCAAAGTGGTTGGCATGTAGAGCAGCGTGCCTTCGTTAAGTGTGGGCATAAACTCGCTGCCCAACTGCAGCGCTGGCCAAAATGACACCCCGAATGCCAGCACGGCAACCAGAATAGTCGCGATTTTATTGCGTAGAACCAGCTTGATCACCGGCCGATACAGCCAGATCATCAGCCGGTTCAGCGGGTTCTTGTGCTCGGGTATGATGCGCCCGCGCACAAACAGCCCCATCAGCACCGGCACCAGCGTCACCGAAAGCACGGCGGCTCCGGCCATGGCGAAGGTCTTGGTGAAGGCCAGCGGCTTGAACAGCCGGCCCTCTTGGGCTTCCAAGGCGAACACCGGCAGGAATGCCACGGTGATGATCAGTAAACCAAAGAACAGGCTCGGCCCGACCTCAATCGCGGCGTCTAGAATGGCCTGATGGCGCGGCATTTCCGGGGGCTTGCGTTCGAGATGCTTGTGGGCATTCTCGATCATGACTATAGCTGCGTCGACCATCGCTCCCACGGCAATCGCGATGCCGCCGAGGCTCATGATGTTGGAGGTCATGCCAAGAGCCTCCATCACGATCACCGCAATCAGCACGCCGACCGGCAGCATCAAGATAGCGACCAGAGCGCTGCGCACATGCATGAGAAAGAATATGCAGACCAGGGCGACGATCACGCTTTCTTCGATCAGGGTGTGCTTCAAGGTCTCGACGGCGCGCAGGATCAGGTCGGAGCGGTCATAGACCGACTTGATCTCGACCCCCTCAGGCAGGCTGGGTGCCAGTTCTGCAAGTTTGGCCTTGACGTTGCGGATCACTTCAAGCGCATTCTGGCCGAAGCGCTGGAGCGCGATGCCGCTCACCACCTCGCCCTCGCCGTTGAGTTCGGTCAAGCCCCGCCGCTCGTCCGGCCCCAGTTCAATCCTCGCCACGTCGCGCAGCAAAACCGGGGTGCCGCGCTCCAGCTTAAGAACAACCCGCTCCAGATCGTCGATCCCGCGCAAATAGCCGCGTCCGCGCACGACATATTCGGTCTCGGCCATCTCAACCACTCGGCCGCCGACATCCATGTTGCTGTTGCGGATCGCTGCAGTGACCTTGTCAAGTGACAGCGTGTGCGCTTGCAACTTCTGCGGATCGACCACCACCTGATACTGCTGGACGAAGCCGCCGACCCCGGCCACTTCGGCCACTCCGCCAGCTTTGGCCAGCTGATAACGCAAGAACCAGTCCTGAAGCGTCCGCAACTCTGCGAGCGTACGTTCCTTGGCCAGTACGACGTACTGGAAAACCCAGCCAACACCCGTCGCGTCCGGTCCCAAGGTCGGCGTCACTCCGGCAGGCAAGCGTTTGGCGGCGAAGCTCAGATACTCCAGCACCCGCGAGCGTGCCCAATAGATATCGGTGCCGTCCTCGAAGATGATGTAGACGAACGAAGCGCCGAAGAATGAGAAGCCGCGCACCAGCTTCGAACGTGGCACGCTCAACATGGCGGTGGTCAACGGGTATGTGACTTGGTCTTCGACGACTTGGGGCGCTTGACCTGGATAGTCGGTGTAAAGAATTACCTGAACGTCCGAGAGATCGGGCAGCGCGTCGAGCGGAATCCTCTCTACCGCCAGCACCCCGGCGGCAATAATGGCCACGGTGGCGAGCAGAATCATAAAGACGTTGTGCGTGGACCAGCGGATGATGGCGGCGATCATGGCAGAAGTCCCGTTACTTTCCGGTGAACCCGCCTAGGGCCGCCCGAAGATTGCTCTCAGCGTCAATCAAGAAATTGGCGCGCACCACCACCTTCTCGCCCGCCCGCACGCCACCCAGAACTTGGGCGTAGCCGTCAGCCCGAGCGCCGAGTTGGACGGGGCGCGGCTCGAACTGGCCCTCGCCGCGTTCGACCAGCACGACTTGACGATTGCCGCTGTCAAGGACCGCCGAGTCCGGCACCGCCAGCACCAAAGCCGCCGCCACCGGGGCCGCAAGTTCGACCGTCGCCGACATCAGGGGGCGTAACTGACCTTCGGAATTGGGCAGCGTAATATGAACCTTCACCGTGCGGTTCTCCGCCGTCATGGTCGGATGAATCATGCTGACTGTGCCCGTAAAGGTGCGTCCGGGAAAGGCATTAAGCGATATTCGCACCGTCTGCCCGATCGTGATCAATCCGACATCCTGTTCGAAGACATCGGCCAGTACCCAGACAGTCGAGAGATCGGCAAGCCGGTACAACTCCTCGCCCGCCATGAAGCGCATGCCCTTGACCGCCTTGCGCTCGGTGACGACGCCGGTCAGCGGCGAGGGAATGCTGATGGTGCGGCTGGCCTTGCCCCGTTTGCGAAGGGCGGCGATTTCGGTCATGGAAACGTCTAGGTTGCGGAGCTTACGCAGCGCACCTTCGGCCAGTCCGGGCATGTTGCCACTTACGGCGAGCAAATACTCCTCTTGAGCCAGCACCAACACCGGGCTGTAAACCTCCATCAGCGACTGGCCCTTGGTGACGGCTTGACCGTCGGTATGGACGTTGAGCGTCTCAATCCAGGCTTCGAAGCGTGGTGCGACCACCACCTCGTTTTGCTCGATCGGCTGGACGGTGCCGAGCGCCCTGACCGTGCGGGCAAGTTGGCGCTCCATTACCATCTCGGTGCGCACTCCGAGCTTCTGCACCTTGTCCGGGCTGATTTTGACCGTGCCGACCGGGACACCGGCCACCTCATCCTCGTAGACCGGGATGTAATCCATCCCCATCGAGTCGATTTTCGGCACCGGCGAGGTGTCGGCCAGCCCCATGGGGTTGCGGTAATAGAGGATTTTCCGTTCGGCCTGAGGACTGGCCGGGGCGGGTGCGGGTGTGATGGCTCCGTGCCCGGCATGAGGGTTTGCCGGATCGGCGGCGCAGGCAACGGGCGGTAGGGCGACCGCCGCGAGTAGGGCAAGAGCAAAGACTAAACGCATCATCACAAGTCTCCACCGATCAGGCGCTCGATCTCGGCCAGCCGCGCCTGCTGTTCGAGCTGGATTTTAAGATGGTCGAGGTGAGAGTTCCTCAGACGGCGCTCGGCTTCAAGCACGACCATGAACTCGGACAGTCCAAGTTCATACGCTTTGGTTGCTGATTGCAGCGCAGTTTCCGCCAAGGGCAACAAGCCCGTGCGCAGAATATTTTCGCGCACCTCAGCCGCCTGGAAGCTGGCTGTCGCCTGATGGAGATCGGATTCAAGCTGGCGTTCGGCCTGAACCAATCGCGTTCGCGCCGCCGATGCAATGGCGGTCGCCTCAGATTGCTGAGCCTCGCGCAAGCCCCATTGCAGCGGAATGTTTACCCCGAGCATTGCCTCGTAGCTGTCGAGACGGCCAGCCTTCTGCACCACTCCGACGCCGAGTTCCAGATCTGGATACCATGAGCGGTCGGCAAGGTCTCGGCCCCGGTCGGCGGCATCAATCTTGGCATGCTGGCCCTGGAGCCCCGGATTGGCCTGCCGCGCACGAATGACCAGGGATGTGGCATCGATCCTGGCCGCAGGCGGTACCGGCCGCAGCTTTGGCCTCTCGACCAGCGGCGCATCAGCCGGGCGGTTGAGCAGCGCGTTGAGCCGGATGCCCGCCTGCCGGCGTTCAAGCTTCATCAGGACCAGTTCGCTTTCCAGTTCCTTGCGCTCCAGTTCGGCTTGAATGCTGTCCAGTTGAGTGCCCAACCCTTGGCCATAGCGAGACAAGGCGAACTGGCCGAGCCGACTGACAATGCCTTTCACGGTGCCAAGTTGCTGGATCGCCATCTGGGCCTGATGATATTCGGCATAAACAATCTTTACCCGCATCGCGAGTTCAAGGGCGGTGGCCTGTCTTTGGCTTTGGCTTCCTCGATGTTCGGCCAGTGCCTGTTCGCGCTTGGCCTCACGCTTGCCGCCCAGCGAAAGCTCCTGGGTCAGTTGATATTTCATGGTGCCAAGGCGGCTAATGCTCGGCGCATAGCCGGGGCTGGCGCGTGGCCACTCGTCGTACCTCAAGATGAACTTGGGGTCGGGCAGACTGTCCGCCGCCTCGGCCCGCGCCGCCGCCGCGTCGGCTTCCAACGCCATCGCCGCCAGCTCGGGATTCATCTGGTAGACAATATCCAGCAACTCCTCGACTGAGGTGCCGATTTTCTCACCGGCCCAGGACGGCGCGGACAGGGTGAGGACCACAGCGAGAGCCGTGACACGGAAATAATCCGAAGTGCGTGGCGTCAAAGGCTGCCCTCGCGGTGCCAAGTTCACAAATATGAGCCAAGCTTACACTAGCAAATTGCCAAACTCGCATTCAAGATAATTCGCAACGACGTGGCCGAAGGATTTGGCACAGCCATCGCCATCAACCTCTCGCCACCGGGCAATTTCAGCCCGGATATCATCATCGGTGCTTGGTAATTCCGATTCAATACTTTTAATGATCGCCTTACGGTTATATTGAAGAGAAGCATCATTAAGATTTAGTTTATCGATAAAAGTAGTAACAAGTTGGTCGCTACTATCTGCGGCTGTTATGCCACCAAACTGACCATAACGGAACCGATGCTCACAGCCTGAGTTAGACGGGATAAGGTCGGTGTTGCTCGGATCAAACCAATCACCCTTGGCGTCCCCGCAAGTGCTAGGAATTCTATTTTCTTTGCCCGGTGGTCCGCAGCTGGCAAACCAATTCTGATAGTCCCACACTCCATTGCTAGAATGTGACTGCGGCCAAAAATGGTCAATGTGCATTTTGGTTTCATCGGCGCTTAATTTTACGCCGCAATAGGCGCAGACATGGCATTGCTCCTTTAACAGCAACTTAAAAAAAAATCCTTTTTTTTCGCCTCTGAAATTTTTATACAGTATGTGTTTCGTATTGCACCTATCTAAAATTTGTTGTACCCGGCTCGGTAGAGTCTGTTTTGCGGAATATTTCATTCGCGCGGTCTCCGCTGCCGGCGTTCAATCCGGGCTTGAGCGATGGTCAGTTCCGGCGGCTCCCCCTCCATCTTCTTGCGCAGATCGGCCAGCGCGGTCGCGGCATCTTCTAGCCGCCCCTCGCCTATCGCTTTATCCAAATCATCAAGTTCCTGCTTTAACCCTGTATCCCGCTCGTCGGCTCCGAGAACGCTGAGCAGCAAGTAATTACTATCCCAACCATAGCTGGCGTCCGGAATCTTGGCTTGTATCGTGCCATCGGGGTCGGTGCGGAGAACGCGAATATTTTCGGCGTGAACCTCGCCAAGGACCTGTGGCGAATGGGTGGTAACGACAAACTGACAGTTGGGAAAAGTCTCGGTGAGGCGTGGGATAAACTGACGTTGCCACTTTGGATGTAAATGAAGTTCAACCTCATCAATTAAAACAATTCCTTCACCAGACAGCGGATCATCGCTGTCCGGGTTTAACAAAGCCAGCCGCCGCGCCAAATCCCCGGCCAGCGCCAAAAACATCTTTTCACCACTGGAGAGCTGGTCAACTCTTAGGATGTCAAATGCGTCTAAACCTAAATCCATTTCAATAAAATCAGGAGGCCTATGTGCAGCCTTGTTAATGCAAAGGCCTCTTGGCTGTTCCATTCGATAGAAAGGATCGGAAAACGGTGTAAATCTAGTCATTGCTTGGCGAACAGATTCTAGTTGCACGTCGCGAAAACGCGGGTGCTTTTGCCACTGCTGTGCCTCCAGCAAACTCTGGTCGCGAAACCAAGCCACAAAACGCCTAAAATCTAAACCTCCTTCCTCACCTAAAGCCCGATGGAAAGCAGCAATCGGTTCCATTTCACCATCGTCTTGCAGCCGCTTTGGTATATCAAGAACAGCACGCCTTTGACCGTAATAAATTAACAGCGGCTCGCCAGTCAGGTGATTAGCTTTGCTTTTTTCACGATCTTTCACATATTCATTAAGATCAGTCAAATCACTACGCAAAGGATTATTTAACTTTGCGGCACGCTTTTGTGCTGATAAGTTCCAGGTAAGGGCAGTTTCCGATTCTACTTTTACACTTACTTCTAGATGTGCGGACCAAGTAAAAATACGATAATCATCTTCCTTTATCTTCCGGGCGCTTTGTGGGGAAGCCCGGACATAGCGGGCGAGGTATTGGTCAAGCAGAATCGCTAGCGCATCAAGGATGGTTGTTTTGCCGATACCATTTTCACCGACAAGCACGGTCAGTCGGGGATGAAAACTGAGTTCAAGCTCGGTCAAGCCCCGAAAGTCCTTGATATGTATAGACTCAAGCTTCATCACATCCCACCGGATTCCTATACCGTGAAGCATAACTGGTTTCCTGGCACCGGTCAATCTCCAAATGTCACCAAATGTTCCTCGCCACCCTAAAACCGAAATTGAGGTAACGCAGCGAGGGCAGGCAGCGGCCGCGATAGGCTGAACGGACATAGGTCGGGAGGTTAAGCCATGAACCGCCGCGCAGCACCCGACTGGCGCAGTCGGGAGATATATAGGGCTGTCCGTCGGTCGGGGTGTTGCAGTAGGAATCGGTCCAGGAATCCTCGCACCATTCCCAGACGTTGCCCAGCATGTCGCATAGATCGAAGCCATTGGGACATAAGGATCCTGCCGGGGCGGTGTGGCGGTACTCGGTGCGTCCGGGCGCAATCATCGCGCTCTTCAAGCCGGGAAAGGCGTTTCGCGTGGTTTCATTGTAAGTTTGCGCGTATTTGACCATGGTATCGATATCATTGCCCCAATAGCGAGTTGTGGTCGACAAGGCCCGGCATGAGTACTCCCATTCGGCTTCGCTCGGCAGGCGGTATTCCTCACCAGTTTCATGGGACAACCAGCGCACATAGGCCTGGGCGTCGAACCAGTTGGCGCACACCACTGGATGATCGTCGGTTTGTTCGAACCCCGGTGACTGCCAGCCGCCCTTTTCCTTCCTCTCCCAACTGCCGCCGGTGAATACATAGGCGCCTTCCTCGATCGTGTGCCAGCCGGCGTTGCGCAGGAATTCCCTGAACTGCCCTCTGGTCACCGGGAGCCGTCCGAGCGCAAGCGGGTTGTCGATGGTTACACCATGCTGGGGCGTGGCGCGGCCACGCAGAACCTTGGGAATGCCCTCACGCTCCTCCTCTCCCGGAGCCGTGCCCATGAGAAAACGGCCGGGCGGCAGGACAACCATTTCGGGAAACTCGTTGTTCGTGGTGCCGCTCCGGGTGCGGTCGCGAAAGATACAACCAGGCTCTAACGCGAGCTTGGTGTTACTGCTGCTGACTCGCTTCTTGTTTTCGAAACGCAGGCGCCAGTCGCTGATGGTCTGTGGTCGCTGGTCGCAATCTACCGCCATACCCGCCTCAACCGCCGCCACCAGCTCGGGCGAGAAGGGAAACGGTGTATCCTCGATAACGTCCTTGATGCGGGGCAAAGGGTCGCGGCGATGCCGATGCAAAGCCAGCAACCGGCTGTTGGCGCCAACCGGCACCGTTCCCGTCATCAGGAACCAGGCGACCGCCGCCAGTCCATAAATATCCGTGTAGGGGCCTTGGGCCGTGTCCTCGGCGTATTGTTCGGGCGGTGCATAGCCGGGGGTGAGGGCGACCGTGAAGCGGATGGCGTTGCTCGCGCGGGCGATGCCGAAATCCAACAGCACCGGCAGCCCGTCCTGGGCGCGGACAATTATGTTGGCCGGCTTTACATCGCGATGGATCAACCCCAGCCGGTGAACCGCCTCTAGCGCCGACATCATCGGATCAAGGATATCCCGCACCGCCGATTCGGTGCGCAGCGGGCCACGTTCGGTAACAAGCGCGCGCAACGACAATCCCTCGATCAGCTCCATTACCAGGAAGGCGGTCCCGTGAGCCTCGTTGATCCGGTCATATACCGTAACCACGTTCGGATGCCGGACATGGGCCAGCGCCTGGGCCTCATTCTGGAAATTTTTGAGGCCACAGAGATAGGCCTCGGCATGTTCGCCACTAAGTGGCACCACCTCGGGTTGGCCGCCGTTGCTGCAACGCATGACATATTGGCGCGGAAAGAACTCCTTGAGTGCGATGTATCGATCCATCTCGGTATCAAGCGCTTTGTAGATGATATTAAAGCCGCTGTAAGCAAGCGCCCGTTCAATCAAGAAACGGTCCTTTAGCAGGAATCCCGCAGGCAAGCCCCAATTGTCATGATCATCAGCCATGTCGGATTCGCGCCGTACCGATAAAGGCAAGGCGGCCATTTATAGTTTTGATTTCACATCCGCAGTTAGGGCCATAATAAACCCTCGGTGGGCAAATGGCTGTGCCCCCGATCACACTGGGTATAATTATACTGGGTAGAATTACACTGGGTGTAATTAAATTGGGTGTAATTAAATTGGGTGGAATTACACTGGGTAGAATTACACTGTGAGGTTCAGCCCCGGTGTCGTTGTGTAGGTGCCGGGATCGTTGCCGCAGGTTGCGATGGCGAGGCCACCGGGCTCGCCTTCCCCGTGGTGACCGATCGACTTAAGCGCCTCCTCCAGAGCTTTACCGGCCTCATCGAGTTTCTTGCCGTTGGCCTCGGCCTCGGGGCTTTTTGTCCCGCCCTTCCGGCCATGCTCGTGCTCCTCGGCCTCGATGCCCCGCTCGACGATGCCCCGAAGGGCGTTGAGCATGGCCTTCACGGTATTGAGGAACTGCTTCTCTTTGGCCATCGCCTTAATTCGTTCATTGGCCTGCGCGCCGGGGGGGCCAAGCTTTCCCAGCAGTGCCGTACCCTCGACTGCCGCACGCTCGGCGGCGGTGGTTTTATCGGCGGCTTTGGCATCAACCGGGGCGGCTTTGGCATCAACCGGGGCGGCTTTGGCATCAACCGGGGCGGTGTC
>JBAXKX010000008.1:0-25943 GCA_037135115.1 Rhodospirillaceae bacterium
GCCTGCGAAACATAAAGACAAACCTAGATTATTTGCGGACTAACGATAGAAAACTGACGGATTCCAAGTATCGTGGCTTAAGCGAACTGGTCAAGGATATTCAGGCCGCAATTGATACAGGTAAAGTCGCCCAAGTCTTGGACATGTCAACTATTCTGTTGATTGCGATGGCTCCGGACATTCTCAGCTTTGCCATGGCAGCATTGGCCCGCAGCTTTACCAAATCAACAGAACCCACGCCGCTATTGCCCTGGGGACAGATGTTCTGGCGCCGCCTGATGCGCAATCGTCGCTACCTGCCTACCGGGATCGAGGTTGACAACCTCAAGAACCTCGTCACCGAACAATTGCGCTACCGGGTTAGCGGCGGCCCCGGCGACCAACCCGGACAAAGGCCGCCCAGCGGTGCAGGAATAGGCGGTGCAGGAATAAGCTCTAGCGGCGGGTTGGACGCAGCGGCCTTGGCCCAGAGCCTGCGTCCACTCCGCCGACCAGTAACCCGCGAACCAACATCCCGGTAAAATGGTCGGGAATGGTCGGGCTTGGTCGGGCTTGGCCCTGGAGAAGGAGGCCGCGTTTTACTCGCGCGGCCGTTCCTGGTCGGCGTGGCGTTGGCTAACCCCCGGCTCGGCGTGGCGCCGACTAATCCACAGACAAACGGCACCGCAGGCTGCGGCGCTGATAATGAGTCTCACCCAAACCCAACCATTAAAGCCTGCACTCCCATTAAGGCCGACACTCAATGACCCGATCACGACGGCAACATTAACGACAAGCACCCAAACAAAGGAGCTTAGGAGGAAATAGGGCAACAATCGCCATATACAATCTATGATCATCTCTGATTGCACGCCGCACTTGCACACAATATTCTAATCATGGCTGTATCATGGATATATCATGCGGTATACGACGCCTAGGCTGCGGATTTTATCCTTGAGACGCCATAAAACCCTCATCCTGGGTTGCTTCATCATCGGACTGCACAGCATCTTCCACCACATCTTCCAACTGGCGATTACGGTATTGGAGATAGGCATAAACGGCGGCGGCACCAGCCGCCACGACCAGAATCGGCCCCCAGGCACCAAGGCCGATGCCGAGACCAAGACTGAAACTCTTGCCGCCCAAGACTGCACCGCCGGTGGTAATTGCATTCGCCCCCGCAGTTTTGCTGGCTGCGATCGTCTTTGCGGCAAGGCCGGAACCGACACCACCAACGGCCTTGGCCGCGATCGCATCGCGCAGCACCTCGTGCTCGACACCAGGGAAGGTAGCGGCCAGCGCGGGAGGAAAACCTTTGGCGATAAGCGTGTTACGTACTACTTCTTGGGCTATACCGGCAACCATTTACAGTCTCCCTAGCCGAAAGATTTTTACTTGATGCTGCAGGTGCATCGGTTGAAACTAACATGTCCGCATCCGACCGGCAATCTATTTTTCAGGCATTTTTCCGGCTTAGCATCAGCTTGTGGGCTGTTTGACAAGCCCGCAGTCTATCGCTTGGTGAAATACTACTCGCCCGGGCAATAAGGGCGTAGAGATTGGAAGCCTAGTCGTGCAATAATAATAACGTTGAATGTCTCTATTGCCTCCAACCGCGTTGCATCATGCAGTTAGATCAGCACGTGCCCGGGTCGCTTATCCGTTATCCGCTTGATCTCGTGCTGGGGATTGATGTCAGCCTGGGCTGGCGCATGTCCGTTTCCAGCACACCTGGAGAGACTTTCCCACCCGGCTCTTATGGCATTTCTGACACTGACGATATCGATGCAGTCTTTGACAGTGAATATGCAGTTCTGTTGGGAGATGCCCGACACACCGATGAACTATCGCTGGCCATCATCCACGCGGTTCCAATCTGGCTCAAGGAATTAGGGACAGAATTCGAGATACCCGGCTTCAGTTATTGCTTCCACCGCCCGGCCGTATGTTTGGAATGCCTTGATCACTCCGAGTGCGCTTTGTGCGACAAGACCGGTTATGTTACGCATATCTATAGATCTTATCTTGTCGCGATGTGCTCCGTAAATTCAGTATTTCGTAAGGATACGCTTTTGATGCCATTCGGGGAGCCTGAGTCGACTCCCGATCCGCCACCGATGGTGCGCCCCCCGAGCAAGAAACGATGGTTTCTGACCGTCCCAGCCGCCGTTTTGGCTACCATAGCAATGATTGTAAGTATTGCACTCAGGATTGCATTGTATTCTGATGTTGCCCTCCCACCGCCAAAAGTAGCACAACCTTACTCTGGACCTTCCGATTCGGCCGGATCAGGAAATTTCGACGCCGAACCTATTATCCGGCAGGAAGGTCAGCCGCAGCCCTCCGCTCCCTTAGCCACTTCAGACCGGCCACCGCCAGATCCGGCACTGAATGAAATCGTGCTCGGACGTGAACCTCCACGCAAACCGGCAGCTCCACCTTTACTTCTGCCACCGCCAGCACAATCGCCTAATCAAACATCTAATCCTACGCCGAGCCCCCCGCCTAGTCCGGACCAAAACACACCCCCGAGTCCGGCACAGAATCCGGGCCAAAGCCAAATGCCCACCACTGTCCCGAGCACCTCCAAGAATTGGCCGGCGACTAGGTTGCAAACAGCCTTATCATCGTTGGGATTCTACACCGGCCCGATCAATGGCGAGATGGACGATGCAACCAAACACAGCTTGTCGGCGTTTTCTGCCTGCGTCTCACCAACCATCAAGGCCAAATTCGGAACCGGCGTTGCCGCCATGGCCGAAGCCGCAGCCCGGCACGAATTCGCGCTGGGGGCAAAACACTGCTCGATTCCGACCAGCACCAAACCGGACTGAGAGGCTAAGACTACGACACCGCCAATTGTCGGCATACTTGGTGCTTGGCACAACAACCGCCTGGATTTGATGTAGGCAAAGGCATAAAATCCCCACAGCGACCCCCACCCGGTCGGTGGCTACCTGCCTGATGGTCCGGCAGAGACAGGAAATCAGGAAGCCGGATGTGACCCAGGGATTCCCAGGCCAGAACTCGGACGAGACATTGACCCGCCTCGAAAAGTTGTGCGTGGCCAAGGGCCTGAAATTGACCGACCAAAGGCGGACCATTATCCGTGTGCTAACGGAGGCGACCGATCACCCCGATGTTGAACAAGTCTATCGCCGAGCTTGCGTGATCGATCAAAATATCAGCATTGCCACCGCATATCGCACCATGAGATTGCTCGAAGAGATCAACGTTATTGAAAAACTTGATTTCGGTGACGGGAGAGCGCGATTTGAAGAGAAGCCTGAGACCCACCACCATCATTTGATTGATATTCATACAGGCGTCTGCACGGAATTCCGAAGTCCGGAAATGGAACTTCTCAAGGAAAAGATCGCCAAACAACTTGGATACGAGCTGATCGGTCACCGCCTTGAGCTTTATGGAAAAAAGCTTGCTGAATGATAGGCTGCTAATATTGAAATATACCCTAGGCGTCAGGTAACAATACGTTCATCCTCCCAATACTTTCTAGAATCTAAGACCAACGATCAAAGATCCCAACAGTGACTTGCAGGTAAACATGGCGCAACAACCCAATGAGCAGACCGGACCGAAGCCGGCTATCGCCTCCAGTGCGGGCCACGCTGGCGGCTACCACTGGAACGCCTTGATTTTACTATGGATTGTCATAATCATTGCTGCTTACCTGATCTGGCCGAGCAATAGCTTTATTTTTGGCAATTCCGGTGACGCCGCACCGTCGCCTTCCATCCGTCGCGCCAGCCCGTGAAGCCGTCATATTAGTAATGACTGATCCCACCTACACCAGACCACCCCACCGGAGCTTGGAGTTGGGCGCGGCGACTATCGCCTTCCACCAATTAGCCGGAATCGGCCCCGGCGTGGTCTTTTGTGGTGGATTTAGGTCTGACATGACCGGTGGCAAGGCGTTAGCCCTCGAATCATGGGCGCGCGCTGGCAAGCGTGCCTTTATCCGCTTCGATTACCAGGGCCACGGCGCATCCAGTGGCCGTTTCGAGGATGGCACCATCGGAAAATGGACGGGAGACGCAGTCGCGGTGCTTGACCGACTGACTACCGGCCAACAAATACTGGTCGGGTCATCAATGGGGGCGTGGATTATGCTGTTGGTGGCGCTGGCACGGCCCGAGCGCGTTGCTGGCTTGGTCGCAATCGCCGCCGCACCCGATTTCACCGAAGATTTGGTCTGGGGCACGCTTTCCGCAGAACAGCGACTGACATTACTAGATACGGGTGCGCTACAAATCCCCTCGGAATACACATCGGGATCGGCGACCATCACTAATGACTTAATCAACGAAGCACGCCGCCACCTATTGTTGCGCGATCCCATCGATCTCCACTGCCCGGTCCGGCTGCTCCATGGCATGAACGACCCTGACGTACCGTGGCAGACCAGCACTCGCCTAGCCAATTGCCTAAAAAGTGCCGACGTTCGCCTGACCCTGATCAAGGACGGTGACCACCGGCTGTCACGCGACCAGGACATCGCCCTATTATTGCGGACGGTGGATGAGATGGTGGCGGCTTGCGGATAAAGCCGCCCCAAAAAGTCCCCTACTGAAACTTGATGGAATTAATAATTGACTGTAACTCGACCCTGGCGGCGTTAAATTCTTCTTTTTCGGCCGACGCCATAAGGTTGATATAGGTATTGTTCTTGTCGTAAACTTGCCAGATGATACGTTGCGGCCCCGAGTTGCCGCTGTCGATCAACTCCCAACCGCGAGCGCACAGCGCCTTCGGGTTGGACTCACATTTGTCATCGCGCCGTTTTGCTTCGATGTTCTTGCCGAGCTTGATGTCTTGCTTCGCGGAATTGAGTGATGCCTTTACCGATGCTTCAGCGGGAAAATCCGGCGACATACCAGTATAGTGGAACTGGAAATGCGAGCTGGTCATTCCCTTGCGAAAAACCACCGAGTCGGAATTGGGATCCCCCTGAACCTTGACCCATCCGGCCGGAATTGTGAAACGGAACTTGCGATCGGTGTTTTGATATATCATCGGCACCGTGCTGGACGCTTCTGTCGCGTCCGAGTCGGCGGACGGTGACGCCGAAGTTCCACCTGACAGTATGGAACTACCAATATTTCCTGTGGGCAAGCCGAATTGGGCTAAAGCCGGCACGCTGGAGCCGAGTTGACATAGGGCAACTCCTGCACCCAAAATAGGCAGAGCGAGGGCGATCATGGCAAGGCGCTTCATTAACGATCTCCATAGCAGGATTCAATAGTGCTCTGATTGTACCCGGATATGGACTATCATTACAGACCGTTGAAAAAATAATTCCGGTCAAAGCACGACGTTGACCGATTCCACCCTCCAGACCGCAGGCCCACCAGAGCCCAAGTCGATGTGGTCGATTCGGGTCAGCGAGATGTTATGGACGCTAAAACGGAGCGCGATTTCAGGGTCCAGACCAAGGGCTACGGCCAGCGCCGCCCGGATGGAACCACCGTGGGCGACTGCGACAATGTCTCGCCCGCGATGGCGTGCGCTGAGCCGCGCCGTCGCCGACCTTACCCGCGCCACCACATCGACAAAGCTCTCCCCCGACGAAGGACGCTCACAAGCGGGGCTGATCCAGAAGCGATGAGCCTCAGCGCCGCGCTGGCTCAAGATTTCCGCGTGAGTCATGCCCTGCCAGACACCGAAATTTTGCTCCATCAACTCGGGTTCAACTTCCGGCGTTATCATAGCCCCAACCAACGCGGCCAGGGTCTGGCTGGTACGGCGAAGCGGCGTCACCAACCAAACCGGAGCGACCGGCAGCACCGCCGCCAACGCCCGGAAACAGGCCTGATTGCTAACGGTATCGGCATCGACATCGTTGTGGCCATAAATGCGGCCGCCGTGATTAATCACAGGGGCGTGACGGATCCACCACCAGCGGGTTGTCGCGCTCACCTCAACACCACCAACAGAACAAGCACCATGATTTCAACCAGTTGTTGAGTGGCGCCGAGAACATCACCCGTCTGTCCACCGAGATGAAGGCGGGCCTGCCGGATCATGACCGCCGTCACCAGGGCCGCCGCCGCAAGCACTATCAGCGCCTTAGCCCTCAGAATCAAGAGAGCAAACCCGACGGCAAGGCCAATGGCCAACAGGGTGCGCCCTTTCGCCGGACCACCCAGCGTCGCCGACAAGCCGTCACTGCGAGCCGGCGGCAGCCAATGGCTGATCGCGACCATCGCCGCGCGTGACATGGCCCCGGCAACGGCCAGCACCTTGATGGCAACCAAGGTTGAGGGCAGCGCCGCGACTGCCGTCACCCGAAGTCCTACCCCGAAGATCAAAGCCAGAGTGCCGTAGGTGCCAAGGCGGCTATCGCGCATGATCGCGAGTTTATCTTCGCGGTCGCGGCCGCCACACAAGCCGTCAACGCTGTCAGCCAGTCCATCCTCGTGGAGAGCGCCGGTAGTCGCAATCAGCAAAGCCACGGTCAGTACCGCCGCAAGCGAACTCGGCAAGCCAAGCCCGCCAAGCAGCCCAAACACCAAGCCGGCAGTGCCTCCGAGCACAAGCCCAATCAAAGGAAACCAGCCCATCGAGCGACCAAACAGCTCGCCGGTGAACCGGCCGGGAAAAGGCAAGGGCAGCCGGGTTAGAAAAATCGCAGCGGCGACTATCTCCGTCACTATTGGATGATAAGGCGGCTGGTAATAAGACGGCGATTGAGAGGGCGTATAACCATCCGGCGCAAAGGCTGCCTCCGGGCCGGGGTCAGCATCCTGGTTGGTATCCCGTTCAGGATTAACCTCAGGAATAACCTCAGGATTCGCTTCGTGTTTAGCTTCGGGGCCGAAATGGTCGGACATGTTGAGACCGTTTGATAATCAGCGCAAGGCTGCGGCGATATTGCCGCCGTCAACCGTGGTAATGCTGGCGGTGGTACGCAAGGCCAAAGCCTGATGAACGAAGGCCTGGGCCACGTCATCGGCGCTGACCTCACGAGCCAATAGGTTGCCGGCCATGTAGGCGCGCTCGTCAAGGCTGCGGGCGGCGGACCGGTCGGCGATCATCCCGGCGGTCAGCATACCGCCCCGGATACGATCGGCATTGACTCCATTGGCCCGGATGCCGTCGCGACCATGGTCAAGGGCATACTGCCGAACCAAGAACAGCGTCGCCGCCTTGGGCAGGCCATATGCGCCGAAATCCGGCCCTGGGTTAACCGCCTGCTTCGAGACGTTGTATAATAGGGCGCCGCCGGTGCCTTGGAGTCGCATCACCCGCACCGCGTTTTGCGACACTGTCTGATGGGCAAAGAAATTAATCTCAAAGCTGCGGCGCAGCACCTCATCGTCAAGGTCGCCGATTCGGCCCTGGAGCGCAACGCCAGCATTGGAAACCACGATATCGACACCACCAAAGCGGGCGCAGGCCTGGTCAAAAGCAGAGCGAACGTCGCTAGCGCAAGTTACGTCAGCCCGCACTCCAAGCACCCGTGGCCCCAACTCCATTGCGGCGACATTCACGGCAGCCTCATCAAGATCGACCACCGCAACCTCTGCACCCTCACGCAGAAAGGCGGCAGCGGTAGCGCGTCCGATGGTGCCAGCACCACCGGTGATCAAGACAACCTGCCGTGCCAACGGCTTTTCAGCGCTATCTCCCAGTTTAGCCTGTTCAAGCGACCAGTATTCCATATCAAAAAGCTCGGACTCGGGGATCGACTCGAACCGACCGATGGCTTCGGCGTCCATGATAGTCATAATAGTCGAGATGGCGATGTCGGCGGCAATCGCCGCCTCCGCAGCGGTCCCACCCACTCCGAAAAGTCCAAGTCCCGGAACCAATACCACCTGAGGTCGCGAGTCGAGCGGCTTTTTCGGCGGGTTTCGTCCGGAATTATTGCGCTCGAAATAGTCCTGATAACGAGCCATATAGATAGCAATCGCGGATTGCACCGACTCCTTGAAGGTCTCCAGGCGACCGTCTAAGGGAAGGGGCGCAATCAGCGGCCAGCCCTTGGTACGAATAACATGATCAGGAGTTACCACTCCCGCCTGACTATAGCGCTCCAACTCTACCCCGCCAAGGTATGCAAGTATGTCAGGCCCAGTCCTGAAATCAAGCAGTCGGCGCCTGAAATCCCCGCCGCCCCGGTCCTCGGCCAAGGCACCACGAAGAATCGGGGCAATTTCGGCGCGACCAAGCGTTTTGGCAAAATTTACAGCCTGAATCAATGGCTTGCGACCTACGGCTAGACGGTCTTCGGCAAGAGTAACCAGCGCGATCATGCGTTCATAGGCATCACGGGCGCAGGCCCCAAACGTGACCAAACCGTGCCGGAGCAACACCAAACCCGTAACTGAACTATCGGCTTCATAAATTTCGGCGGCCATCCTGGCGAGTCGAAAACCAGGCATACGGTAAGGCACCAATGCGGCCCGCCCATCGAATAAATCACGACAGATATTTTCGCCATCGGCCTGATTACTCAGGGCCAGGATTGCCGAGGAATGACTGTGAGCAACGTATTTATGCGGCAGGAAGGCATGAGTTAGAGTCTCGACCGATGGTGTCGGGGCGCGGGCATCCAGCAGGCTAGTGCGTAGGAGATTTAACAAATCCTCGTCGCCAAAGGTATCAAGCAGTCGAGCGCGCAACAACGGCTCCAGCCGCACCGCCGGCAGCCCGGCCGGTTCAATCACTGCCATGTCCCGGCCGCTGCCTTTGACCAACATGACCGCCGTCGGGTCACCGAGCTGGTCGGCCACAACCGTCTTGACCGATGTATTGCCGCCGCCATGGAGGACCAAACTGGAGTCGCCCCCAAGCAAGCGCGAGCTATAGACCAGCAAGGCCATGTCTTCACTGATGCCGCTACGGGTAAGATCGGCAACCATGGCGCTAGCTTCAGCGACTAACCAGCGACTCTTCATTACCTGGGTTCCCGTTATGCGATGGCAAAAAGGTGAGGAGGTGAGGAGGTGAGTCAAAAAAACCAAACAGCATCACCCTACATTTCCGTATGTCGTCCGTCTAGGCCAGGATTCTGGCTGGCATCAAAGTAGGCATCCTCAAATTCAGCCAATGATTCGCGAACATCGCGTATCGTTGCTCGCACTAGGGCCTTATCCGGAGTCACGCACAAGGTTTCATTGATCGCCTGCCCCAGTTGCCGGATGGCGTGGGCCAAAAGCTTAGTCGCCATCTGCTCGGTGAAATCCATAGAGTCGATTCCCAGTTGATTCCCAGTTGATTAACGGGAGTCTCGGTATGTCAAGACAGAAGTTCGCCGTCATGACGGCGGGAGGGCTTGAAACTTTACCGTATCCGGCCCTATGGTTCCGGCGTGGTCGCAGTTGGGGCGTCGCCAAGTGGTAAGGCAGTGGATTTTGATTCCACCATTCCCAGGTTCGAATCCTGGCGCCCCAGCCAGTTTCATCACATCCAGCTTCCTTATTTCACGCATCCTCCGCATAAATCCCGCTACATGTAGTAGCGACGGAGCTGAAACAGTATGTAAAGCCAGATCATCGAGCCCAAGATCGGGCTGATGAGGCCACCAGTGAGCAATCCATAAATCAGATTGATCGCTATTGCCAACACCAACAATTGCCAGCCGATCACCTTGCGACTCTGAAGTCCGGGTAGGGCAAGGATCATGACGACGATCAGAAACAACAGCGTCGCCAGGGCCAGAGCCAGCTTGAGGCTACTGTCGGTGCCGGCCATACTAGCAAAGGGCAGCACGGCAGCCCGCATACCCAGCCCAATCAACTGGCCAGGCAGTACCAGCAGCATCAGGCCGATGACCAGGAAATGGCCAAACTTGGCCATAACGAACTTTAGCTTACCCGGAAGCTGAATCGGGGCTTTGCTGCCAAGAAGGCCATCGAGCAAAGCCATAAAGCCATTGCCGGGCGGGGTATTAAGTGCCGGCGGTTTCGGAGTCGGCTGGGGCGGCTGGGGCGACTCGACCTTAGGTTTCCTCATGATGTCGCCTACCTAATTGAAAATTTTGACAGATTGATAAATTTGACTGATTGATAAAATTTCTACCGCCGCGTGCCGGCTCCAGATTCCGCGACTATAGCTAAGGCGCCAGATAAGACAACAGGGAGTTTTGCATCAGAAAAACCCCGCCGGGCACACCGGCAGGGTTCCGCTGTCAACTCAAGTGAGTGGCCGTGGCTCAGGGATAATAGCCGACCGCGCAAATATTGGCTCCGGCCTTGGCAAGCACGGCGACCTTCTTCTGGGGTTCGGTTCCGCCCGGAAGCGGCCATGAATAGGTGACTTCACCGCCACCGGCACCGCCGACCTTGTAGAACTCCTCACCGACCAAAACAGCCGGGGTGGCCTTGTCCTTCAGGTCCTTCATTGACTTACCGACCAACGATGGATGGGCGATGAAGTTACCGTCAGGGCCGCCACAGAACACGTAAAGGTCCTTAGAGAAAAAATTGCCGCTCTTAGCCTTGGCGTCGGCAGTGAACTCGGCCAGGGCCTTAGCCTCGTCGGCCTTCACAGCGGCAACAGCCGTGTCAAGCAATGCCTTGGCCTCAGCGGCAGTTCCACGGCCGTCAGCCTTCGCCACGCCACCGACACTCAAAAGAATGAACGGCAATGCGACCGCTGCGATTAATCTCACAAACTTCATGGGTTTCCTCCGATTTGTCGTTATGCGGTCCTGATTTCGAGTTTTCCTCGGGTTGGACCGTCATGCTGAGTATGGTAAGCAAGGCTCATCGTTTTCGACCGAACTCCCATCCCAAGCATATTCCTATCAGACAGCTGGCGGCAGCGTCAAAATTTATTTGGACGGCACGACATTTACTGGCATCTTTAAATGGCATTCTCCCACGATCTGGGCGCTAGCATGAAACTGGGCCTTGGAGAAATATTTGGCTACGCCAATAAAAACAGGAGGATTAAGTGTTCAATTTGTCGCGGTGGCCAGTTCGTCGCCTTGTTTTCGCGGCCATTTTAGTCTCGATCATCGCACTGATCGGGGTGTCGGGCGCACTGGTGCAGGAGCGCTGGGCGGTGATGCGCGAGAACGCCGACCTAACTGACCTAGCGGCCTCCGTGACCAAAATCAGCGCGCTGGTTCATGAATTGCAGCGCGAACGGGGTGCATCCGCACTTTTTTTGAACAGTAACGGCCAGCAATTCCGGTCAGAGTTGGCAGGTCAGCGCGAGCGTTCAGATCGGGCAGCGAGGGTTCTGAACGTTGCGCTAAATGAAATGCAAAAGGTCGCCAGGTTCACCACCTTCTTGTCCCAGGTTGACCAAGCCTTGACCAAACTTTCGTATCTCGGCGAAACCCGGCGGAATATTGACGAACTTTCTATTAACGGGCCAACATCGTTTAAGTATTATACCGAAACAATTATCGGCACACTTAATTCTACATATGAAATAGCCAAGATGAGCAGTGATCATGGAATTAAGGATATAGTATTTGCCTACATTACATTTATGCAGGGCAAGGAACGTGCAGGCCAGGAGCGGGCGGCTGGGGCCGGTGGATTGGCCGCTGGTAAGTTTGAACCGGAACTGTACCAGCGATTCATCGGCTTGGCTCTAGCCCAGGAAACTTTCTTCTCGGTATTTCGCGGCGTGTCATCTTTAGCTACGACAGAGCGGTTGAAAAATGACGCAGAAGGGTCTACCTCCTTGTCATTTAAGGAATTGCGTCGCACTATTTACGCAGCCGGACCGAGCGGGGACATCAAGGGAACTTCGGCGCAGACTTGGTTCAAGGCTGCCAGCGAGCGTATCGATAAGTTAAAGTCTGTTGAAGACGACGTGGCGACCGAATTGTTGGCTATGGTCGAACAACGAGCCAATGCGGCGCAAAGGCAATTTCTGACAGTATTAGCGATTTCCATCGGAGCCGCGCTTAGCACGCTTGCTCTTGGCTTGATCGTGATGAATGTCATGACACGAATACTTGGTGGACTCAAAACGGCGACCAACATGATCGCCGCTGGCGACGCCGTGATGGAAATTCCAGGAGTAGAGCGCAGCGACGAAATCGGCGAACTAGCGCGGGCAATTCTCGCCATCCACGGGGCCGGCGTCGCAGCGACTCGAGTAAAGACCGCCCTTGACGCAGTTTCCTCGAACGTCATGATGGCCGACACCGATTTCAAAATTATTTACCTAAACACCGCCATCATAGCCATGTTTCGCCGCGTCGAAGTCGATATGCGTCGCGAAATGCCGCAATTTTCCGCCGACCGCCTGCTTGGAGTCTGCATCGATGCTTTCCACAAGGACCGCTCCCGCATCCGCGCCATGCTCTCATCACTGTTAGAACCCCATCGAACCAAAATACAGGTCGGCACCCTCCATTTCAAATTGGTGGTCACTCCGGTAATTAATCACAAAGGTGAGAGACTGGGGACCGTCGTTGAATGGAGCGACATCACCCAAGAACTTAAGATAAACGATGAAGTCGCATCGATGGTCGATGCCGCGATCAAGGGTGATCTCAGCCGCCGCATCAATATCGCTGGCAAGGAAGGCTTTATGCTGCGGCTGGCAGAGGGCATCAACGCCCTTAACTGCACCGTCTCCAGTTCACTCGACGAAATTGCCGGTTTTTTAGGTGCGCTTGCCGAAGGTGATCTCGGCCGCCGGATAACCGGCAACTATCAAGGCATGTTCGGCCGCATCAAGGATGATGCCAACAATTCGGCAACGCGATTGAACGAGGTTATTTCACGCATCATCAGCGCAGCCAACGACATCAGCATCGCCTCATCGGAGATTTCGGCTGGTTCTGGCGATCTGGCCGAACGGACGGAACAGCAGGCGGCCAGCCTGGAGCAAACATCGGCCGCCATGGAGCAACTGGCAGGAACCGTGCGCAGCAACGCCGAAAATGCCGTGACAGCTCGCGATATGGCGATAACGGCACGCACTGCGGCCCGTAACGGAGGAGTCGTCACCGGCTCGGCAATCGAAGCAATGCACCGTATCGAGTCCTCATCGCGTAAAGTCATTGACATCATCGGCGTCATCGACGAAATCGCCTTTCAGACCAATTTGCTGGCGCTTAACGCCGCCGTCGAGGCCGCGCGGGCGGGTGACGCAGGCAAGGGCTTCGCCGTGGTGGCACAGGAGGTGCGGATCCTGGCCCATCGTTCGGCTCAAGCATCCAAGGAGATTAAGGCGCTGATAATGGACAGCGATGGTCAGGTTCGCGATGGCGTCGGACTTGTGCGCAAGGCCGGCGAGGCGCTGGCCGGCATCGTCGGCGGAGTTCAACAAGTAGCGACCCTGATCGCAGATATCGCCAGAGCTTGCCACGAGCAGACCATCGCACTTGATGAAGTCAATGGCATGGTCACGCAAATGGATGAAGTCACACAGAAGAACGCGGCGCTGGTAGAGGAAACCTCGGCGGCGGCACAGTCACTGGCCACCGAAGCCTCCGAGTTGCACAATCTGACCACTGTGTTCAAGATCACTGCTAGCCGCTAGGGCAAATCTGGACTCGGCTCAAAGACTGAGGCCGAGCACATTCTCCGAGTCGCCGCCACCTGCCCTATTTGCGCGCTGCCGTCCAGTCTGCTAATCAGGCATATCAGGCACATCAAATGGGGTGGGTCAGGTTGGGGGTTGAAATGGCGACCAAGTGCTTGAACGGTAGAATATTCGGCGGTGCTGTAGTTTGGCTGTGCCTCACGGTAACCGGGCTGGCCGGTAGGGCCGAAGCCCACGCCGTCATAGTGTCCGCCGCACCGGCAGCAGGCACGGTGGTGATCGGGCCGGA
The DNA here is from genome assembly GCA_037135115.1 of Rhodospirillaceae bacterium. Classification (GTDB taxonomy): domain Bacteria; phylum Pseudomonadota; class Alphaproteobacteria; order Azospirillales; family Azospirillaceae; genus BOG-933. The sequence goes on from JBAXKX010000008.1 coordinate 13,757, forward strand.
TGTTGATATCGCATTGCATTTCAACAGCAGACTTGACCACAAACGCTCACGCCTGAACCTCACCGGGGCCAATGGCGTGCCCGTGCCGCTATTGATCATCGCACCCGCCATTGACCCCACGACAATAACATCCAGGGGTAATGGCCTAGGGCCAGGCACCTATAGTTTACATTGGCAGGTACTGGCTGTGGACGGCCACATGACGCGCGGCGTCATTCCATTCACCGTCGCCGTGCCATAGGTGAAATATGTCCCTACTGTTTGACATCTTGGCCTACCTGGGCGTCTTGGTTGACGGACTTGCCATGATTACTCAGGCTATGACGCTTGGCGGCATAGCTTTTTTAATTTTCCTGGCGCAGCCGCACGAAATGGCGCTCGGTGCCCTAGGTAGCGCCATAATCCAGCGCACCCGGCGGATCCTGGTCTGGAGCGCCATGGGGCTGGCACTGATGGTGGCGACACGGGCGCTACTGCTTTCCAACGTCCTGGCCGGCACAGCGGGCATGACGCTAGCCGCAACCCTCGGCGCAACTTTCGTGCGCTCTGGCGTGGTGATTGTCGTTGCGGCGCTACTCACGGTCGGTGTGGTGCTGAGCCGACTCGACCAGCATCGGCCACTACTGTTGCCACTGGCAGTGTGCATGATCCTCGGCGCGGTTTCACAACTGACCCATGGTGCCGCCAGACTCGATGACCGCTGGCCGCTGATGATGATGATGATCGTCCACCTTGCGGCGGCGGCGACATGGATCGGCGGACTGCCCTATTTCCTAGCCGCCATGGCCAAAGCCCGTGATGACCATGTGGCTGGCCACCGCATCGGCAGCCGGTTCTCATTGATGGCGATGATAAGCGTATTCGCGCTGGCTGGCAGCGGCATCGGCATGGGCCTAACCTATATCGACTCGGTCGAAGCGATCACGGGCACCGCCTATGGCGCCACGCTATTCACCAAAGTCTTGCTTTTTCTGGGGATTCTCGGCTTCGGGCTGCGCAACATGCTGATCGTTCACAACTTGCGGCGCTCACCCCATGCGCCAGCGCTGGCGCTGCGGCGCTACGCCGAGGTCGAGTTGGGAATAGGGGTGGCCATATTTCTGACTGCGGCATCGATGACCTCGCTGCCGCCAGCGGTCGACCTCCAACATGACCGAGTGACCTTGACGGAACTGGCCGGGCGACTGGCCCCGAGCTTCCCGCAACTGGTAAGTCCCGAGCACAGCACCTTGGCTATTCCCCAACTTGAAGCAAAGCGCTTGGCTGCGGCAGACTCGGCCTACCTGCCAACCGCCTATGTGCCAACTGCTTATGTACCGGGGGCTGGCGTCACCGTGCCGCCAACCGCCGGGGATATCGCCTGGTCGGAGTACAACCACCACTGGGCCGGCATCATTCTAATGGTAATCGGGCTATGTGCATTACTGGCACGGACAGGAACGGTAGCCATGGCGCGGCACTGGCCATTGCTGTTCGTGGGACTGGCGTTGTTCGTAATCATCCGCTCCGACCCCGAAGCCTGGCCGTTGGGATCATTCGGCTTTTGGGAGACCTTGCGCGATCCCGGAGTGGCCCTGAACCGCATTTGCGCGCTATTGCCTTTAATCTTCGGCTTATGCGAATGGCTGGTGCAGATTGGCATTCTAAAGTCACCACGAGCGGCGCTGGTATTTCCGCTTCTGGTTGCTGCAGGAGGCACCATCATGCTTACACACGCCCATTCGCTAGGCAATCTTAGGCAGGAACTGCTGATCGAGTGGAACTACATCCCAATTGCGGTACTTGGCATCGCGTCAGGCTGGGCACGCTGGCTTGAACTTCGCCTGCCCCCGCCGCGCGGCCGCCCTTATGGCTGGTTGTGGCCGGTGCTGTTCATTGCAATCGGAGCAATATTGTTGAATTACCGCGAAGTTTGAACCGCCAGGACCAAAACACGTGAAACAATTTTACAGTTTGATTGATCGATCAGCATTACGGCTGGTCGAAACTAGCCAGCGTCTAGCCGTTTTAGTGGTTCTTTTGTGCCTAGCCATCGCTGGAGCATTAGGGTTCGCCGCTGCGACGCGATTGGGCATGGACACCGATCTCGACAAGTTGCTTTCGGCAAATGAACCGTGGCGGCAACAGGAAATCGCCTTCGAGCGGGCATTCCCACAGTTCACCGGCCTGTTGGTGGCGGTAGTCGAGGCTGATAACGCCGACGCCGCCGACGACGCAGCAACGGCCTTGACCGCAAGACTGGAGGGGCGCAACGACGTCTTTAGCATAGTGCGCCGACCCGATGCCGACCCGTTCCTTCGCCGCGAGGGTCTGCTGCTACTGCCGCTTGCCGAGGTCGCAGCAATCGTCGCCCAAGTAATCGAGGCACAGCCCTTCATTGGCTCGCTGGCCGCCGACCCCAGTTTGCGCGGCTTGTTCGGCACCCTCAACCTCGCGTTGGAGGGGGTGGGTCGCGGTAACGCCGCATTTTCGCGACTCGAACGGCCGCTGAGTGCTATCGCCGAAACTATCAAGGCGACCATGGCCGGTACCCACCGACCGCTATCCTGGCAAAGCATGCTGACCGGCCAAAAACCCCGCCCCGAGGAGCTTCGCCGTTTCGTCACCTTCAAGGCCAAACGCGACTTTCAGGAGCTGGGCTCGGGCGCAGCCGCCATCGATGCGGTGCGCACCGCGATCAAGGAGCTGGGACTAACCATTGAGCATGGCGTGCGCGTGCGGCTGACCGGACCGGTCGCCATCGAACACGAGGAACTGAAAACGCTGGAAGACGGCGCCGGGTTCTCGCTGGAACTGTCGATTGGGCTGATCTGTCTGGTGCTGTTCCTGGCGTTGCGCTCGATTCGGTTGATCCTGCCGATTCTTATTACGCTGGCCGCCGGGCTGGTGGCGACAGCTGGTTTTGCGGCGCTGGCGGTGGGAACGCTCAACCCGATCTCGGTGGCGTTCGCAGTGTTGTTCGTCGGACTCGCCGTAGATTTTAGCATCCAGTTCACCATGCGCTACCGAGAGGAGCGCTTTCTTGCGCCGAACCCGCGCGAAGCAATGCGCCACACCGCAGCCAACATTAGCGGCGCCCTATTCCTGGCCGCCGCGACCACGGCCCTTGGATTTCTTTCGTTTTTGCCAACCGCCTATGTCGGGGTATCACAGCTCGGGCTGATTGCCGGTGTGGGTATGCTGATTGCGGTGGCGCTCAATTTCACCCTGCTGCCGGCCCTGCTGACCCTATTCCATCCCAAGGGCGAGCCAGCGTCGGTGGGCTTCGCCTGGGCTGCGCCCATCGACCGTATTTTGATTGAACGGCGCCGCTGGGTAATCTGGACAGGCGTTTTGGTGGCGGTTCTCGGGGTAGCCCTGGCACCAAGCCTGCGCTTCGATTTCAACCCGATGAACCTGCGCGATCCCCACAGCGAGTCGATTGCAACCATTCACGACCTGATGGCCGAGCCGGGGACCGCGCCGTTTACCGCCGATATCTTAGTAGATTCAGTGGCCCTGGTTCCGGCTTTGGTCGAAAAACTGGAGGCGCTACCCGAAGTTTACCGAGTCTTGGCCGTAACTACATTCCTACCAGATCAACAGGACGAAAAGTTGGCGCTGATCCAGGATGCCGCCATGTTGCTGGGGCCAACCCTGATGCCGGTTACTATGGAGTCGCCCCCAGATGAAGCAACGATAGCGCGAACCTTGGCTGAAACCGTCGAACACCTACGAATGCTGCCGACCGAGCCGGTCGCTCGCCAACTCGCTGACCTGTTGGAAACTGTTCTGCTGGAAACCAAATCAGGGCACCAAAAGCAAATTTGGTCCAGCCTTAATACGGCGCTGCTGGGGGGACTACCGGTGCGACTCGACGCCTTGCGGAACGCGCTTTCAGCGGAGCCGGCAACCCTTGCCAATCTTCCCGACAGTTTGCGGCAAGACTGGGTCGCTCCCGACGGCCGAGCACGCCTGCAAGTGTTCCCTAAAGGTTATACCGGCAACAACGCCGTGGTCGCCCGCTTCGTCGCGGCAGTGCGCAGCGTCGCCCCCGATGCCGTCGGCTCTGCCGTAAGCATTCGCGAGTCGGCCTTCACCATAATACGCGCGTTCATTGAAGCCGGGATTATCTCGCTGCTCGCCATCACCTTGCTGTTATGGCTGGTACTGGGACGGATTGAAGATGTTATGCTGGTGTTGGCTCCACTTATTTTGTCATCATTGATGACATTAATCGCTTGCGTAGCCACTGGCTTGCAATTAAACTTCGCAAACGTCATTGCTCTGCCGCTATTGCTTGGTATCGGCGTAGCATTCAACATTTATTTTGTTACTAACTGGCGCCAGGGATTGGTCGGGCCACTACAGTCAAGTACGGCTAGAGCCGTATTATTTAGCGCACTAACCACGATGCTTGCATTCGGCAGCCTTGCGCTATCCAACCATCCAGGAACGGCATCAATGGGTGTTGTTCTGATTCTTTCACTCGGATTTACCTTGCTCAATACGCTGGTGACGCTACCGGCGCTGCTGGGGCGATCGCGCGTAACGACGGCAAGAGCGCCAGATTAGCCACACCCGCCAATGAAGGACGAAGCCTTGGTCTCGAAATGTTGACAGTGAGTGGAAATCGCGCAAGTTTGCCCGAGGATTTCAAAATTTGGTATAGGCGGACAAAGACGATGGATCACGTGGAGTTGGCAATTTCAAGGCGCACCCAAGGCCAGAATGGTCTTCGGCGTTCTTTTCCATGGCGGCGGTCTGGGCTTGGATTGGCTGTGGCAGGGGCGATGATTGCGGGAGTAACCGGGTGCGCCACGCCGCCTGCGGATCCGGCAGCGCGGGCCGAGTTTGAACAAATGAACGACCCAATGGAACCGGCAAACCGCTATATCTTTGAGGTCAACCGCTTCCTTGATTTCATTTTCTTCAAGCCATGGGCCGATACCTATCGCCGCATTGTCCCTGATTTCGGTCGCGAGCGCGTGCATGACGCGCTTCGCAACATGGGGGAACCAGTCGATTTCGCGAATGAGATGCTGCAAGGCCGGGTTTCAGATGGAGCAACGAGTGTTGGACGATTTATTGTCAACTCGGTAATCGGTCTAGGCGGGCTTTTCGACGTGGCGACCGAGATGGGCCTGCCCTCGAAGGAAGGCGATTTTGGTCAGACTCTATACACCTGGGGCGTAACTGATGGCCCTTACGTTGTCATGCCGATTTTCGGCCCAGCTACCTTGCGTGACGCCTTCGGCATGGGCGTCGACATGGCTGGCGATCCGGTCAGTTGGAGCCTGAGCTTCGGCGGCCTTTCCCCAGCTAATTACGGCCGGGCCGGCGTCGGCGGCCTCGATATACGATCAGAATACATCGACCCGATGGAAGCACTGGAAAAAACCTCGATCGATTTCTACGCCCAAGTCCGCAGCATGGTGCGTCAGCGCCGTGCCAAGGAATTGTCAGGTCAGGCCGTACCGGAAAGCTTGTCCTATCCCAGCTTCGACTTCTACAACGCCCAGGACCGGAGTGGGACGGCAGGACCAAAGTAAACTGGCGGGCAATCTACTGTATAATTAAACGGCGGCTCCAAGTTATGGGCCGCCGCTTTGATTTCCTGGGTACTATTTTGTTTCTATAATCAATTGTCGGGCTATTTATCCCCAAGCTCACGGGTTTTGAGTTCAAGCTGCTCATAAAGTGCATTGGCACCACCAGTATTAAGCACCGAAGCAAATTCAGAGCGCCGAGCGGCAAGTTCGCTGATACCACCATAGATAACGTCAATGATGCGCAGTCCGTCCTGGCTCGGTCGCAGCAGGTAGCCGAGCCGGTGAGTCTTTCCCGACTTCAGGATCAATTGGGTTTCTACAATCACGCTGCCGACCCCTCCGCCCGGAGCGGCAACCTCGCGCAGAATCTCAAATTTCTCACCATCAAAGCTGTCGAAGTTTGAGGCGTAGTTGGAGATGCTGAAACGGGTGAAGACTTCGACCAACCGCGCTCGATCCACAGGGGAAATAGACGACCATTGAGCGCCGGAGGCGATTCTGGTCATTGAATTCATATCAAAAGCTTGGTTGACCGCCGGAGTCAGTCGGGTAAATCTGCCCACAAATTTCAGGGCCGGCCCCTCCTTCATGGTCGCGAGCAAAGTATCATAAAAGGCACCGACCACGGCCAACCCGTTAACTTCGGCGATCTGGACGCTTTCGCTACCGGAAAATTTTTCAGCAGTGGCCACAGTGGCCGCAGTGGCCGGAGAAATCGCAAGGGCCACAGCAAGGCCAAGCGCCATAATTGGGAAGACATTCGGTAATGACACGGGAATCAACCTCCAACTCGATCAAAACTAAAAATACGCCCGATACGGCGCGCTAGCTTAGGATATATCGGGGCTTGTCATCGGACAAGGGCGAGGCTGCGGGCCGTTTGGCGTACCACTCAAGTTCAGCGGCCCATTCGCAATAATATTTGTGAAATTCTGCCAAAGCGGGCGTTGCCGCAGTCCGGTTTTCAAATTCGACCAGCACCGGATGCTGTGTCTTGGCGAATGCCTTCATGTCATATTCTCTATTATGGCGAATAAATGAAGAAAAATTGACAATTACATGCCCAGAAGCCGAGTTCATCGCCGCCTTGATCAAATGATCCATCAACATAGGCGTCTGGCTGAGCATCGACTCGGCATAATCACGCAAAGCTGGCGCCTGTGCCAGAAGTTCCGAACGCTCACGATCAAAATCCGCGCTTTCGACAATCTTCTTGCCAGAATAAACGACGGGAGCGGCATCTGAGACGTCACAGGCCCAGCTCTTGCGCGGCACCAGCATGTCAACCTGATCCCGCTCTTCTCGATAGGGAAAGAAAGGCATCGCCCGACACCTTAACGGCTTTTCGGCATGAATGGAGCACCGTTTATCAGGTAACAACGCCGGGCAGGAAAAGCTTGGCGGCATGTAGGCGGTCGGGGCGATCAGAACCGCGACAATCTTGCGGTTGCGCAGCTTCACGGTGGTTCCCAACCGCGCGGTGAGTTCAAATGACCGGCTCGCCTGACGAACCGGCGTCCATACCATGGCCAGGGGAAAGCGTCCGGCATTGGCAAGGGCGTCGCCAATAGTCAACGGAAGCCTACCGTAGCAGCATTCACCACACACGGTGCAACCAAACCGCTGCTCAATCATAGCACTACTATCCGACCTTTGCGCTATTACCAATCATAACCCACAGCATTTCTTGTATTTTTTCCCCGATCCGCAGGAGCACAACTCGTTCCTACCAATTTTTACAATATTGCGAGGAGGGGATTTAGGATTGAGCTAGCCGCCGTAGTATAACCAAACACTATCTTCTCGGCAAAAACTTGCCAATTCGTGCTGAGTCAATGGCTTTCCTCGCCGGGTGTGGTGAATAATAAATTCGACATGGCCAATGTCATCATCAACACCGCCTTGGACCACTCCTAGCAGTTCAAGTCTTTGCCATTCTGTCTCCTCCAAGGCCCGTTCGGCCTCCAGGCGATTAAAATCTTGGTTGACTTCCCGCCCCTGGGACCGTTGAATATAGTCAAGATCGCGCAGGACAAATGCCGAGTAACGAGAACGCATCAAAGATTCAGCCGTGAGCGCCGGCCGACCAGCAAGGACGGGTCCGCAGCAATCATCAAAATCCAAGCCGGATCCACAGGCACAGACTGTCATGGACATAACCCCCCGTCAAAATTCCATTAATGCATTGTCCTGATACATTAGTCCAGATGCAGGCCCATGCTTGCCAGCCGAGCAAATACCCGCCCGGGCGCACCGGTTCCTACCGGGTGGCCATCAATACTGACAAGCGGATGCAGGCCAAGGGAATTGCAGGAAATCACCTCATCGGCCCGCAATAAGTCGCTCACCGATAGCGAAGCCTCACAGGCACCAGCCTTGTCCAGTATCGCACGGCGCTGTATGCCGGGCAAGGCGCCATCGGCCACAGGCGGCGTCACCAAGCGCCCACCGAACACAGCCAATAGATTTGAAGCGGTAGCTTCTGCCACCAATCCTTTGGTATTGAGCAAGATCGCGTCGTCGGCACCACGGCTCCCGGCCTCGATTCGGGCCAAAACGCCATCAAGATAATTGAGCGACTTAATTCGAGCCAATGGCGACATTTCATTGCGGCGGGTAACGGTTGCGATTATCACGCTCAGTCCAAGCGGGGCGGTAACCGCCACTCCGGTAACCAACGTAGAAGTAATCAACAAGGTCGGCAGCGACGCCGACAGCGGCGGCGGCAGCAAACCGCGAGGACCGACGCCCCGCGTCAGGGTCAGGCGAACGACGGCCGCTCCCGTCCGGTCGGTATCCAGGTTGGTATCAAGGTTGGCTGCCAGGGTTGAGGCCAGCGCCAAGGCAATGCCAGCCAACGTCAACGGCAGGGGGATCGCAAGCACCATGGCACCTTCTGCAAAACGATCAAGATGAGCGTCAAGGTGGGCCGGACGGCCTTCCGGGCAATAAATCGTCTCAAACACGCCATCACCCAGCGTCCAGCCGCGATCGGCAGGATCGATCCGAACCGCCGCCACGGGCATCAAACGGCCATTCAGCCACAGCACCGGCTGTTTGGGGTCAGATTGCAAACCGTTACTCATGTTATCTCGCATCCCGGCGACAGGGTGGCCAGCAAGGGCCGGACCTTGACCAGCAGCTCTTGATACTCCAGTTCAGGGCACGACTCGGCGGTAATTCCGCCGCCAGCCTGGGCGATCACAGCCCGGCCGTTGGCAGTCCCGGTGACGGTCCCAGTAACTACCAACGTGCGTATAGTGATGCAACTGTCCATCGTACGATCAAAACCGATCCAGACCACCGCCCCACAATAGGGACTGCGGCGGCCGGCTTCCAGTTCGGCGATGATCTGCATCGCCCTTATCTTAGGGGCACCGGTAATCGAGCCACCGGGAAAGGCCGCGCGCAATAGGTCAACCGGACCCAGACTTGGGCGCAAGCGGCCTTCGATCAACGAGACTAGGTGATGAACCGAAGCAAAGCTTACCGGCTTGATCAGGCTTTGCACGGCAATACTGCCGACCTGACATACCCGGCCGAGATCGTTGCGCAACAAATCGGTGATCATCAGGTTTTCGGCCCGATCCTTGCCGCTGGCAACCAGTTCAGCGAGTAAAATTGTGTCGGCTTCAGGGCTGGCACCGCGTGGCCGGGTGCCCTTTATGGGCCGAGTCTCAACCCTGCCAGCGGCATCAAGGGCCAAGAAGCGCTCGGGCGAGGCTCCAGCCAGCCACAACCCACCACCGCAGTCGAGACAGGCTGCAAACGGTGCCGGAGTCAGGCTGCGCAGCCGTCGGTAAAGCTCAAACGGGTCCAGCCCGGCCGGACATGGCGCAGTGAAACCTTGGGTGAAGTTGGCCTGGAAGATATCTCCGGCCCGGATATAGGCAATAATCCGCTCAACCCGCTCATGGTAGCTGTGAAGCGAGATATCCGGCACCCACACCACGCCTTGTCTCGGCGGCGCGGGCGGGGCGGAGAACGCAGGCGGGGCGGGCAGCGCGGGAACCATAGCCAGCCGCCGTCGCAGCCAAGCGGCCCGTCTTGATGCCCGCGAGGCGCGGGCGGCAGCGTCAGTTTCGGGAAAACCACTAGCAATGATCCAGGCCCCGCCGGTCTGGTGATCAAAGGCGGCTATCAGGTCATAAAGCCCGACCACCATCTCGGGCAATCCCCACCGATCGGGCCGAGGCAACGGCAATCGCTCAAGATGGCGGCCAAGCTCATAACCAAGAAACCCGACCGCCCCGGTGCGAAACGGCACCGGCGAATCCTCGTCGTTGAGCAAGGTAAACCGCGCCAACTGGTCCTCAAGCACCGCAAAGGGATCCCCCGCAACCGCCACGCCGTCAACCATGACCCCGGCGGCACCAGCGACGATCACCCGAAAGGGATCAACCGCCACAAAACTGAAGCGTCCTCCCCCCTCCTCCGCCGCGCTATCAAGCATGGCCGTCATCGGCCGATCACGGCAAGCGGCGAACGCCGCCACCGCAGACACCGGCGGGATGGCAAGAACCAGCACCATTTCCGCTTTCCCCCCGCGCCCCCCGGTACTCTATGCTTGACCCGGCCCGGTGGTTTAGCCGATCCATGGCATAGCAAAGCTTCCAAGCCCAAGGAACAATCTCAGCGTGGTCGATCAGCCCATAACTCCATTTTCCGAACTTGTCTTCCCGGTGTTCGAATCCGGCTGGGTGTGGCTGGCGGGGGCCGGACCCGGCGATCCGGGCCTGTTGACCCTCCATGCCATGCATGCGCTGCGCAACGCCGAGGTGGTACTTTATGACGCACTCATCGACAAGAGGGTGCTCGCGATGGCCAGGCCGACCGCCACGCTGATCGACTGCGGCAAACGCGGCGGGCTACCTTCATGCAAGCAGGAGGACATCTGCGCCCAGCTGGTCGAGCTGGCTCGGCTCGGGCGACGGGTGCTACGGCTAAAGGGTGGCGATCCCCTGGTGTTCGGCCGCGGTGCCGAAGAGTTACTGGCGCTGGTCGCGGCTGGCGTCCGCTTCCGGGTAATTCCCGGAGTGTCAGCCGGGCTTGGCGGGCTAGCCTATGCCGGGATTCCTCTGACCTGCCGTGGCATCAACGAAGCCGCAACCTTCATCACCGGTCACGATGTCAACGGTAAGGTTCCCGACCTGGACTGGGGAGCGTTGGCCCGAGGCTCGCCGGTGCTGGTGCTGTTCATGGCGCTACGCAACCTCCACGCCATCGTGCCGCTGCTGCTAGCCGGCGGAAGGCCGTTTGACGAGCCGGTAGCCTTTGTTCGCAATGCCACAACGCCCAGGCAGCAGGTCATCGAGACCACCCTTGGCCAAGCCGCCGCAGTCGGAGCCGGAGTCGAACCGCCTGCCTTGGTGGTGATCGGCGAGGTTGTGCGGCTACGCGCCTCGCTTGACTGGCTCGGTAGGACGGCTAGCTTGACTGACTCGGCAGGTTTATGAGTGCAGGAACAGGAACTGCGGCATCCTATGATCAAGCGCCGGTTGGTCTAGTGCTGGCGGCGCCGGTTGGTCTAGTGCTGGCGGCGCCGGTTGGTCTAGTGCTGGCTGCGCCGGCCTCATCTTGCGGCAAGACCACTTTAACACTGGCGGTGCTGCGGTGCTTGCGAAACCAGGGACGCCGAGTGGCTTCGGTCAAAGCTGGACCCGATTACATCGACCCAGCTTTCCACGCCGCAGCCTCTGGCCGACCCTGCCTCAATCTTGATATTTGGGCAATGCGGCCGCAAACTCTGGCCCGGCTGGCATGGAATGCCGCCCTTGATGCAGAGCTGGTGATCGCCGAAGGAGTAATGGGCTTATTCGATGGTCCGGCCATAGGTTCAGGCTCTGGCTCCACCGCCGACCTCGCCCTTGCCACCGGTTGGCCGTTAGTACTGATTGTTGATGTCAAGGGTCAGGCGACATCGGCCGCCGCCACCGTGCTTGGCTTCGACCGTTTCCGCCCCGGGCTGCGGCTAGCCGGAGTGATTTTCAACCGGGTGGGCGGCGAACGCCACGAGCGGATGCTGCGCGAGGCGGTGGAAGCACTAGGGGTGCCGGTGCTGGGCTGCGTGCGACGACGGCCTGAACTCGCCCTGCCCGACCGCCACCTCGGATTGGTTCAAGCCGCCGAACATCCCGACCTCGAGGCATTCCTGGAGAGGGCCGCAATATTTGCCGGGCACGAAATCGACCTGCCGGCCTTGTGCGCCGTGGCCCGCCCCCTGAGATTACCCTCTATAAATAACCTACCCTCTATAATAAAAAAGATCACCTGCTTGCCGCCACTAGGCCAGCGCATCGCGATTGCCCGTGATGTCGCCTTCTCCTTTGCCTATGACTGGCTGCTGGCGGCTTGGCGCGCCCTTGGTGTCGAGACACTGCCATTCTCGCCACTGGCCAACGAGGGTCCGAGAGATGACGCCGATGCGGTATATCTCCCCGGCGGCTATCCCGAACTGCACGCTGGCCAGCTTGCCGGCAACCGCAACTTTCACGATGGCCTTGCCGCCGCAGCCAAAGCGGGCAAACCGGTATTCGGTGAGTGCGGAGGCTATATGGTACTTGGCCAGGGACTTACCGACGGCAACGGTCAGCGCCACCCCATGGCCGGGTTACTGGGGGTTGAGACCTCGTTGGTCAAGCGGCAACTGCATTTGG